>CAKXIK010000059.1:0-1948 GCA_934875675.1 uncultured bacterium
GTATAAAGGGGTCAATGCAGATTCTCTTTTCAATGCATTTATCATGCCATACAATATGGCAAAGAACTTTTTTAAGTTGGATACCGTTGTTGGAAATATCGGAGAGGCTGTCGGAGATTGGCGCAACAATCAGAAATATTATGAACGCATTCAAGGTATTGTAATGGACACGAGATATTTGATGTATCATTACACCGGAAATCCAATGAAAGAAAAAGTGGCTTTAGCGGAATGTATAGAGGCTGTTTTAGGTAGAAAACCAGTACCACCTGCAGCAGGAGTGGCACCGATTACACCTGTTCATAAGCCTGTGGTTTATGAGTATAATCCTACTACAACTGTATCGATGGTTGCCGAAGAAAAGGCACCATACGGAGATAAATAAAATTTTAGACCGCTGTTTCAAATTTTGAAGTTTGAAACAGCGGTCTTATTTATTTGCCTTCAAGTTTTCGTTGACGGCTCCTTCGTTGAGCTGCTGCATTACTGCAAGCTGGACAACAATACTTTTTGTTGGTTACAGTTGCGTTGATGAGAAAATACTTTTGATGTTTGCAGTTTGGATTTTCACACTCTTTATATAGTTCGACACCCGGTTTCATATAGAAAATCGAAAAATATAACGCTTCAAGTAAACTGTTTAGTTTCCAAGATGGAGCAAATGTACCAACATCAAACTGTGGGCATATTCCATGCAAATTAGCATTTATTTCTTCACTTATCGTAGCTTTAGCAATTTTCAGAAGTGCCTCTTTCATTTCATCTGAAAAATTCTCTTTTTTCAATGCCGCATGGAATGTGATGCGACTTATATCAACATCTTTTATTACACCTACACGCTTTTGAAAATTATAGTAAAAATCTATGGTTGTTCTTAGCAGGTCATCATCAATATTATAATTGGTGTACAATGCAAACAGATTTCTAAAATGCCAGTCACGGCTTCCCATAAGTCCGCTGATTCCATCGCCCATCTCAATTCCTGCGAGTTCATCAATATAGACTTTCTGATACCCGTTTAAAATAGAGTCCCAAATTGAAATACATTCATGCTCAAAGAACTCCTGGCTTTCATTATAATTTGGCATGATGTTGTAAGTTCGTATCAATTCAGTAAACTGATGATTTTCTGCTGATGAGTAGGATTGTGATGAAAGGTTTAATTCAACTGGGTTTGTATACAGTAAATAGGTAGTATACTTGAAAATCTTCCCATAATCACGTTTTCCGGCAATGGCACTCATTAGCATAACGGTTGCTCTTATTCGATTTACTATTTCAAGCAACGCATATGACGGGGAAAGTGGTGTGCTTTTTGTCAGAACTAACGAAGGCAACGTTGAGACGGTCTGTCTGTTGCAGCGTGCAGAAAAATAATTTTGAGCTAATATTATAAAAAAGCCGTGGGTTTATTTTGGGACTACGGATGTGTTACAATTTTCACAAGAAAGACTCAGCATCCACCAAAGATCCGGATTGCAATCTTAAAATATGTTTGCAATCAAAGAAAATTTGAGTTTTTTATATCAACAATCAAAAATACAGTCACAACTTCTGTAAAGCACCATAAGATGTATTGAAATTCAGTTTGAATTTGCCTGAGGAGGATTCATAATGGATACAAGACATCCTATTCCGGAAAGTACAAACAACGGATGTTTTAAAGAAGCAGTGTGCATCAATGCGGAACGAATTTATGATTCTTGCAGTTCAAAAGATTGCCTGGAAGACCTGCCGGTTCATTTTCCTGACCCACAACAGGATAAGTTAAACCATGCAGCAAATGTACGGATCAAAAAAGCAGAAATTATTACGGTTTTTCTTGATATGGAGCCGGTGACCTTCAACAGGGGATTTTATTCGGTTGATGTGACCTACTTCTTTAAGATCACCGTGGAAGCAATTCTTGCGCCGCTTTGCCCGCCGGAAATTTTTGTTGGTGCTGCAA
>CAKXIK010000059.1:1958-13262 GCA_934875675.1 uncultured bacterium
CAGCGATGGCAGCGTAAAGGTATTCACTACGGCAGACGGTGGAGTAATTCCAACCAGAACCAGTCCCAAAGCCATTATTCAGGTAGCGGATCCCATCGCACTTTCTGCAAGACTGGTAGATGCGCACAACTGCTGTGATTGCTGTGACTGCTGCCATTGCGGTTTGCCTGATAACATCTGCGGATTGTTTGATGGTCCTTTTGGCGGATGCCACCCCGAAAAAGTTGTGCTTGCCACAATCGGCGTATTCTCTATTATACAGATCGTGCGTGAAGTCCAAATGCTTATTCCCGCATACGATTTCTGTATCCCGGATAAAGAGTGCATTACCACCAGTGATAATCCTTGTGAACTGTTCCGCAAGATTGATTTCCCGACTGGTGAGTTTTTCCCGCCCCGTCTGGAGTGTGAAGAAGGCTGCGGTTGCTGTAAGTAATTTGACAACGCTAAAAAGGGTTTTGCCCGAGGAGGGCAGAACCCTTTTTGTCTGTCATCTTGGTTTAATTTACACCAGCTTTAACGCCTTCAATAAACTGTTTTGCCACACGAGGATTTCGACCGCCGCTGCGAATTGCGTATGCTTCTGCACGACGTAACAGCTCTGCAGGATCTTCGGCGATTTCATATTGGTCTGCAAGCTTCAGTACAATTTCACAATATTGTTCTTTTTCCGGGCGGGAAAAGGTAACCGTCAATCCAAATCGTGCGGAAAGACTAATGATCTCTTGCAACGTATCCGAGATATGTACTTCATCTCCCTGACGATCACTGAAGGTTTCCTTTACCATATGCCGGTGATTGCTGGTTGCATAGATCAGAATATTATGTCCGCGTCCTGTGACACTGCCTTCCAAAATTGCCTTTAGAGCAGAAAAATCATTATCATTTGGGTTAAAACACAGGTCATCAATAAAAAGAATAAATTTGAGAGGGTTATTTGCTAAAGAATCTAACAACGATGGTATTAAATAGAGCTGCGTCTTCTTGATTTCAACCAGACGTAAACCCTGAGCGCGATATGTATTTACAATTGCTTTAACTGTGCTGCTTTTTCCGGTTCCTGCATCCCCGTAAAGCAATACATTGTTGGCGGGTTTTCCTTCAAGCAAAGCCAAAGTGTTCTGAATAATCTTGGAGCGCTCTTTTTCATAGCCGTAAAGGTGCGTCAGCATTTGCGGATCTGGGTGGCGAACAGGAACAAGTGAACCTTCATTATTTAAAACAAATACATGGTATTGAGCAAATATCCCAAATCCTTTCACAGGAATCTCTGCGATTCTGCGACGATATTGTGCCACAAAATCGATGTTTTCTATTTTCCATTCAGGCAGTATTTCCTCGGTTTTCATCTCACTGCGCACGGCAGCGGAAGAAAGTCGAGACAATTCTTCCAGAAGTTTTAATTCTCTCTGGAGACAGGTTTCCAACTCTTGAGTTGGAGAAAAACGCGGATCAACCGCAAGATTCGTGTAAATATTCTCATCTTTCAGAATAAAATCAAGAAGCCATTGACTCCAGTTCTCTGTTTTATAAAAGAGTTCACAGCAAAATTCGGCATATTCATCCAGATCTTCATTTATATTTTCATGCGGAGAAGAGAGGAGTTTAATCAAGTGACTGGCAGCTGGATTTTGAAGAAGATGGCGAAAAATAACAAACCCGTGCATGCGTTGTGCAAGTTGGGAACAGGAACTCATGAAAATGCCTCATTTCGTTTACTTTTTACATATCTCGACAAGAAGGGCGGAATGGCTTTTACATCAATCGACGGTATCGTCATTCAAATTTTTGCATCTCAATCGTAGATTTGCCAAGCAATATTATACTCTTGTCCCATAGTGAATGCAAGAAAGTTTTTTAAGTTGATTTGATATCACGGAAAAGTATTTTTTATTTGTAGATAATTAAATTTTGAAGAATATCTATTGTCAATGGAACGTACAAATGTAAAGAATGCAAAAAATGGTATAAGATATCTGAATAAAACTGCCATATAATTTATCTGCTTGACAATAAAAACAATAGGGAGTTGTATAAATTTAACAAAAACATTAATTTATTATTAAAAAATATTTCAATAAACCACCAAAAAGGGCTTGAAAAAAGGAGATGGAGTTGCTAAAATAATAGTATAAAATACAGTTTAAAAAAGGTCAAGGAGGGATTAACATGCAGGAACAAATTCCCATGGAAAAAGGTGAAAACAGCTTGGCAATTCACCTGTTTCATCAGGGAACCAATGCGAAAACATATGAATATATGGGTGCTCACTTTTGTTGCGCCGATCGTTTCGGGCAGGTAGTATTTCGTGTTTGGGCACCACACGCACAAAGTGTTTCCGTTGTTGGTGATTTTAACAAGTGGAATGCAGAGTCCTGTCCGATGGAAAAAGTAAGCGACGGAATCTGGGAAACAGTTGTGGATGGGGTTGCAGAATATGATAATTACAAATATGCTATTGTTACTGCGCAAGGCGAAACTTTGATGAAATCTGATCCGTATGGATTTCATTTTGAAACACGACCTGCAAATTCTTCAAAACTCTATCGTCTGGACGGTTACAATTGGCATGATGCTGACTGGAGACAAAAGAAATCTGCATCCAACCAGTATCATCAACCACTTAATATTTATGAAATAAATCTTTCCTCTTGGAGAAAGTACGAGGATGGCAATCCGTTTTCCTATGAGAAGCTGGCGGACGAGCTAATTCCATATGTAAAACGCATGGGATATACACACATTGAACTAATGCCGATCAGTGAATATCCTTATGATGGATCGTGGGGATATCAGGTGACCGGATATTTTGCGCCATCATCACGATTTGGCACACCGAAGGACTTTATGAAGTTTATCGACCGATGCCATCAGGAAGGGATTGGCGTACTTTTGGACTGGGTTCCCGCACATTTTCCTCGAGACGCCTATGCGTTGGCTGATTTTGACGGAGAGCCATGTTATGAATATGCAGATCCGCGCAAAGGTGAGCACAAGGAATGGGGAACAAAGGTTTTTGATTATGGCAGGGACGAGGTTCGCAGTTTTTTAATATCGAATGCGGTCTACTGGTTTGATACTTACCATGTTGATGGATTACGTGTGGACGCAGTGGCATCCATGCTATATTTGGATTATAACCGTAAAGATGGGGAATGGTTGCCAAACAAGAATGGCGGTAAAGAGAATCTGGAAGCGGTTGAATTTTTGCGCCGGCTAAACGAAACGGTCTTTGGAATGTTCCCGGATGCCATGATGATTGCGGAAGAGTCCACTGCCTGGCCAATGGTATCCCGCCCAACATATTCCGGGGGACTTGGATTTAATTATAAGTGGAATATGGGGTGGATGAATGATGTTTTGGGTTACATGCAGACAGACCCGTATGACAGACCAAAACATCATGATAATTTAACCTTTTCGTTTTTTTATGCTTTTTCCGAAAACTTTATTTTACCCATTTCTCACGATGAGCTGGTTTATGGGAAAGGTTCGCTCTACCGAAAAATGCCGGGTTCCCCCGAACAGAAAATGGCAGGGATTCGGGCGTTCCTTGGATATATGATGGCTCACCCCGGAAAAAAACTCAATTTTATGGGAACGGAATTTGCACAAATTAACGAATGGAACTATGAAACCGGATTGGATTGGCCGTTACTCCAAAAGCCAGAACATCAGATTATGCAGGAATTTTGTCGTCAAATCAATCATTTTTACCTTCAAAACCGTCCGTTTTGGGAAGACGATTTTACATGGAACGGATTTTCCTGGATCTCCAATGATGATTATCGTCAGAGTATCATCAGTTTTCGCAGATTTGATAAATCTGGCGAAGAGATTATTGTTGTCTGCAATTTTCAGCCGGTACAAAGGGAAGGCTATCGCATCGGTGCACCCTTGGCGGCAGAATACTATGAGGTTTTTAATACCGATGCAAGGGAATTCGGTGGTGGTGGCGTTGGCAATCATGGCGCTATTCCGGTATCACCAATTCCGATGCATGGATTTGCTCAGTCAATGGAATTAACAATTCCGGGGCTTTCTGTGCTTTACATACGTCCCAGAAAAATTGAACGTAAGAAAAAAATTACAGCAGATTCCGGCAGCTGAATCAAGCAGCCGATTTGAGTATTTCCTCACTGGAAAGGATGGTTAAGTTTATGTATCCCAAACAAGAATGTATCGCTATGTTGTTGGCGGGAGGACAGGGCAGCCGTCTGGGTGTTCTGACAAAAAATCTCGCAAAACCCGCAGTTCCCTACGGAGGGAAATACCGTATCATTGATTTTCCGCTTTCCAACTGTATTAATTCCGGTATTGAAACCGTCGGCGTACTGACGCAGTATCAACCACTGGTATTAAATGATTATATTGGCAGCGGACAGCCATGGGATCTTGACAGTGCTCGTGGAGGTGTTCATGTTTTGCCGCCTTATCAGCGCAGCCTTGGCGGTGATTGGTATAAAGGAACCGCAAATGCTATCTATCAAAATATTCCGTTCATCGAGCGCTATAACCCTGAGTATGTTGTCATTTTGTCCGGTGATCACATTTATAAGATGGACTATTCGCAAATGCTTGCCTACCACAAAGAAAAGGCTGCAGATTGTACCATCGCGGTGATGGAGGTTCCGATGGAAGAAGCATCCCGTTATGGAATTTTGAACACCAATACCGATAATTCGATCTATGAATTTGACGAAAAACCAGCGGTTCCCAAAAGCAATAATGCGTCTATGGGCATTTATGTGTTCACATGGGAGAAACTGAGAAAATATTTGGAACAGGATGAAGAAGATAAATCCTCATCTAATGATTTTGGCAAGAATGTATTGCCGGCAATGCTGAATGCTGGGGAGCGCATGTATGCCTTCCCATTTGAAGGCTACTGGAAGGATGTTGGAACGATCGACAGCCTTTGGGAAGCAAACATGGATTTGCTGGATCCAAACACACAGCTTGATCTGAGCGATGACAATTGGCGTATCTATACTCGGAATATGGGCCTGCCCCCGCACTATGTTTCATCGGATGCCGTTGTACAGAATTCATTGATAGCAGAGGGTAGCACTATTTGTGGTCATCTGGAATTCAGTGTAATTTTTGGTGATGTAACGGTGGAAAAAGGCGCTGTGGTCGAGGATTCCATCCTCATGCCTGGTGCAGTGGTTAAAGAGGGCGCAATTGTTCAATATGCTATTGTTTCCGAGAATACGGTAATCGAAAACGGTGCTGTGGTTGGCAGTCGTCCCGAGGATATTACAGATAAAACAAAATGGGGTGTTTCGGTAATTGGAGCCGGTGTTACCATCGGAAAAAATGTACATGTGGGTCCAAAAGAAATGATTGACAAGGATCTTCTTTGATCTGAAAGAAAGGAAGGGTAACCAATGAGAGGCAATAATGTACTTGGAATTATTTTTTCCAATATGAAAGATCAACTGATCCGCGAATTAACCGACCAGCGTACAATGGGATCAATTCCTTTTGGCGGTCGGTATCGGCTGATTGATTTTCCGCTTTCTAATATGACTAATTCCGGCATTGGTCGGGTTGGTGTGATTACAAAAAGCAACTACCGTTCGCTGATGGATCATGTAGGCTCGGGAAAAGCATGGGATCTTTCCCGAAAACGTTCCGGTTTGGTATTTTTGCCGCCATATCGCACCGGGAACGCCCTCTATATCAATCGGATCGGCGCTTTGGAAGGTATTCGTGAGTTTATCGCTTCATCTAAAGAAGAATATGTTTTTATGACAGACTGCGATACGGTTTGTTCAATTGATGTGCAAAAGGTTGTAGATTTTCATTTGGAACACAGTGCAGATATCACGATTGTTTGCACAAACAGCAAAGCACCGGATCGCCGTCCGGAACTTGTGGCAATGGATATGGATGAAAATCAACGTGTTATTGATATTCGTATTAATCCTGCTCTCAATGGTTCGATTTGTTTTGGGCTGGGAATGTATGTAATGCGGCGTGATTTTTTGGTTCAGATGATTGACGAAGCAGCCTGTCACAATTTGCAAAACTTTGAAGTGGATATTCTGCAATCGGGTATGGAAAAATACCGTATTTTTGGCTACGAACATCGGGGATATGTCGGAATCATCAGTTCTCTTAGTGAGTATCACCGCGTTAGCATGCAGCTTTTGCAGGAAGATGTGCGTAAGGCTCTGTTTAGTTCAGAGCGACCAGTTTACACAAAGGTTCGTGACGAGATGCCTGCCCGATATGGATTGGGCTCACAGGCAAAGAATTCTCTCATTGCGGACGGTTGTGTGATTGAAGGTGAAGTGGAGAACTGCATTTTGTTCCGAGGGGTTCATGTTCAAAAAGGTGCGCATCTGGTCAATTCTATTGTAATGCAGGGTAGCGTTATTAGCGAAGGCTGTGATTTAAATTATCTTATTGTCGACAAAAACGTAATCATTCGTCCCGAACGTCGTCTGATGGGTTATGATTCTTATCCGGTATATATCGGCAAAAAGAGTATCGTTTAATTGGCCACAAAAACTGAAAGGATGAAAAACGAAATGAAAGTGTTGTTTGCAAGCAGCGAAGCGCTTCCATATGCAGCGTCCGGCGGATTGGCGGAAGTTGCAGGCTCATTGCCAAAGGCACTGCGAAAAAGGGTGGTTGGTGCACGTGTTGTACTGCCGCTTTATGAAGATGTTCCCGATGAATTGCGTGCGGAGATGCAGTTTGTCACAAGCATTTCGGTCCCTGTTTCCTGGCGGAGGCAATATTGCGGCGTTTTTGAGGCCCATCGGGATGGTGTGGTATACTATTTGCTGGACAATCAGTATTATTTTAAGCGAGCGGGACTGTACGGTCATTATGATGATGCAGAACGTTTTGCTTTCTTCTCTCGTGCAGTGCTTGAAATGCTGCCGGCAATCAATTTTAAACCGGATATTATCCATGCCAACGACTGGCAGACCGGATTGATTCCTGTTTATTTTAGTATGTTCTATGCACAGAATGAGTGGTATCAGGGAATTAAAACCCTATATACCATTCATAATATTCAATATCAAGGAAAGTATGGCATGGAGATTCTGGAGGATGTTCTCGGCATTCCCACTTCCATGCGCAGTCTGGTTGAATATGATGGCTGTATCAATTTGATGAAGGGTGCAATCGAAACTGCCAACAAGGTTAATACCGTCAGTCCCACTTACGCACAGGAAATCATGGATCCATGGTATTCTTATGGACTGGACAGTATTCTGCGGGAACGAGCATGGAAGATTACCGGGATTTTAAATGGTATTGACACGCAAAGCTATGATCCTCAAATCGACACCCAAATTTATGCTAACTATTCTGTAGAAACGCAGTTGCAAGGTAAAAAAAAGAACAAGCAAAAACTACAGGAACGTTTGGGCTTGCAGCAAGATCCGGATGCACCTCTGATTGGCTTAGTTAGCCGGTTAGTTGACCAAAAAGGGCTTGATTTGGTTCGTGTTGTCGACCGACTTATGAGCGAAAAAAATGTTCAGATTGTTGTTTTGGGAACCGGGGGATGGGTTTATGAAGAATTCTTCCGGGAAATGCAAGGAAAGTATTCCGGCAGATTCTGTGCATATATCGGTTTTGTTCCGGAGTTGTCGCGAAAAATTTATGCCGGGTCAGACATTTTCCTGATGCCATCAAAAAGTGAACCCTGTGGTCTTTCGCAAATGATTGCACTGCGCTACGGTTCAATTCCTATTGTGCGTGCAACGGGTGGCTTAAAGGATTCTGTGCAGGATTCCGGAGATGGGGAAGGGAATGGATTCGTTTTCCAAAACTATGATGCGGAAGATATGTATCATGCAATTTGCCGAGCTTTGGACGGATACGCACAGCGCAAGGACTGGCAGATTCTTGTTGACCGCGCGATGAAGTGCGATAACAGCTGGGAACATTCTGCAAACGATTATATGAGGCTGTACCGCGCCATGCTCAAAGAATAACAAAATACACAATTTCATTAAAAAACAGAAGCAGTCGACCAATGTGTCTGGTCAACTGCTTCTGTTTTTATTGTTATTCGTTTACAAAGCCAGTACCAAAAAAAGCAAGCTTTGATTTGGTACTGGCTTTATGGGCAATCAAGTATTATGTTGCAGACTTTTCGGTTGCCTTCTTCTGCTTCTTTGGGGAAAGAGCAGGATATTTTTTTTCGTGTTGGGGAGCATGGATTGCTGGAACATCTTTGCCCCTGAAAACAATGCTTGTCACAATTTCCTGCCAAGGTCTTCCCACAATAGGCAGGCGGGGAAGCTCAAACATCTGGAATTGCTCTTTTACGTAGGCTAAATCACGATTCGTACCAGGCATCCGATTTTGTAAATGCATCATGATCAAATCTGAAACGACGTGCATGCGTACGACCGAAACACATTGTTTAACCGCTTTTTGATACTGTTCATATTCACCTGTTTGTTCAAAAAACGCACGTACAATCGCAACAGAATTGATATGTTCTTGCAGACGTTTATAAGTAATATTGTGCATAATGCTGCTGCCCCGTTGAACATAATAGTAGAGTGGCTGAGGAATGAAGGCAATTTTTTTTGCATAATAAAAAACACGTGAAGTAGTAGCAATATCTTCAAAACACATAGCAGGAAACCGTATGTTGTGGTCTGTGAACAAAGAAAGTTTATAAAGCTTATTCCAACTAAAATGATGTAAGGTAATATCTCGCATCAAACGGGAAATCGCCTTTTTCTCGTTTGATACGGCATAAATCCCCGGAAAAATTCGGAAACGAAGACCATTTTCAAACTGAAATTTGTATTCACAGCAAACAATATCAGCATCTTGTCTGACTATCTCAGTGTACATACGCTCCAAATAATCCTTGCGCAGAATATCATCACTATCCACAAACGCAACATATTCACCCTGTGCACAGCGAATACCAACGTTACGTACTTCACCAAGACCTTTGTTTTCTTGGTTGATAACAATAAAATTGTTATTGCGCGCTGCATATTCCTGGAGAATGGATAAGCATCCATCGGTTGAACCATCGTTTATCAGGATAGCTTCAAAGTCGCGAAATGTTTGCTGTTCAATAGAATCCAAACAGGGACGAAGGTATCCTTCAACATTATAGACAGGAACAACAACTGTAATTACAGGTCTGTTCATGTTTACCCTCCTTCATTTATGCGGCATCAGAATGATTTGGTTCATCAAGCTTTGTTTTTTTGCTGATGCGGGCAAATGGTGCACCGAATGCAATCGCTGAATAATATGTGATGATTCTCCAGAGTAAAACAGCCGGCATCAAATGAGAGGCATCTTGGAAGAACATCTTGAACAGCATAACAAAACTGCCCTCGGATGCACCTGCTGCACCGGGAAGAGGAAAAAAGCAGACAACCATGCTGACAAAAGAGTTTGCTGCCAGCATATCAAACAGAGATGCACCGCTAAGACCAAATGCACGATAAATACAATATGGCACGATCAAAGTAGAAAAATATTGAACAATAGTGGCTAAAAAAGTGACAATCATCAATTTTTTCTGTTTCAGAATCGCTTTGGACTCCTGGTGAAACTGAGAAAGCTGGCTTTGAATTGAAACGGATGTAGCCTCCGGATTTTTAACAATGTGCAGTTTTGTTCCTAACCAGATTACTCCTTTGAGAATACTGGTCGTCAACTTGGGGTTCAAGGCAAAGAGGAAAAGAAACGAAATCACAACGACCTGAATCAAAAAACCGAACAAAGCAAGCAACATAAACCCGCTCACATGTGAGTGGAAAAAGCTATAGCGGAAAACAAGAAAGATAAATGAAGAAAGTGTAAGCGTAGTCTGCCAGACAATGAATTTTTGAATCATAGTTGCACCCGCAACACCCGCACCAACCCCTTGTCTTGACATGCAGTAGATTTGCATAGGCTGCCCGCCGGAGGCAAAAGGAGTAATTGAGTTAAAATACTGCCCAACCATTGCCGCACGCATGCCGTGGCGGAACCGGTATCCCGGGCAGGAGTTCCTTGTAAAAGCATAAATCAAATAACCATCGGTAGCCCAATTGACGATCATACAAAAACATGATGCAGCAATCCACCAAGGATTGAGAGAAGAAAGGCTATGAATGAGGTCATCAACGCTGGACTCCTTGAACATGAAATAAACGATCAGAATTAATGTTAACACCATAATAGAAATATTAAAAATAGTGGATGCACGCTTTTTCCTATCCATATATCCTCCATGCAGGGCGGAAGCTCCCAAAAGATCCCGTCAATTTTATAACATACTAATTAAACAACATTTGAGTGAAATTGTCAAGGAAGGTTACAGGAATGTAATAAAGAGAAAATGGCATTTCTATGGCTTTTTTCGTGTTTGCTGATGTAAAAAGGGACAAAAAAGTACCGTTCTGCATAAGCTGTTATTAGCGTTAAAGTGTAACATTGTACACAGCAGGCAAAACTATGATCTAAGCGAGAGGAAGGGATATCATTATGGACTATCAGTTGTTTGATGAATTGGAACGGACACTGGAGGAACGCCAGTCCTTATTACATTTTGACAAAATACTCACCGATATGGCTCCGGAACGAGGGATACAGCAGATGCTTACTCAAATTGTTGCGGACGAAGAACAATCATTGATTGCGCTTCAAAGACTATACCACTCCTTCATGAAACAGGATTATACATTCGAAGATCGGCCAAATCCGCAAATAGTAGAATTTGAAGATGGGGTGAGGGCAAGATTACTTCGGGAAATTACTGCAGAGCAGGAATATGGAGATCAATTTGCCCGTGCAGTGGATGCTACCGTACGAAAATTATTGTTTGAACAATTCTGTGCAGCGATTAGTCGTGTGCAGCGCTTATTGTATGTATTTATTTCCACAGAAAAAAATAACCTCCGTCGTTCTGCCGGCGTATAAAAAGCATAATTCCGGCATCAGCCGGAATACATATGAAGGAAAAACGCAGGATAAGCTGCAAAAAAAGGAGAGATGCGCATGCAGTGGCACAGCTTGTCTGCTCAGGAAGTCCTGCGCAGACAGGGCGTCCGGGCAGAAAAAGGACTTTCTCCCGAAGAAGCGCAGCAACGATTGGCTCAATACGGAGGTAATCGTCTGACTCCGCCGGGACGGAAAGGAATTATTCGAAAGTTTTTAGAACAGTTTTCAGATTTCATGGTTATTATTCTGTTAATCGCGGCGGGAATATCGTTTGCGACATCCATGATGGAAGAAAACGGAGACTTTGTTGACCCCATCATCATTCTGATCATCGTTATTTTAAATGCGGTAATCGGAGTGGTACAGGAG
>CAKXIK010000059.1:13272-15695 GCA_934875675.1 uncultured bacterium
GTACAGGAGAGCAAAGCAGAGCATGCGATTGAAGCTTTGCAAAAACTATCAGCACCAGAAAGCCGCGTGCGACGAGGAGGCAAAACAATCCATATTCCGTCAGAGAAGATTGTTCCTGGGGATATCTTGCTTTTGGAAAGCGGCGACTTGGTTCCTGCGGATGCACGGCTTATTTCGTCAGTAGGCTTGAAATCAGAAGAATCGGCATTAACCGGGGAATCTTTTCCCGTGGAGAAAGAGGCGCAGCGGGTTTTTCCAGAGAAAGAACCGATTGCAGAACAAAAAAATATGGTATTTGCGTCGGGAGCCATCGCCGCTGGCAGAGGTACCGCAGTCGTAGTGGCAACAGGAATGCAAACTCAAATGGGAAACATTGCATCCATGCTAATGAATGAAGAGACACCTCAAACACCATTGCAGCAGCGATTGGCAAAGACAGGAAAGCTGCTGGGTATCGCTGCAGTAGGAATCTGTGCCTTGATTTTTGTAATGGGACTACTGCAAAAAGTTGCTCCATTGGATATGTTTATGATTTCAGTTAGTCTTGCGGTTGCGGCAATTCCGGAGGGACTGCCTGCCGTTGTTACAATTGTTTTGGCGTTGGGTGTGCGGCGTATGGCACAAAATCGCGCCATTATTCGCCGTTTACCGGCGGTGGAAACGTTGGGTAGTGCCACAGTGATTTGTTCCGATAAGACAGGTACTCTGACACAAAATCGAATGACAGTTCAGGAAATTGCCTCCGTAGATGCTTCCTTAATTCGAAGTTCAGCACAAGGAAAAGACTTGCTGACAATGGCTCTGCTTTGCAATAATGCAGAACTTATCAGGCAAGATGGTATTTGGCAGGCAGATGGAGATCCAACTGAAACAGCTCTTGCAATTGCAGCTGCAGAACAGGGGATTTTGCCGGAAACAGCAAATCGTCAATATCCGCGTGTGACAGAATTTCCGTTTGATTCCGTCCGCAAACGCATGTCTACCGTACATCGGCTTTCTTCCGGAGGATATCGTGTAATCGTAAAGGGAGCCCCGGAATTGCTGCTTACATGTTGTGACCAATACACTACGGGCACAGAAAATGCAGTGTTGGATGCTTTTGCAAAAAATCGTGCACTGAATGAGAATGATCAAATGTCCTGCCGGGCATTGCGTGTAATCGGTGTTGCCTACAAAGACATCACTACACTGCCGACCAAAGAGGATCTGGCAGAATCTCATTTAATTTTAGCAGGTTTTTGCGGTATGATTGATCCCCCGCGTCCGGAAGTGAAAAGTGCCGTTAACACTTGCCGCAGCGCCGGTATTCGGCCGGTTATGATTACGGGAGATAATGCAGCCACTGCATCGGCAATTGCGTCACAAATCGGTATTCTGAGAACCGGGGATTCTGTAATTACCGGCAGTGAACTTGATACCATGCCACAGTCTGATTTGGACAAAAAAGTACGTAACTGTTCTGTTTTTGCCCGCGTTTCCCCGGAACATAAGGTGCGGATTGTTCGCGCTCTGCAGCGAAATGGCAATGTTGTGGCAATGACGGGAGACGGCGTTAATGATGCACCCGCACTGAAAGCTGCAGATATCGGGTGTGCCATGGGAAAAACGGGTACTGAGGTTGCAAAAAATGCTGCAGATATGATTCTGACGGATGATAATTTTGCAACCATTGTCAGTGCAGTCAGCGAGGGCAGGGGGATTTATTCCAACATAAAAAAAGCAGTCCATTTCTTGCTTTCATGTAATATAGGCGAAATTATGACTGTGTTTGTTGCTTTTTTGATGAGACTTCCATCGCCGCTGCTGGCTATCCAGTTACTGTGGGTAAATCTGGTGACTGATTCTCTTCCGGCACTTGCTTTAGGAGTTGAGCCGAAAGACCGGGATGTAATGAAGAAAAAACCGGTATCGGCAGGACAAAGCTTGTTTGCAGAAGGACTATGGAAGAGGATTCTCTTAGAGGGAGGGTTAATCGGCAGCCTCTCGCTGTTGGCTTTCGTGATCGGGCGTACTTTTTATGATACTGCAGGGGCAACACCGGCAGTGGGCAGAACGATGACATTTGCCGTTCTGAGTATTTCTCAGTTAGTGCATGCATTCAGCATGCGCAGTGAGGAGTCGTTGTTTTCAATCGGTGTATTTTCAAACCGGAAAATGGTTGGTTCATTTTTAATTTGCATGATTATGCAAGTTACCGTTATTACAATTCCGGCATTAGCTGCAATTTTTAAAACCGTTCCGCTAACCACGGTCCAATGGTTGTTGGTTTCCTTGCTTTCTGCAATACCTTTGGTTGCCGTGGAAATAGAGAAAGCTGTCATCCATCGCCGTAGAAATTATAAAAAATGAAAATTGCAATAACAAACTGAACACTCTGAAAGATAAAGGTACACATTAGCGCAGGGCATAGATGCAATCGAGAT
>CAKXIK010000060.1 GCA_934875675.1 uncultured bacterium
AGCCCATATAGCAGTGCTTTAAAACCATAGAAAAAGCTTTCGTACCAGATCATACGATTAATGCTTTTCGGAGTCATTCCAATCGATTTGAGCATTGCAAATTCTCTCCTTCGCAAAGCCATTCCGGTGGAAATGGTGTTGAATACATTTGCAACGCAAATCAGAGTAATCAAAGTAATGAAGCCATAAACAAAAATTCCCACTACAAGCCGATTATTTCGTTTGTTACGTAACTCAGCAGCATAATTATAAACCAATACGTTATCAAAGTCCAGAGGTTTCAATAATTTTTGTGCATCGCGCACAAAAACTTCGTCACGCTTTGATTGCACGCAAAGCTTTGCTGTGTGATAAGGCTGCAAATCTCCGGTAAATTTTTGAAGCTGGCTCCGGGAAGTAATCAACAGGCAGGGAGTTCCGTTTTGCAGTGTTATGCCTTCGGGGGCAAGATTGGTTTCGCCCACCAGAGAAAGTGTACGGGTTGAATCGTCCGAAACCCGATAATTTATTTGAGACCCCACCGAGGATATTGAAAAAAAGTTGGTATTAACATACTGATCGGCTACGAACAGGTTGCATTGATTGACCAAAACAACCTGCAATTCGCTGCCGTCAAATAAGGAGGAATCCATTCTAAGCCGGGAGAGATAACGGGCAAAATCGTTGTCGTCCAATGCGATCAGCGGAGGGTATATTTCCAGCTTTCCGTTGGATGTGGGAGAAGCAAAAGCAGAGGTGTCATGCTGCAGAGAAGAGGACAACTCATCGGCTGAAACGTCAAAGCAGATGTAAATAATATCCAGCAAGTTTGCCTGATCAACGCTATCCAGTGCAGAGATTTTCTGCAGCAGTGTAAAATCGGAAGAACCGGCAGAATTGACGGTTATTTCCACATCGCAAGGAGTGTCAGAATTTACGATTTGATTGAGCGAACCGAGCTGATAACCAAAGAAAGATATCGTCAGGAATAAAGAAAGGCTGACCGAAAGTGAAACAATGGTGGAACGGTAGCGGCCTTTGTTGCGCTTCAGATTTTTCAGTGCCAGATCGCCTTCCAACCCAAAAATCCTGCGAGTCAGTCCGATGGTGCGAACGTTTCGCCCCGTAAGTTTGATTTCCCGTGTTTGCCGGATCGCTTCCATGGGTGCAACTTGAGCTGCACGTTTAGCAGGAATCAGCGAAGAAATCAAGATAGACAGGGCAGAAAAAGCGATGGAAAACAAGATGGACCAGGCTGAAACAGAGAGCCGGACGGGAATGCTGCTGTCAGAAAACTGCATCAGCATCGGACGAAGCAGGGCGAGCGTAATTCCGATTCCGCCGATTCCGCATAAAATCCCGATTGGAATACTGATTATGCCCAGAACCAATCCTTCAAAGAATACAGAATTTCGTTTCTGTCGCCGCGTGGCACCTACACTGGAAAGCATGCCCAAAAACCGAGCGCGTTCTGCCAACGATATAGAAAAAGAATTGTAAATCAGCGCAACAGAGCCGGTCATGATGACAAGAACAATGAACAGAACGATGGAGTCCAAGGTGTGATTCACAGAGGAATTGCGTGTCAAACGATAATATTGCAGCAAATAGGAATGATATTTGATGTTACGCGTCTGTCCTCCAACGCTTTCCATCAGCGATTCGGAATGATCGTATAGTGAAAAATTTACATATTTCAATGAAACCGAAAGTGTCAAATGATCCTGAGGGGAAAGCTCCTCATTGTCCAACAGCGTAAACGCAGAGTATCCCGGGGCAATATAGGGTTCAAAATTCGGTCGCGAAGCAATTCCTACGATGGTATATGTTTGTGTTCGTTCATTTGTCAGGGTTTCAGTACCATATGAATCAAAAGGGACGGTTTGGTCAGGAAAAAAAGCTTGTTTTCCACTGCTGTCTGTCAATTCAGAAGAGCTGCGCTGGCCGATCTCCAACGTGAGTTGCTGACCGATTTTGAGAGGGACACCGCCATTATCAATCATATGCTGAGAGATGATTATTTCGTGGCTGTTCTGAGGCAGCCGTCCTTCGGTAAGATTGAGCGGAAGATTCTCGAATGCTGCTTGTGACCGTGCAGTCAAAAAAATGTAGGGTTTGGCCTGATTTTTGCTGCCTTCCAATACTGCATACCCGATGTTTTTTTCAACCGAACAAACCGCCGTTTCGTCATCCTGTTCAAACACATCCGCTTTGTTTGCAGGAACGTCAAAATAGCGAACATGCCAGTTGCCGGAGGCAGCCATTTCACTTTGCAGCATCCAATGAAGAATGGATTGCGCGAAAGTAGAAACGCCGGAAATCATCGCGGCGGAAATGATGATGCCGATCATTGTGACCAGTGTGCGGCGTTTGTTCATCTTCAGGCATTGAATCGTGAGACGGGACATCACATTCATTTTACAGCCGCCTCTCCGTTGTGAGAAATCCAGTCGTCTCCTGCAATGTGCCCATCCTCAATCGCAAGAATCCGGTCGGCCTGCATCGCAATATGCTCATCATGTGTAATCACCAGCAGTGTTTGATGATACTTTGCGTGAGAGTATTTCATCAGCTCCAGAATTTCTGCACTGTTCTGGCTGTCTAGATTACCGGTAGGTTCATCTGCAAGCACAATGGCAGGATGATTAATCAATGCGCGACCGATGGAGACGCGCTGTTGCTGCCCGCCGGAAAGCTGATTTGGAAGATGTCGCAAACGTTCTTCCAAAGAGAGTGTTTCAATCAACTCTTTAAATTGTTGGGCATCCGGTTCATGTCCATCCAGCAGAACCGGAAGCTTCATGTTTTCTTCCACCGTCAGCACCGGAATCAGGTTGTAAAATTGATAAACCAATCCGATTTGCCGCCGGCGGAAAATTGCCAGCTGTGTTTCATTGAGCGTGCTCAGATCCGTTCCGTCCACGAGTACACGGCCGGAAGTCGGAGTATCCACACCGCCCAGAATGTGCAGCAGAGTAGATTTTCCAGAGCCGGAAGGGCCGATAATTGCCGTAAACTCTCCCTTTTCCACCGTGAACGAAATATCGCGCAGAGCATGTACCGCCGTTTCGCCGCTGCCATATGTTTTAGTCAGATGTTCCACTTCCAAAATCGCCATACGGAGAACCCCTTTCCATTCTGTTTTTATTGTAACGGTTACCGGTTTTTTTTGCAAGGATTATCGAAAAGCATCCGGAATCCCCTTTATCAAACAGATTTTATTGTAAACTGTTGAGGTATTCTTCCAGCGAAAGCTTCTTTTTTGTCATCATCTTTGCGGCTTGTGTCCCCACAAAGCGTAAGTGGTGTGGCTGTGCGGTCACCCCGGTAACGGCTTCCTTCTGCTTGGAATAACGAAGCACAAAGCCATACTTGTACATGTTCTGCTCCAGCCATTCCTGCGCTGCATCGTCAAGGGATACGTCCACGGCAAGGCCGATATTGTGCTCGTTTTGAAAAGCAGGGGTTTTGCAGCTTTGCTGGAGGCCGGAGGATTCTCCTGAAATATCCCGAAGAGATTCGTCCGGGCTGCAAAACCCGAGAGTTGGCCGAAGGGTAATTCCATTGGCTTCGGCAGCTTCCGACATGCGTTTCCACGAGGCAGCAGCAGCCTTATGCAGTGAAATTCCCTCAATCTGCACCAGCTCCGGGGAATAGTCAACCGGAATCTGATGTTCTTTGTTTACCAGAACGGTTTCACTGAATATAAACTCCGGCTTAGCCTGTGCTATTAATGGCACGTACCATTTTTCCCAAAGACCATGTACGGACAAAACAACAGCCAGCAAAAGTGCCAGCGTAAATCCGGTTTTAATGAGTATCGCTGCGTATTTCTTTTTCAAAATGATCACCCCATGCAATATTGATTTTTATCGTAACATATTACAATGACGTTGACATGACTTCATCGTGACAATCCTGTTATTTTTCTTTTTTGCACTTGACCAGAATGCGTTTTTGTTTTACTCTATTATTTAGATTGATTAAGTAATCATCCTGTGCAAATGAAATCAGTTTGCGGCAAAAGAAAAGCGTGGAATCTGTTTTGGACGGAAAGGTATGGCGATAATAAAAATGAATTCTTATTCAGCAAAACTGAATACCTTGCTGACCACTTGCTTTCGTTCTATTCTCAAAGTGGAGGAAAAGTCATTGATGCGGCTTTCTGCGCAGAATCTTTCGGTCAGCGAATTTCACCTGATGGAGGCAGTTGGCCGCGGGGGTGAAAAAGGACGCAAAGTCAGTGAGATTTCACTGGAGCTTGGAGTCACCATGCCGTCGGTGACAGTGGCAATTAACAAACTGGAAAAAAAAGGATATGTGAGGCGTTCCCGTTGCGGCAGGGATGCCCGTGTGGTCAACGTTTCACTGACACGCATTGGCCGCAGAATGAACAGTGCACACCGCTATTTTCATGAACAGATGGTGCGTAATTTTGTGGCATCCTTCAGCGAGGAGGAAAAAGACGTTGTTTTTCGCGCGGTAGAAAATCTAAATGGGTTTTTGGAAACCAAGATGAGAGAAATGGATGCGGCCGGGTGTCAATCCGTTTGAGTATCACGCAAACAATCAAAAAAACAGCGTGTCCTTTTCTTTTTTTCGTGCGATGCTTGCTATTGCCAACAAGGTTCGGAAGTTGTATAATATTTGAATATTAGGTTGACTGTGCAGATCAATCGGAAAATCATTTTGTCTCTGCATTCCGGAGGAAGGTTGGGCAAGAGCATAGTCACAAGTATGAAAGGAAGATCGAAATGTACGAGAATATGATGGACACGATCGGACTTGTAACAAGTTTTGATCCAGAAGTCGGCGAGGCGATGCAGAAGGAGCTTGCACGTCAGCGCAGAAATCTGGAGCTGATCGCTTCCGAAAATATTGTTTCCCCTGCTGTTATGGCAGCGATGGGAAGCATCCTGACCAACAAATATGCCGAGGGCTATCCGGGTAAGCGTTATTATGGCGGCTGCCAGGAAGTCGACGTAGTGGAAGAGCTTGCCCGCCAGCGTGCATGCCAGCTTTTTGGTGCAGAACATGCCAATGTGCAGCCCCATTCCGGTGCGCAGTCGAATACGGCAGTCTACTTTTCTTTGCTCAATCCCGGCGATACCGTTATGGGTATGAACCTTTCCGAAGGCGGACATCTGACCCATGGTTCTCCGGTGAATATTTCCGGTAAATACTATAATTTTGTATCCTACGGCGTGGATCCTGAGACACATGTAATCAACTATGATACTTTGATGGATCAGGCGATGCAGGCAAAGCCGAAGCTGATTGTGGCCGGTGCCAGTGCGTATCCCCGTATCATTGATTTTAAGCGTTTGCGTGAAATTGCCGATGCCTGCGGTGCATATCTCATGGTAGATATGGCTCATATCGCCGGTCTGGTTGCTGCTGGTGTCCATCCCAATCCCGTTCCGTACTGTGATATCGTTACTACCACAACACACAAAACACTTCGCGGCCCGCGCGGCGGTATGATTCTTTGCAAGGAACAGTATGCAAAGCAGATCGACAAAGCAATTTTCCCGGGTACACAGGGTGGTCCGTTGATGCATGTGATCGCAGGCAAGGCAGTTTGCCTGAAAGAGGCGCTGCAGCCTGAATTTAAGGCTTATGGCCAGCAGATTGTTGCAAACGCAGCTGCGCTTGCAAATGGTCTGACAAAACGCGGTGTAAAGCTTGTTTCCGGTGGCACCGATAACCATCTGATGCTTGTCGATCTGCGTGATCTGGAAATCACCGGCAAGGATTTGGAAAAGAATCTTGACGAAGTGTACATCACCGTCAACAAGAATACGATCCCCAACGAGCCCCGCAGTCCGTTTATCACCAGCGGCGTTCGCATCGGCACTCCTGCCGTTACAACCCGTGGTCTGAAGGAAGAGGATATGGATAAGATTGCCGGCTTCATTTCCGATGCAATCACTGATTTTGCAGGCAAATCCGATGCAATCCGTGCCGGTATTTGCGAACTCTGTGAGAAGTATCCGCTTTACGAATAATTTTTTTCGATAACTTGTTTTGCAGCCGCCCGGGTTCTTTGCAACCGGCGGCTGTTTCTTCTTTTCCTGCCGTTACGAATTTGAAATCAGTATAAACATAACAGAAAAATCCATAGGGAGGTGTTTGGAGTGACCAATGAAAAAATATTGCAGATTGCAATGCAGCAGTCCGCAGTGGATGCTTCCTGCTGTGCATCAGATTTTTGTTCCGAAGAGAACAAGGTGGTGTTTTCAGCAGAAGCACGGGGTGCACGAAAATATCTTTCTCTCCCGTTTTACTGCAATCTGATTTCCTATGGCAGCAATATTGTTGCGGCGGTCGACCCGCAGATTGCGCCCGCTGTTCGCAGTTACCTTGCCAGATATCCGGTGGAACATTGCTTTGAAACACCAAATCTGCATGTGCTGGATGCAGCGCTGAAAACAAACGGATATAAGGTTTGCTTCATGGCGGAATATTTTTTGCCTGATCTCAACTTAATTCATCTGCAAACGTGTCAATATTCAACCAGGCTGCTTCAACCACAGGATTTTGCATCGTATTATCTGCCGGAATGGAGCAACGCTCTCTGCGAAAGCCGCCGTCAATTAGATTGTCTTGCGGTTGGCGCCTTTGATGGGGAAACCCTGGTTGGCCTGGCAGGCTGTTCTGCGGATTGTGATACCATGTGGCAGATCGGTGTGGATGTTTTGCCGGCATACCGCCGCAAGGGAATCGCAGCTGCCGTTACCAGCAAGCTTGCAATTGAAATTTTGCAGCGCGGAATCGTGCCGTTTTATTGTGCAGCATGGTCCAATATACGGTCGGTACGAAATGCACTCCGGTGCGGCTTAAAACCCGCGTGGGTGGAACTTACCGCAAAACCGGAATCGTTTGTCCATGAAATGAATTTTCCGTCGGGTATGGATTTTATTGATGTACAAAATATTTTCTCAAAAGGGGAGATTAGCAATGGCAGCACCGCTTGCCGATCGTCTGAGACCGCAAACATTGGATGACATGGTGGGGCAAAGTCACTTGATTGGACCCGGAAAACCGTTAAGACGGATCGTAGAATCAGGTCAGGTGCCAAATCTTATTTTTTACGGTCCTTCCGGTGTTGGAAAAACGACACTTGCGGGAATCATTGCTGGTGTGACCAACCGCAAGCTGTTTCGCTTGAACGCTACCACTGCGTCTACAGCTGATATTAAGGGCATTGCCTCAGAATCGGAATCTCTTGGTGCACAGAATGGCATCCTGCTCTATTTGGATGAGATTCAGTATTTTTCCAAAAAGCAGCAGCAGACGTTGTTGGAGCATATTGAAAATGGGAAAATTACACTGATTGCGTCCACGACTGAAAACCCGTACTTCTATGTCTACAGTGCAATTTTAAGTCGCTCCACCGTTTTTGAGTTCAAGGATGTGACCCCCGACGAAATAGAAAAAGCGGTGTGCCGTGCATTTGAATTTTTGCGCGCGGAGGGGGAAACTCCGATTGAACTGCAGAAGGGCGTTGAACGGCAGATTTCAATTTCCTGTGGCGGAGATGTTCGAAAAGCCATGAATGCGGTGGAGCTTAGCGTGCTTTCCGCTCAGCTGCAGCGCGACGGCAGTCGGTTGGTTACCGTTGCAGAGGTGGAAGGTCTTTCCCAAAAAGCAACGATGAAATACGATAAAAGCGATGATGCGCATTATGATGTTCTTTCCGCATTTCAAAAATCGATGCGTGGTTCTGACCCGGATGCAGCTTTGCATTATCTGGCACGTTTGCTGGAGGCGGGCGATCTCCCTTCTGCCTGCCGCCGGTTGATTGTTTGTGCGTGTGAGGACGTCGGACTTGCCTACCCGATGATTATTCCGATCGTGAAGGCAGCAGTTGATTCTGCACTGCAGGTTGGCCTACCGGAAGCGCGTATTCCCCTTGCCGATGCAGTTGTACTGGTGGCAACTTCGCCAAAATCAAATTCCGCATATGTGGGGATTGATCGTGCGATTGCTGACATCCGCGCAGGAAAAAGCGGACCAATTCCGCGTCAGCTGCAAAACAAGCATTTCGACGGTGCCGATAATCAGAGGCCGGGTCAGTTTTATCAGTATGCACACAGCTTTGAACATCACTGGGTCAAACAGCAATATTTGCCCGATTCACTGAAGAATGCCGTTTATTATGAATACTCAGACAATAAAAACGAGCAGGCAGCAAAGATTTATTGGGATGCAATTAAAACAGAGCGCTGATTTTTTAAGTGTGGTTAGTTTGTGTTTTATGGTTCAAGTTTTGTAGGCTGCGAAAAGATGATTTGTGCAGTAGCAGTCTGGGCGGCATTGAGTTTTTCAATTTTCTTGTTTTGTCGATCCAGCAAATAAAGATCCACGGTTTCCCAAATTGCAAATGTACCCGCAATGTTAATCAGGTCGGTAATAAACTGTCCCTTGCTGTTTCTGGCAAGATAATAAGAAAAAACAAGCAGTGCTGCACCAAAAGTAAACAGGCCCATCATGGTGAGCAAGTTCATTCTTAAATCCTGCTTTTTGTCCTCGAGTACTAATCCGTAATGCCCACGGATTGTTTTCTGCAGAACATTCTGTTGCTCAGCGGTTGCATGCTCAATCTCAAATTGTAGAATCACCGGGTGCCGCAGAGGAAAGTGATAAATTACCGCATCCAGGTAGTCGGTAAAATCAAGACTAAGCTCCTCGTGTCCTTTGACACAAAATTGTGAAAATGCATCTGCGGTCGTGTTCAGATGAATATGGATGATCGCGTTTTCGCTTGTATCCAAATAGTGTGATTCAATATAACTTGGCTTGTCGAAGCTTGCTTCTTTATATTTTTTGAACTTGGATGAGAAAAATCGAATCATTTTAACAACCATACCTTTCGGAACTTTACTTTTCCATAGGTTATATCGGCAAAAGATTAAAAGCGGTTTTGTCGTAGAATGTTTATTTTTAATGTATTTCCCACCCGAAACGGCAATATGTATCATGTTTTGCAACCGAATTTTGCGAAGGATTCGAAATTTTGATCTTACAGGATATGAACAAATGCAATGAGCACACTGCAGATTTCATTAACCATAAAAGACGGGCAGGAAACACATGAGAAATGAGGCAGCCGGTGGAATGGGAATTTGCCGGTTGTGTATTTCCTTCCCGCCACGAAGTAGTAGCTGCAAAAGCTCGCGCTAAACCTGATTCTTCCATGATATCAATAATTTTGATATCGAAATTACTCTTTTAAATCGTAAAGCTGCGATAGTGTAACGAATTGAAAGCCATTTGCTTTCAGAGTAGGAATAATTTGTTTGAGTGCGTGTACAGTTAATTGATTATCATCGTGAAAGATAATAATATCCTGATCTTTTACGTTGTCAAAAACGTGATTATAGATGGTCTGGATATCGGTCGCTTCCCAATCGTCGCTGTCAACATCCCATAAAACGATTTGATCTGTTGTTGAATTCGTTACCGTATCATTATATCTGCCGTAAGGCGGACGAAAATAATAGAGAGAATAATTCGGAACTATTTTGCTGACTTTTTGCTGTGTCAAATTAATTTCGGATTGGATTTCCTGTTGGGTAAGCGTGGTAAGATCGGGGTGTGTATTGGTATGATTACCAAGCTCGTGACCGTTCTCTACAATATCTTTCAGTAAGTCCTCGTTGCCATCAATGCTTTTACCGCAGACAAAAAATGTGGCAGGAACTTGATTTTCGTACAAAATATCCAGTACTAAAGGAGTTATCTCAGGATTTGGTCCATCATCAAATGTTAACGCTACCACCGGTTTTTCCGGATCGAGGCATGTTTGAATCGGAGTACGATATGACCTGCGAACGATTCCTAATGGCAAAACGACCGTCAGAGAAAGGATGATGAACCATAAAGAGAAAATAAAAAATGTGTTTTTTGTTTTCATTTCCAGCACCCTTTTTGTTTTAGCAGTTTTGTCACGTAACCATGCACTGAAGCAGTACTTTGAATTAGTTGAAAGCAGAATAGAAAGAATACAAAGCCAATGAAACTATTCTGAAAAGGAATTCCTAATCTTTTTTGATATCGGTATACGCTGGAGTAAAGCAAAACAGAAATAGCCATTGCCAGCAGAGTCAGGCATCCCACCAGATAATAGTATCCGAACAGCGCCATGATGATGCCCGGAACGAAGCCAAACAGAAAGGCAAAGTCCAGATAAATGATTGAAAGATTAACAGATTCAAAATAGCGAGAATAGCAAGAACCCTGATTCCAAGGTTTAACAGTTGAAAAGCCCTCTAGCATGCCGCCAGCCCCCCGTTTTCGTTGATTGTATAAATTTCCTAACGTTTGAGGAACCATGGTATATCCAACAGCAGACGGTTCATAAGTGGATGGTTTGCCCAATGCAAGAAGCTGATAAGTCAGAACAATGTCTTCACCCAGACAGTCTTTCCAACCACCTAAGGCACGAACGATACATGTTTGGTAAGCACTAAAAGCTCCCTGTGCAACCAGAGTGGATTGGTAACTGCCTTGAAAACGTTTGATGGCGGCAATGCTAAGCAAATAGTCGTAGATTTGCATTTTGGTGCAGATAGAGGCTTTCGCATTTTGAACAAACAGATTACCGGCGACACAGACGCTGTTCCTTGCTACAATATGATCCATAATCCGTTGAACGGCATGTTCCTCCAAGAACGTATCCGCATCAACGGTAATAAAATGTGGTGTATTGACAAAACATAAGCCACAGTTCAACGCGTTTGCCTTTCCAGGTATACCGCAATAGACATAATTTATACAGCAGTATGCATGACCACACCTGATCGATTGCAATATTTTTGCTTTGGTACAATCTGTGGAACCGTTATCGACAACGATTAAATGAATGCGGCCGGCGTAGGCTTGGCGACAAATGTGTGCAATTGCTTGTTGAACATTGGATTCTTCGTTGTGTGCACACATAATAATGGAAACGGTTTCATTAGTATGAGGATACTTTTTTAACTTGATATGCAGCAGGTTGGAAAAGAACATCGAACTCATAAGGAAGCCGGGTAGTAGTGCAATACCAATAATAACCCACCATACATAAACGGCTGGCAAATAAAGAGATGCCTCTGCTGCCCACCACACCGCAGAGATAGTGGAAATAATTAACCAAACTCCTCCGAAGAGAAGTGAGCAACGAAATTTATTTTTCAAGAGATCTTCCCTCCTCAAAATAAAATATGCCGATGTGAGGAAGGGGTTTACAGGTGCAGATATGGTTTTAAAGGCATACGACTGACTGAGAAGAACAGCTTAAACGGCAAAAAAACAACGGCAGAGCAAAAAACTCTGCCGCCGAATAGTGGTCAGGTTAACGTTTGGGATCAAAACCGGGGTTAAAGGCGTAAAAATTCTTGGAATCAAGTTTTTCGGTTGTCAGCCGGAGCGCTTCACCGAACCGCTGATAGTGCACAATTTCGCGCTCACGAAGAAATTTGATTGGATCACGTACATCAGGATCATCACAGAAGCGCAGAATATTGTCGTAGGTTGTGCGGGCTTTTTGTTCTGCTGCCATGTCTTCGTGCAAGTCCGTGATAGGATCTCCTTTTACAGCAAGCACAGATGCACTGAAGGGAACGCCAGAAGCAGAAGCAGGGTAAATGCCGGTGGTATGATCGACAAAATAATCAGAAAAACCACTCTTCTTAATCTCGTCCTCGGTCAGATTACGGGTCAACTGATAAACAATTGCGCCAATCATTTCCAGATGACCGAGTTCGTATGAGCCACAACCATATCATTAATGATGCGAGAATTATTTGGGTAGGCGGGGATAGAGGATAATTTCAAAAGCCTCAGGATCAGAGTGCCAGCGTCCGCTAATAAGTTTGTGATACTCAACACGGTCAATAACAGACCGTAACATTTGATTGCGTGCAGAAGGATCTTCTGTGGTCCAGTAATATTCCAATACATATTCAATGCTGGGAATAAAACTTTCTGCGGCTTTGCGTTGCCGATCCATTTCATCCTGTTTTCGTTGAACGGTAATCAAACGTGTCTTGCTGGCATCAATGCGATCAGCTAAATTTTTCGATCGATCTAAAAAAGTAGCAGTATCGTATACACCTTGTTCTAATAGATCATACAGTTTAGATTTTTGAGATTCTAATTTTTTAACTTCTTGCTCCAGATTTTTGATGATGCTATTCGATTCAGTTTCTGCCTGCTTAGATTCCTCTGTTTCGTTCCAGGACGATTTATATTTTTCTACCCATTCTGATAGGCTTAACAATATTCTGCGTTCAACAGCACAATAATCGGCGGATACAGTGGGGCACCCCTTTGTTGCACACAAAATTACCGGCTGATGTTTTCCGCGTACATACGGCCGACGAGTCATGCTTTTACCACACTCTCCGCAATACAGCACCTTAGCTAAAGAGTTCTGAAGCGCACGATCGCGAATACATGAAGTTTCGGGCATGATTTCTATTTTCCGTTGCACATCGTTCCAAAGAGCTTCGCTAATAATTGCTTCATGGAGACCATTAACGCACTTATAGTCTTCAGATCGCGGGCGCGAGATCGATATAATGCCATTTTGGGTCTGCTTTTTCTGAGCTCTTCGCCCCCAAACAATTTTTCCTATATACGTGGGGTTGCGCATCATTGGCTTGATGGTAGCCGGAGACCACCATTCTGCACCGGTAGGGGAAGGTATGCCCATGTCGTGTAATCGATTAACAATCTTTTGGCAGCCGACAGGGGAGCCGTCTATACCATGCGCGTACCAGTCGAAAATAAGCCGTACAATTTGAGCTTCTTCGGGCACGATATCTAACGTGTATCCCTTTTCGTGATCCAGTTTTTTGCGTCGATAACCGTAAGGTGCCTTGTTTCCAACAAATTTACCCTCGTTAATGGACGTTTCTCTGCCGCGTTGCAAGCGTCGATTTATTGTCTTGTATTCTCGGCGGCTCATAAATAGTCCAAATTCAAAGTATTCCTCATCCGCCTCGTTATTAGGGTCATAAGTTTTATTAGGAGTAATAATTAAAGTGTTGGAATACTTAAATGCCTGAGCAACAATGCCTTGATCCATTGTATCCCCACGCGCGAGACGCTCCACTTCCATTACCAGCACCCCGTCCCAACAGCCCTGTTCTACATCATTTAAAAGCTGCTGCATTTCGGGCCGCGCAGAAATTGTTTCGCCGGATACAATTTCTCTATAGATTTTTCCGACACTCAAATTTCTTATCTTAGCAAGATGCAATAGCGCGGATTCATGCCTGGCTAAAGTCTCTCCTTCTCCGCGGGCTTCCGCATCAGCGTCCGCTCGTGATTTGCGTAAATAGATAGCGTACATGCGTTGTCACCCAATTTCTATAATTTTGCCCGCCCGGCTTTGTGCTGGACGGGCTTTTTTAATTCCCACTGTTTATTGCCGCGTAGTTTGCTTATGGACTTGCTGCATGATCTGGTCAGCTGTTTCGGGAGACACCTCACGAATTAAGAAATCAGTTTGATTCTTTTAATTCGTAATATTCAGCACTAATTTTCGGAAGAGAAATAGATGCTCCAAGTACAGATGTATATGAATAATTTCCATCACACTGTCCATATAAAGTTATAATATCATTTTCCAAGATTTTATCCTCACCTGCAGGAATTGTTATTGTCACGTAGATGGTATCATCCCAGTAACCATATTCATCCTTAGTAACATTAACGCGAAGATCAACTTGATTAAAATAGCCTTCTGTAGCTTGAATTACTTCTCCAGTTATTGCGTAATATTCACCCTTATATTTATCAGGATTTCTCGAAACTGTTTTAAAATCAAATTTCTTACATTGAGCAATATAATTCGATTTTTCTTCTTCCGGAGATATGGACGGAGCAACAGATGAAGCTTGCGCCTGCGAAGAAACCGGAATACTGGAAGCTTCTCCACTTAAAACTGTAGAAGATGTGGTAGCTGAATCACCTGATCCAAGCGCGGCCCCAAGTATTCCAAAAACAACAAGAATAATTAAAAGAATTTGCCACCATTTTAATTTTTTCTTTTTTGTTGGTGGCATGGTTGGCTGCATAGGAGGTGCTGACGGGATTCGTGGTTGTGCTTGATAATATACAGGGGGGGTAGCTGACGCATCAGGCTGTGCAGAATCCTGCGAAATAGCAGTCCCGCACTCTGGGCAAAACTTGCCTTCAAACTCATTTCCGCATTTTGGACATTTCATTTAAAAATTCCTCCTTTGTTGACATTTTACGCCAACATTGTATAATATTTTTGAGAGGAACTTTCTGCCAAGTCTGTGATTCTCAAACTTCCGCCGCCGGGGTGCCACCCGGTAGCGGATTTTTTTATAACAAATAGTTGGTATATGCGACTACACGCCCCAGAATACGCATGTGCTGCAATTGCTCTCCTGTGATAATAATAGGCGCATATTTGCTATTTTCTGCCATCAGTGTAACAGCGCTATCTGATTTATACACACGTTTTAATGTAGCTCGCTCATCATCTACGATTACCGCGGCAATCTCTCCGTTCTCTACATCTGGTTGCTCACGGATATAAACCGATGCGCCCGGCATGATATGTGCCCCAATCATACTATCCCCCTCACAGCGTAGTGCAAAGTCACAGTGAATGTCTTCCGGTACTGCAATGTAGCTGTCAATATTTTGTGCAGCCAGTATCGGTGTTCCGCAGGCGATTGTCCCGATCAGAGGTTTTTGTACCATCTTCGGCAAACGCATGATTCCAGGAATAGAAAAAATGTCAAAGTCTTTTTTAGGGACGGATGCTACGTCCTGCTGATCACTGTATCCAAGCAGATAGGATGGAGAAACATCAAGCGCAGATGCAAGTTTGCCAATAACATCTCGTTTTAAGTTAACGACTATTCCTTGCTCATACTTATAAATAGCTTGTTTTTTTACTCCGATTTTAGAACCAAGTTCTTCTTGGGTCATATTTTTCTTAATTCTGGATTCTTTTATTCTATCTCCGAGCGTCATGGCGATCACCCTTTC
>CAKXIK010000061.1:0-2946 GCA_934875675.1 uncultured bacterium
GAACAGAATCATTCTTAATCTGATCGATTACAAGTGGGACATGCAGACAATTCAGAACTGGTTTGGAGAAATTCCAAACGGAGTTGATTACCACCAGAACATTCTTTCTGTTCTGAACCAGATTCAGGCGGAAAACGGCGTATATTATCAAACACGGCAGCAAATTAACTCTGAAAAATTGTATAAGCGCAAGGCTGCGGAGGATATTGCACTCTCAATTCCCGATAATTTTGACGCTGAAAAATGGGAGGCCTACGATACCGGATCCAAATATCAACAGCTTTCAAAAATCCAGCAGGAAAACAGCAAAATCCAGCGTGCAAAAATGTTCCGTGACAGCTACGATAACAAAATCCGCGGGATTCAAGCTGACCGTGATATTGCGATTTCTGCAGCAAAGGACGCAATTTCCGGAGAACGTGAAGGGCTTGAAAAAACAATTGAACGATTAAAGGCTGAAATTCGCGCCTCAGAGGACAAGCTTTCTGGGCTGGATTCCAAATTGCAGGATAAAATTGCTGTAATCTCAGCGGATTATGAAGCGGCGAAAGCAAAGCTGGACGCAGATACCGGAGTTGCAAACGAATATGCAGACCGCCAGCCGACAGACACAACGGCACTGCAGGAAGAAATCAACACCGCAGAAGCCATGAAAAAACACCTGAACGAACATTCCAGAATGGTGAGAATGATGCAGGAAGTTGATAATCTGCAGGAAAAATCTGATGCGCTGACTGAAAAAATCAACCTTGCACGCACCCTTCCGGGCGAAATCTTGCGTCAGGCAAATATTCCTGTAGATGGTCTTACTGTTGAAAACGGAATCCCACTGGTACACGGGCTGCCGCTAAGCAATCTTTCTGACGGAGAAAAGCTTGATCTGTGCGTGGATGTGGCAATCAGCAATCCCAAGGGACTGCAAATCATACTGATTGACGGCGCAGAACGGTTGGACGATAAAAGCCGCATGGCGCTTTATGAAAAATGCAAATCCAAGGGACTGCAGTTTATTGCGACGCGCACGACAAATGATGATGAATTGAGGGTGACTGAATTATGAACGAACTGATTGAAGCGACCGCCACAGAAATTATTGAACCCGTCAGGCCTGAAACCTACATTGATAAATTCCGCGATTGTTACAAACTTGCGCAGGTAATCTGCCAAGCCAACACCATTCCGGATGCATACAAAAACAAAGCTGCGGACTGTGCAATCGCCATTGATATGGCAAACCGCATGAACGTTACTCCAATTTTTGTTATGCAGAATTTATATGTGGTAAAAGGGAAACCAAGTTGGAGCGGACAGGCTTGCACGGCGCTGATTAATGCCTGCGGAAAATTTTCCGATGTGCAGCATCTGTATTTTGGACAACCGGATACAGATGGTAGAGGGTGCAGGGTGGTTGCAAAGCACGCAGATACAGGTGAATTGATCGAAGGACCCGCAGTGACTATGGCAATGGCAAAGGCAGAAGGATGGACAAGCAACCCGAAATGGCGGAATATGCCGGAGCTTATGCTCGCGTACCGGGCTGCGTCGTTCTTCGCGCGGGTGCATTGCCCGCAAGCACTGATGGGACTTTCCACCGAAGGGGAAGCAGAAGATTCCGTGAAAACCAAGCGGACTGCGGAGGATGTGCTGTGATGCTTACAAGCGAAACCTACTTTTCCCCAGAAAACCAGATGGCGTATATGGGTGCGTCGCAGTTTAAAGCGTTTATGGCGTGCCCCGCTGCTGCGCTGGCTGAAATTCGCGGGGAATATCGGCAGGAAGAAACCACTGCGCTGCTGGTTGGGTCTTTTGTGGATGCCTATTTTGAAGGTACGCTGGATTTGTTCAAGGCAAAGCATCCCGAACTTTTTAAGCGGGATGGAAACCTGAAAGCGGATTATATTCAGGCCGAACAGATTATCCAGCGAATCGAACGCGATGAACTTTTTATGAAGTACATGTCTGGCGAAAAGCAGGTGATTATGGCAGGGGAAATTGCAGGCGTACTGTTCAAAATCAAAATCGATAGCTGGCATCCTGATAAGGCGATTGTGGATTTGAAGATCATGAAAGATTTGGAATCTGCGTGGAACGATGAAGCAAAGCAGCGCCTGCCGTTTTGGGTAAATTGGGGGTACGACTTTCAGGGCGCTATTTACCGCGAAATCGTCCGGCAGAATACCGGGTTGGTGCTGCCGTTTATGATTTGCGCAGCTACAAAGCAAAAAGCAACACGTTTGAAAGTGGCACAGATTGACCCGCAGAGGCTTGATTACTGCTTGGATGTAGTTTCTTCTGAATCGCCTAAATTCGCCGCTATGAAGCGTGGAGAGACCGAAGCTACGCGGTGCGAGAAATGCGACTACTGCGCAGAAACAGAAGTATTAAAAGAAATTGAATTTTGGGGGATTGACGAATGATTAACGAAATGGTTTTGCAAGGCAGGCTTGTGCGCGACCCGGAACTTCGGAACACCCAAAGCGGGATTAGCTGCTGCTCTTTTACCGTCGCTTGGAGCGAAAAATACAAAGATAAAGACGATACACAGTTGTTTTTGGACTGTACAGCATGGCGCGGAACCGGCGAAATGGTAAGTAAGTATTTTACCAAGGGTAAACAGATTATCGTCCAGGGAAAGCTGCACACGGAAAACTATGAAGATAAAAATGGGAACAAGCGCAGTGCAACAAAAATGACTGTCGATAAGGTACATTTCTGCGGAGATAAAAAGGATTCTGATGGCGGAATGGATTGCCCGGTTGACGATGCGCCGAAAACACCCACACCGACTGATTTCGTTGATGTTCCCGGCGATGATGATCTGCCGTTCTAAGCTACTTTTCCGGGAAAAGAGGTGATCTCAAATTAATGTCGATGAAGAATTAAAAAAGACTGCGGATAGTTTGACCTTGGAACAATTGTTAAACCCTGACACACTCAGGCCGCTGT
>CAKXIK010000061.1:2956-7028 GCA_934875675.1 uncultured bacterium
GCGAGAGGGCGCACCAAGCATTTCTTGATCGGGCAACCATACTACGCGGAAAGCAAAAGTTTGACGATATGTGGAGCGCCTGCAAAAAAGAACATTCCATGTTGGCAAAGCAAGCGGCTCTGGAAGAAAGAAAGAACCGGCGGTTTGCGGATGTTGGGGAAAATTACGTTTCCTGGTGGGAAGATGTTCCGCGGCTTATGACAGGACAGTGGATTGTAGATGATACCGGAATACATACCGCTGGATTCGAAAATATACCGCCCGAATATGCCTGTCCTCATCCAATCGCACCTACAAAGCGATTTGTAAATATTGAAACCGGGCGCGAAAAGATGGAAATTGCGTGGAACAAGGATGGCACATGGCATCGGAAGATTTTTGATAAATCTTCCCTTGCTACTGCCACGAAGATTGTCGGGGCGCTTTCAGATTACGGCGTTAATGTTACTTCTGAAAGTGCTAAGTCGCTTGTTCGGTATCTATCTCAGGTAGAGGATTTAAATATCGATATGATTCCAGTGCAAATGTCTACCGGGAAAATGGGATGGTTGGACGATTACACGCACTTTCGGCCGTATTATGACAAAGTGATATTTGATGCAGAAAACGCATTTTCAAGCGTAGTAGAATCCGTAAAACCTCACGGAGACGAGCAAAAATTTATGGATATTTTATCTGAGATCAGGCACCGGAAGCGAAAGGAACCGATGATGCTTGTATCCGCTGCACTGGCTTCCGTGTTAGTAGAGCCGCTTGGATTACTTCCATTTGTATTTCACTTGTATGGCGAAGCGGGAAAGGGCAAAACGGTCGCCACAATGCTCGCTGCTGCCGTTTGGGGAGACCCGAATGAAAAAGGATATATTAGTGATCCAAAGAGCACTGTGACCGCTATAGAGGTGTATCTCGATTGCCTAAACAATTTGCCGTACATCTGCGACGATATTTCGAAGGTGCAGCAGGAGGTAAAAAACTTTTCGGATTTTATTTATATGTTGTGCAGCGGCACCGGAAAAAAGCGCTCAAACAAACAGCTTGGTGTTGATCGCCCTCGATATTGGCGCAACTGCTCGATAACAAACGGAGAGAAACCGATTACATCAGAGATTTCAAACGGCGGCGAATTGCTGCGAACTATTGAGATGGAAACGGCTCCGGGGCTTGTATTCGATGATGGGCAAGGCGGAAAACGTACTGCGGATATTATCCGGTCAAACTATGGATTCCTCGGAAAAAAATACATCGAGGTGCTACAGGAGATCGGAATGGACAAGGTTGCAGAGATCAACCGCGTATTTGCGGATAAGATTAATGCCGCTGACCCTAAGCACGAAAAAGAGGGCAAGCCAATTCAATCCATGGCGGCAATTCTTACTGCTGACAAGATTCTGACCGATTACATTATGCACGATGGAATTTATCTGGATTTCTGGGAGTGCTTTGGGTTGATTCGGTCGCATCTGGCAATGAGCGACAACGATCGCGCTTACGAATATGTTTTGAACGAATGCGCAATCCACCGTAAAAATTTTGAAGATGGAGAGTTTGAACCTCAAGAACGTTGGGGACATATCCGTGAACAAGACGGCGCGTGGCTTATCAATTCAAATGTATTTGGTCGTTTTGCTGCGGAAGGAAATTTTAATAAAAAAATGTTCGTCGAGTGGGCGGTTCGGAACGGAAAATCAGAAGTGAATCCCGGTAGACTGGATAAGAGGGTAAAAATTAAGGGTATAAATTCAGCTTACATCGTGGTTATTCCACCACCAAATGAGCCTGAACCGGAATTAGAACCTCCCGGCGAGGACCTTCCGTTTTAAAAAAGGTTCACAAGTTCACAGGTTCACAGTGAAAAATACCATCCCCTAATAGCAGAATAAAAAAATACAGATACTTACACCCAAACACTTCGAGCATAAGAAAAAATGCAAAAATTTTTGTGAACTTGTGAACCGCACCGTAAAAACCGCATTGCACCGCCATTTTTTAAGGTTTTTGCACTTGTGAACCGCTTGTGAACCGCTTGTGAACCTGTGAACTTTTTAGGAGGAAATATGACAAATAGAACAAAGGGAAACCTATTTGAAAAAGATTTTTGTACATATGCAGCAAACAAAGGATACTACGCACACAACAATGTTCAAGGGGAATTTGGACAGCCGTTCGATGTTCAGCTATGCAAGAACGATACTTGCTATCAAATTGACTGCAAGGTGTGTGATGCAGACCGGTTTCCAGTCAAAGGAATTCAGCCAAACCAGCGCACTTCGTTTGAACTGCTTGAAAGCGTAGGATGCCACAACAACTTTATTGTGGTGAAGTTTGAAAACAAAGGGCATACGGTATTCCTTCCATGGAATCAGATCAAGCAATATCCCATCAAGACCAGTGTACCTTTTTCAGATTTCTATCCGCTGGAAAGATTGTGGCGCTTATGAAAACTTTAGTTTCAAACGAATTATACATCTCAAATCCTACTCCTTACGCACTTGCAATAATTAAAAGCAGAGAAGTGGACAACCCAGAATACAAAAGCAAAATGCGCATGGGAAAATGGATTGGAAATACCCCGAAGAAAATCAGATTGTGGAGGCAGGACGGAGATACATATATTATTCCGTTTGGGTGCCTGGACAACCTTGCATCTGAGATTGTAAGTCACAAATATGATACTGATTTTGCCGAAAATCTGCCTAATACCATGCAGGGTAGTATTGAACTATACGATTACCAGAAAGAAGCCGTGGATAGGCTGCAACGGTGCAGAAACGGCATTCTGATTGCACCGGCAGGAAGCGGTAAAACTCAAATGGCACTTGCGCTGATTCAACGTATTGGAAAGAAAACTCTTTGGCTGACACACACAAAGGACTTACTCAATCAGAGTAAGCTCCGTGCAGAACGGTATTTTACAGGGGATTTTGGAACGATCACAGAGGGTGCGGTACATATCGGCAGGGATATCACCTTTGCTACGGTGCAGACACTTGCAAAGCAGGATATTACAAGGTTTAAATACTCTTTTGACTGTGTGATTGTGGATGAGTGCCATCGGATTGCAGCAACCGCAGGAAGCGTGGGAATGTTTGAAAAGGTGCTGAATGCCATGGCTGCTCGGTACAAGTATGGTATTACCGCAACACTGCACAGGGCAGACGGATTACAGGATTGTATTCCGTGGATGCTTGGCGGTGTAGCGCACGAGGTACCGAAGTCTGCCGTGGCGGATAAAATCATGCCAGTATCGGTTACGCGGGTTGATACTGGCACACCGGAAAGCTTTGTGTATCTCGGCACTGACGGAATGATGGATTACAGCAAGCTAATTGCTTATCTGTGTGAAAACGATCGCAGAAACAAAGTGATTTCCGGGTATCTGAATATCAACAGCGGTCACAGTAATTTGATTTTGTCGGACAGGCTTGAACACCTTGAAACGCTTATGAGTATGGTAGAACATCAGGAACTGTGCTGCATGGTATCCGGTCGGATGACAAGCAAGGCAGGCAAGGCAGAAAGAGAGCAGGCAATCAAGGATATGCAGTCCGGAAAGAAAAAGTATCTGTTCGCAACATTCGGGCTTGCAAAGGAAGGGTTGGACATTCCGTGTCTGGATCGCCTATATCTGACGGTGCCAAAAAAGGATTACTCCGTTGTAGTGCAGTCCTTGGGTCGAATCGCCCGCACCTCACCCGAAAAATCAATCCCGATATGCTATGACTTTGTAGATGATATTCCGTATTGCATCAGTCAGAAAAAGAAACGGAATACAATTTACAAGAAGCTCGGGTATCAGTTTGAGAGGTGATCACATGGAATTTGAGCAGATTAAGCAGGCTGCATGGCAGCAAAAGCCTGATGAGATTACTGGATGCTTTGAGCGGTGCGCATATTTATCGATGCAAAATCTATACGATCTCTTCCGCCGTAAAATTATCACGCAGGAACAGGCGCAAAAACAAGCCGCAGAGATTGAAGCGGATATGGTCAACGGAATCAAAATCCGCGATATGTACTTACTCACCTGCCAAATGCGCATTGCCCTTGCAGGAATATCTCAAAAAGTAGACCC
>CAKXIK010000061.1:7038-14229 GCA_934875675.1 uncultured bacterium
GACATACAGCTTGTGATTGGTTCGTCCAAGTACATGTTGGATTTCATCAAGGAAAATCCGATCCCGTTTAAGATTAGCAACAAATGCTGCAACTATTGCAAAAAGCAGCTGGCGCATAGCGTACAGAAGTCTTTCGACATGGTTATCACCGGCGAACGCCGGGATGAAGGCGGAGTGCGTTCTGTGCCAAAAAAAGACTGCACATCCATGTGCTTCACGGAGGCGGCAGACGGAAAGTTTAGACTGAAACCGCTGTTTTATGTATCTGATGCGGACAAGCAGTGGTACAAGGATTATCACGGAATCCGCTATTCTGACGCTTATGAAGTATACGGACTAACCCGGACGGGCTGTTGTGGCTGCTCCATATCGGCAAAGGCAGTAGAGGATTTAGAAAAAATCCGTCCTTATGAGCCGAATCTTGTAAAGGCGGCGTGGAACGTATTCGGAGACAGCTACAGGTACCGGAAGCAATATAACGAATACAAAGCCGCCAGAAGAGAACAAGATGGGCAGATGAAATTTACAATGGAGGAAAATTGCAAATGAAAACCAGTCACATGATTAGGGATTCCATCAAATATGACTTTGAAAAAATCGCAACATTGGAAAATCCAACCGAATTGGGGCAAATGATCGAATCGCTCAGACCTAAGTTTCGTAGGCTTGAAAAGGCTTATGAGGATGAAGCGTCCGGGGAAGTATTTATTCATTCATTTTTGGATGATGTGAAGGAGGATGGAAAAAGTGAATGATAGTATTTCTGGTGCATACATAGGAATTTGCTCCAACAAAGGAAAAACTGTGTACCGAGATTATGCCGTAGATTATGCACTCGCAATGTCAACGCTTTTTGTTTCCGAACGAAAAAAAGTGATTAAGTGGTATGCGCATACATTTCCATATTCACCCGCCACAACATTTAAAGAAATTTGCAAGGAAATCCGGCACAACTGGATGGTGAGATTATATTTCGAAGAATGGTGGTTTTCCGGGAACTGGATTTTTTATACTGCCGAAGAATTGAATCAGATGGAAGAAGAAAAAGAAAAGAGGGAAGAAGTTTGGCTTTGAATAAGGACGGTGTGAAATATTACACCAAAGCGCAAGGCGCTATCACAGTAAATTTTCCGGAAGACCGCACCACATGTGAATTTTGCCCGTATCGCTATTTTGATAGCATCAAAGTGGCCAGATGCAGAATTACAGAAGAGTTTTTGCCTTATCCAACGGTTGGCGTTGGCACACAGTGTCCGCTCAAAATTATTGAAAAGGAGGAATAAACATGGGGATTCCCGTCATGGTAATGGGCGAATCTGGCAGCGGAAAATCCGCAAGTTTGCGAAATTTTGACCCGGAAGAGGTTGGAATTTTCAATGTGGCCAGTAAGCCACTACCATTCAGAAAGCAGCTTAAAAAGATTGATCTAAAAGATGGCAACCGATATGCAAAAATCTATCAAGGGCTTCGGGAGCCAAAGCTGAAATGCTATGTGATAGATGATAGTCAATATTTGATGGCATTTGAATCATTTGCTCGAGTAAAAGATACTGGGTATCAAAAATTTACAGATATCGCGGTGAATTTTACCAATCTGGTGCAATTTGTGATTGATTCCACACCTGCTGACTGTATCGTATATTTTCTGAATCATACAGAAACTACTGATTCTGGAAGGACAAAAGCAAAAACCACAGGAAAAATGATCGATAACCAGATTACGCTTGAAGGGCTTTTTTCGATAGTGCTTTTATGCATGACGGATGGTAAATCACATAAATTTATCACCCAGAGTGACGGATATAACACGGCAAAAAGCCCAATGGAAATGTTCCCGTTGGAAATTGACAACGATCTCAAGCTGGTCGATACAACGATCAGAGAATACTACAATATTTAATTTTTTAGGAGGATTTTATTATGAAACAATTCGGTGGATTTAAGGCAGAGCGCAGCGCAGCAAGAGAGCAGCTTCCAGTCGGTGGATATGTTGCAAAAATCATGGGAGCCAAAGAAGAAACCTACAGTTGGGGCAACGTGCTGGTAATCAGCTTTGATATTGCAGAAGGCCAGTACAAGGATTTCTTTGCAAATGATTATCGCAATAATGATCGTGAGGATAAAAAGTGGCGCGGTACATATCGGCTGAATGAGCCAAAAGACGATGGTAGCGAAAAAGATAGCTGGACAAAGCGCACGTTTGGTGGAGCTATCTGGTCAATTGAACAGAGCAATTCAGGCTATCACTGGGACTGGAATGAAGCGGGGCTGAAAGGCAAAACGGTTGGTGTGCTTTTCCGAAATGAAGAGTGGGAAATGAACGGAAATACCGGATGGGGCACAAAATGCTGCGCACTGGAATCTGTTGAAAATGTCCGCGCTGGCAAGTTTAAGATGCCGAAGGACAAGCCTCTAAAAAATAAGCAATCTGGAACAGTACAGACAGCTCATGATGATGCAATGCAATCTGTAGAGGATGATGGGGACTTGCCATTCTGATTTTGGAGGTAGCACATGAACCCGGTTGAAATCGCCGGGGCGTTAGACACGATTGCAGTGATTTGTGACACACGGGAACAGGATACACAGTCACTGCATCGCCGTCTTAGCGTATTCGGCAAAATAATTCGTGAAAAGCTTGATTTTGGCGATTATTCCGCATCCATTGAGTTGCCTGACGGTGGCACATTCAGCCTTGCAAATCATGTGGCGATTGAGAGAAAGATGGGGCTGGATGAATTAGCCGGATGCTTTACACGCGATCGCGCGCGATTTAAGCGAGAATTTGAACGCGCAAAAGCTGCCGGTGCAAAGGTCTATCTTCTGGTCGAGAGTGCCACATGGGAAAAGGTTTATGGCCACAAATACAGAAGCCAGCTTAATCCCAAGGCTTTGATAGCCAGCATGACCGCATGGCTTGCAAGATATGACTGCCAGATTATTTTCTGTCAGCCGGAAACTACAGGGATGCTAATAAAGGAAATCTTATATCGGGAAATGAAAGAACGATTGGAAGGAGGCGAGGTTGATGGGATGGATAAAAGTGGATAGGCAGATTATGGAACACTGGATATGGAACGATAAGCCGTTTAGCCGTGGACAAGCATGGATTGATCTTCTGATGCTTGCAAATCACAAGCCAGAGAAATTTGTGTGGAGAGGCCAGCAAATTGATGCTAAACGCGGAGAAGTGTGCCGAAGCATTGAACTTTTGGCTGAAAGATGGGGTTGGTCGCGAAAAAAAACACGGCGGTTCATCGATGGACTGCAACGTGACCAGATGGTGTCCCTAAAATGCACACCACAACGCACATCTATTTTTATCAGTAACTATGCCAAATATCAGGCGAAAACAGACGCTGAGGAACACCAAAAAGCACAGCAAAAGAACAGCAAAAGAACATCAGAAGAACACCAAAGGGAACACATACAAGAAGATAATACTACGTATTATCAAGAACCCAAAGAAAGAAAAGAAAGCGCTGCGGCGCAAGCTTCGCCTTCGGCGATCAATCCAGACGATCTTCCACGCGATAAGAACGGGTGCAGGCCGCTTACACCGGAGGAAATGAAAACAAGGATGGCGAAATGGTAATGTCTTACACAATGACACGAGATGATCTCTATGGGCTGGTTCGCCATATTGGCGCGGAAACACACGAAAAAGGAAATGAATTATTCTTTAAGGTTTGTCCGTACTGTAACGGCGGTGGGGAACGCGATAAAGACACTTTTAGCATAAATATGGAAACTGGTACCTATCATTGCTTCCGCGCCTCCTGTGGCGAATCAGGGCACTTTGTGCAGCTTGCAAGAAAGTTTGATTATCATCTGGATTTTGACAACCTCCACAAGCCCGACCAAAAGCGTACATATAGAGCAATGCCACAAAGGCCGGTAGAAGCAAAGCCGGAGGCGATTAAGTATCTGGGTGAGCGTGGAATCAGCGCGGAAACAGTAACCAAGTATCAAATTAGCGCAAGCAAAAAAGATCCACATGTGATTGTGTTTCCGTTTTTTGATGAGCATGGCAAGCTGACCTGTGCAAAGTATCGCAAAACGGATTTTGTGCGTGGCAGAGATAAAAACAAAGAATGGTTTGAAGCAGACACAGAGCCGATTTTATTCGGTATGAATCATTGCAAGCCAGGAAGTCCGCTGATTATCACAGAGGGGCAGATTGATAGCTTGTCCGTTGCCGAAGCGGGATTGGAAAATGCAGTATCTGTGCCAAATGGCGCACAAGGCATGACATGGGTAGAAAACTGTTGGGATTTTCTACAACAATACAAGGACATTATCGTTTTCGGCGATTGCGAAAAAGGAATTATCACACTGGTCGAAAAAGTCCAGCAGCGTTTGAAAAAACGAATCCTTGTGGTTGACCCGCAGGATTATCTCGGAGAAAAAGATGCAAATGACATTTTGCGCAAATACGGAACAGAAGCAATTCGAAACGCCGTTGCAAACGCAAAGGAAATCCCCGTGCAACACGTCAAAGAGCTTTCTGATGTAAAATCCGTCGATTTGTACGATATGGAAAAAGTTACAACCGGAATCACCATGCTTGATCGCACAATCGGCGGGCTTTACTTTGGACAAGTTGTTGCAATTACCGGGCAACGTGGAAATGGCAAATCAACCGTTGTGTCACAGATTCTCGTTGAGGCACGGGATCAAGGCTATTCCGTTCTGGCTTATTCCGGAGAGCTGCCGGATTACCACTTCAAGCGTTGGATGGATTTTCAAACTGCCGGAATCAACGGTGTGTGCGGCCGAGAAAACAAATTTCACGATATTGAGTATTACATACCAGACGATGTAATCAACCGGATTAATGCTTGGTATCGCGGCAAGGTGTATATTTACGACAACGCATCTATCACAGACGATGACGAAACACAGGCGCTGCTTGATACCATCGAGCAGGCAATCCAGCAATATGGGATTCGTGTAATCAGCATCGACAACCTGATGACGGCGTTGGATATTGATCCAAACAGTAATTTGTATCAAGCACAGAGCAGATTTTTGCGCGAGTTAAAGGCAATTGCAGTTAAATACAATGTGCTGATTCTTCTGGTCGCGCATCCCAAAAAGATTGCGCAAGGGCAGGAAATTAGCAATGACGATGTTTCTGGATCTGCTGATATTACAAACCGCGTGGATCTGGTTTTATCGTACAAACGCGACACAAAGGCAGATGCGGACGATCCGAAACCAAATTGCACGCACAGCTATATCCAGATACTCAAAAATCGTCTGACTGGCAAGCTGATAATGGGTACAGATAAAATCAATTTGCTTTATTCCGAAATGACAAAGCGTTTGGCGATGGCTGATGAAAAATTAAACGATAAGCATTACGGGTGGGAAACCAATACGGATTCCGGAAAGTATGATATCCTTCCGGATTTGCCATTTTGAGAGGTGATCACATGGATTTTGAGCAGATCAAGAAAGCTGCATGGCAACAAAAGCCGGATGAGATTACTGGCTGCTTTGAGCGGTGTGCGTACTTATCAATGCTCAATCTGTACGATTTATTTCGCCGCAAAACTATCACGCAGGAACAGGCTCAAAAACAAGCCGAAGAGATTGAGGCGGATATGGTAAACGGTATCAAAATCCGCGATATGTACTTACGCACCTGCCAAATGCGCATTGCCCTTGCAGGAATATCTCAAAAAGTAGACCCGAACCAATGCCCGATATTAAAAATTATTGATGAAAGGAAGTTGGACATAGATGAAGCAGATTTACAAGCGTGTGTGCCCTGTTTGCGGGAAAGAGTTTGAAACTAATGTTTACAACAAAAAAACTTGTTCAAAAGAATGCCAAGTAATACATCATAGAAAAGTATCAATGATTTGCGGGAAAAAGAATCCAAAAAGTAAAAAGCATTTTGATCCTATCCCTTGCAAGCAATGCGGAAAAATGTTTACACCAAAATCATCTATAAATCGACTTTGTTCCAAAAAATGCAGTAAAGCTTTTTTTAATGTAGGCAGAAAAGTAAAGGTTGCTCCAAAGGTTGAATGCCCTTGGTGCCATAAAATCTTTGAAAGAAATGGCCGCTTTCAACGGTTCTGCTGCTCAAAATGCGCTGCGGAACATGCCAGATACTTATATCTGGAAAATAAATGCGCTGAAAATAAATTAGATCAGCTTGGGAAAATCCTCGTAAATCGCTGGCACAGGCTCGAACTTTCTGATGGTATAAGAGCAACCAATAAGGAGCCGTGGGATGCGCTTGTGTGCGCGTACACTTTAAGCGTTCCGGTAGAAGAAGTTGAAAAAGCGTTCTCCGAGTATGATGATTCGATTAAAAATGGAACGGAAAGGGAGTTTTATCAATGCCGGTAAAAACAGAATTGTTTAACGACAGCTTTCAAAATTTCAAGCGATATAACATTCCAAAGGCACAGCTGGTGATTGCGGATATTCCGTATAATTTGGGAGCAAACGCTTACGCAAGCAGCACGGAATGGTATATCGGCGGAGACAATAAAAACGGAGAGAGCAAGAAGGCTGGAAAAGCGTTTTTCAATACAGATAACAATTTTAACATTGCAGAGTATTTTCATTTCTGCAATCGGTTGCTGAAAAAAGAGCCGAAGAAAAGCAATGGACGCGGAAAATCTTCAGATGCACCGTGCATGATTGTATTCTGCGCGTTTGAGCAAATCCCGATTGTAATAAAGTACGCAGAAAAATACGGATTTAAAAAGAGCCAGCACATTACATTTGTAAAAAATTATAGCGCCCAAGTACTTAAAGCAAATATGCGCATGGTTGGTGCATCTGAGCACGCATTAATCCTTTACCGTGATAAGCTCCCGAAATTTCGCAACAATGGACACATGATATTTGATTGGCAGGAATGGAAACGCGATGGAAAAGAAATTCCTAAAATTCATCCCACTCAAAAGCCAGTAAATATTTTGAAACGCCTCATCGAAATTTACACGGATGAAGGTGACGTGGTGATTGACCCAGTAGCAGGAAGCGGGACCACACTTCGGGCAGCAAAGGAATTGGGGCGCAACAGCTATGGATTTGAAATCGTAAAGGATTTTTGCAATAGAGCAAAAAACGAAATGCTATCCTCGGCTGATGAACAAATCAAATTTGAGGTGACAGCATGAATTCGCGTTGGAAGCCGTTGCCTGGGCAACACAAGGCTATGAT
>CAKXIK010000062.1 GCA_934875675.1 uncultured bacterium
TTGAAACACTGGCAAGGAAATCACTCGACACACTCCTTACGTTGCCCCTTCGCGGGGGCATGAATTGTAACATGGTAAAAAGTTACATTTTCCCCCGCAAGAGAGGTTGCCCCTTCGCGGGGGCATGAATTGAAACTGGGATTTTCTTTTCCTTTTGCAGTCTGCCGATGTTGCCCCTTCGCGGGGGCATGAATTGAAACTTTCGTAAAAATAAATCATACAGATTGAGCATTGTTGCCCCTTCGCGGGGGCATGAATTGAAACCTACCCTCCACGGCCACCTGCTCCCCGGCCTTTACGTTGCCCCTTCGCGGGGGCATGAATTGAAACTTATTATTTTTTTGAGGAGCGTTATTTCTAATCTGTTGCCCCTTCGCGGGGGCATGAATCGAAACTAACGATAATCTTGAATCGCTTATGGAGAATGATTGTTGCCCCTTCGCGGGGGCATGAATTGAAACGGTAAAATTAGAAACAAGCCAAAGAAAATCAATATACAATAAAAGTCATTCTCACACAAATATAATCACTATAGATTTAGGTTGGATCGAATAAAAAACGCTCAATAGCAAATGCTGGGATGGAAAATAGAGCCCACAAAAAAAAAGCATATTTAGCTTGAATCCGCTAAAATGGAATCGCTTAAAAACCATGAACGGAGGCTGAATATGTTTAATTGGGATTGTACAGAAAAACGTATGATGCCTAACATCATTATCTCAAGCAAGCAGGTATCGACCTTAAAATTTGAGCTTATTATGTCATATAAGTCTGAATTTGAAAACATGGGTAACGGCTCCCCACATTGAGCTTCTGCGGGAACGTCGTACAAAAAATTTCAGGCGCATAACATAAATGTATCGTTACCAAAACGAATCAGTTTGTTACTACTCCCGTGCCAAAAATACGAAATATCTCCATAAAATATATTTCAGCAAATTGCAATTTGCTCTTGTTTAAAACTGAAAATTTACGGATAAAGAATCCAAGATTTTCATTGTTGTTTTCCGACATTTTCCAGATCTTTATAGATTCTTTTTGCAATGACATAAATTCGCGCTCCTTATAAAGAAATATATTAATAATTGGTTTTATTATATACAATTCTCATAGTTTTGCAGAGGGAAAAATAAAAAAATGCCAGCCACCAATGTTGCAGGATTTTCCTCATCGTCCTCTAAAAGCCCACGATAGTTTTTCAAAACCTTTTTAATTCATTGGCATATTCCTCAATAATTTCCGGTCTGTAATGTTTAAACCAAGACAAAACAAAGGTACGTGTACCCAACTCCTCGCTGTTTGACAGATCATTATCCGATTCGCGTACATCGCGGTCTGTACAAATTTTGTCACACCTAAACCGCCGAATTCCTCTGGGACATAGTGTGCGTGGGCACAGTACAAGCCCGCCATCGCGCTTCCCTCTGCTTCGTTGGTGCGAATGATTCTAATTTTAGGAACACCTTTCAGCAAATCGAGGGAATAATTCATAGCTTTGTTAATTTCAACACACCGCTCATTGTAGCACGTTAACGGAACACGCCCAACTGCAGAACTCATTTGGTGCATCCGGTATTTATACCCGCCGAACGGTAATCCGCAAAACGGCTTTCGGGTGAAACATCTGGGAAATTACCCGCTCAAATTGGAAACTAAACCGGAATGATAGTACCACCTTCCCAATAAAAAATAAGAATTGTCCTCTATCTGTTAGGCAAGCGATATACTTGTTTAACTGATGGGTGTTTTCATCGGCCAAAATGCCAAGAGAAATTAGGAATATGTAAAACGGCATAAGTGTGTCCTATGGCGCGCCGCAATATTCGTTCTTCTTTCACTTGTAAAGACTGAAATTTCATAAATCCGTCATTACAAAATTAAAAAACAGGCTTTACCGCCTGCCGTACGCAATAAAACAAAAACCGCAAATCTGATACGTATCGTATCAAATTTGCGGTTTTGATTTGTCAGAGATAGTATTGTTTAAAGCTCGCCATCCTCTTTCATCCGCTCAATCTGACTTGCCTGAATCTGAGGATCATAAGAAATGATGGGTTCAACCTGAATACCGCGTTTTTTGCGATCGATATAGTTTTTGGTAATCTTCATAACCATACCAGACATTGCAACAACGCCAATGAGGTTTGGAATCATCATGAGACCATTAAATGTGTCGGAGATATCCCAGGCAAGTGAGGATGTAAGAACGGCACCAAAGACGGTGGTAAGTACGTGAATAATTTTATACACAACGGTAGTCTTGGCACCAAAAATATATTCCCATGCCTTTGATCCGTAGTGAGACCAGCCGAGAACCGTAGTAAACGCAAAGAGGAACATGGCCACTGCTATGAATTTTGCACCGATGCCTGCGTACGGAAAAATCTGATTAAATGCAGTCGCAACAAGGGTCGCATCCGAGGTTCCTTCCGCGATTGCACCGGTCGCAAGGTCGTATACTCCTGAAGTCAGGATGACGAGAGCCGTCATGGTGCAAACAACCATCGTGTCGGCAAAAACTTCAAAGATACCCCACATTCCTTGCTTGACAGGTTCCTTGACATTGGAGTTGGAGTGAACCATAACAGAGGAACCCAGACCTGCTTCGTTGGAGAATACCCCTCGTTTAAAACCTTGCGTCATAACTTTACCAATGACAAATCCGACACCGCCGCCAAGAGCTGCGATGGGGGTAAATGCATTGACAAAAATTGCTTTAATGGCAGGAATGATATTGGCGTAGTTGACGCTGATGATGATAATGCTCCCAAGGATAAAGAGAATAATCATGAACGGAACCACCTTCTCCGCAAAACTGGCGATTCTCTTAAGACCCCCGAGGACAATAATCGCCACGAGAAGCATAATCACGATGCCAATGATCAGTTGATAAAGGTTAACTGAACCGAAAACGACTGTATCGGCGAGAGACTGAACCGGAAACGCATTTTCTATGTTCAGAACAATTTTATTGACCTGTCCCATACTTCCGATACCAAAAGAAGCAAGCATGGCGAAAACCGCGAAGATCACGGCCAGAACTTTACCGATCGTCTTGAACCCCTTTCTGCCGCCAAGCCCGTCCTGCAGGTAATACATTGCACCTCCGGACCATTCGCCTTTTTCATTCTTGCGGCGAAAATAAATTCCCAGAACATTTTCAGAATAATTCGTCATCATTCCCAAAAAAGCCGCGACCCACATCCAAAACACAGCGCCGGCACCACCAATGCAGATGGCAGCAGCAACACCGGCAATATTGCCGGTACCGACAGTCGCTGCTAACGCAGTGCAAAGCGCCTGAAAAGGAGATATGGAAGCTTTTTCCTTGCTGTGGCTGATTACATCTTTCTTAAAAAGGCTTCCAATGGTGTTTTTCCACCACTCCCCAATGTGAGATACCTGAAATACCTTGGTAAGCAACGTCATCAAAAAGCCCGTTGCAATAAGAAGCCAAACGCCTTTTCCCCAGACAAAAGAGTTTATGGCGTCGTTGATAGTGGTGATTTGTTCCATAAAAAACCCAACCCCTCAATGATAATATCAAAACGGAACAAATCTATATGAAACTGCAACAAAAAAGGCATACCTCAAATTTTACATAGGTATGCCGAACAAATTCCCATAGGAAATAAAGCTACTTTGTCCTTTTGCCTGAGAGATTCGCATATAAAATGCTTTCACCTTCGGCACCCATATAAAATGAGATTCTCCAAAGTTCTATCCGCTTACAGTCCCTATTCCTTGCGGAACACCTGAGAGGTTTACTCCTTCGGCTCGGAAAATCCGATTCTCCTGCAAGCATCATATAGAATTTATTCAATTTTTTTCATTATACTACATTATTATTCATGAATCAAGGGCATTTCTGCTCAGCCGCAACGTTCATTTTCCCTCTTGGTACGCTGCGCCTTTGCCGTTTAGGAATCTATTAAAAATGCAGACTTCATGGATAATAAAAGAGACAACAAATCGATTGGTTGCAACCATAATGCAAGCCACCGATTCCGCAAAAATTCCAACAAGATTTTATGGTTCCGAAACTCATCAGCCCAAAAGTGCTTTGCACACGCAATATTAAAAAATGATTCAAAACAGACTGAGAGCTGTTGACTATTCAGAGATCCCCATAAGCCTAAAAAAGCAACTGGTTAGCACACAAAGCACACTCAAAAATTTGCTTGATATTTCTCTTTTAGATACGGATCATTAAAATTTCTTTAAAGGTTAATGATTCTGTATGTATACAATTACATCCAACAATGTTTTTCCCATACCCGCCAACAAACTAAGTGTTTTCGAATCGGGCTGCACCATATCCGGTATCATAAACGGCAACAGGCCTCCATTGACCGCTGCATGAATTCCATTAATTGAATCCTCAAGCACAAGACAGTCAGATGGCGCTGCATGCAATAATTCACATGCCTTCAGAAAAATATCCGGACTCGGTTTTCCTCTTGTCACCATGTCTCCGGTTGCAATTACATCAAAACAGCCTTCCAAATGTGCCATTTGCAGATATTCCATCGTGAGCTCTCTATGTGTTGAGGTCGCAATGGCAATGCGGACATTGTTTTCTTTAAGAAAATCCAGCAACTTATAAAGTCCTGTTTTTACCGGAAGACCTTCCTTTGCAATAATTTCCTGCTTAATCTGGTTGACGCGGTCAAAGAATCTTGCACCGGGAAAATCCGCTCCGCAATGCTCCCTGAGCATTATCATGCTTTCCGCTTTACTGCGTCCAAATGCAAAATAAATTAATTCTTCGCCGCGATCGGTTCCACACTCCTTGCCTGCAATCCCCCACGCTGTTTTTGAAATCCGCTCTGTGTCAAACATCAATCCATCCATGTCAAAAATTACGTTTTGAACCACGATAAGCACCTCCTTATAAATTTTATGTTGCTCAATATTTGATCAAGTTGTTCATTCAACACCATCTTAAGTCATAGTAATATTTCTGTATTTTGGCGGTCACTTTTTTTAAATACACAAACAAGAATTTTGTTTTTATGAATAATGTAAAAATAAGCATTTGTTTTTCATGCTATTTATTATATTCACTAAAAAACAAAGCGCAAGATAAAGAATGTAAATTGACATTATAATCAATAAATGATTATAATAGTGACAAAAAGAAAAGAAAGTGAGCAAAAAATCAATCATGTCTACTTACGAAAGAGAAGAACGATACTTGAAATTACTGGCTGATCAAGAATTTTCCGTTTCGGATTTAGCAAAAAATCTTTTTATCAGTGAGCCAACTGTTCGGAGAGACTTGGTTTTTTTAAGCAAAAAAGGTCTGATTGTGCGTTCCAAAGGAAAAGCAAAGCTAAACACATTGGCTCCCAATCAAAGAATTCCTTTTTTTCTGCGCGAACAAGACGATTCGCAATCTAAACGTATTATTGCAGAAAAGGCAGCGTCCTATATCAAGGATGGATACAGTATCATGCTGGACGCATCCACTACCGCATACCATATTGTTCATTACCTCACTAATTTTAAAAAAATTTTTGTTATAACCAGTGGGGCAAAAACTGCAATCTCCCTGGCTACGTTAGGAATTCCCTGTCTTTGTACAGGGGGGTTACTTGCCCCGGAGTCTCTTTCTTATATCGGTTCGGATGCAGAGAAAATATTGACAAACTATAATGCTGATATTTGCTTTTTTTCTTGCCATGGAATCTCCCGTTCAGGTCTTATTACCGACAATTCCATTGAAGAAAATAATATCCGCAAAATTATGATACAAAAATCACGACGCAGATATCTTCTTTGTGACAGCAGCAAATTTGATCAGATTTGCTTGAACACACTTTGCACAAAAGATGAGATTGACCGTATTATTACAGACAAGCCGTTTACATTCGATTAGTATAAATCATCATAATACTTTTAATCAATTTGTCTAAGTACCGGATAAAAACGGAACAAAAAAGGTGTCTTGCTTGCATTTTGTATGCACTTGTGATATTTTATGAATAAAGTGCAACAAATTTTATATAATCTTGCACTTGTTGGAACATGGACTGATTCAATCAACAGCAAGGGTGGCAGAACCGATGAATTTATTGCACAAACAATTTAAGCTCCGGAATAAGCTGGTTTTGTTTTATCTTCCGGTGTTTATCATCCCAATCACGGTGCTTGGTGTTTACTTGTCCATTGCGCTTAACCGCAACAGTATTGACCAGTCTTTGCAAATTTATCATCAGTCTACTAATCTGCTGCAGCAAAGCATTATGAGCGAGCTGAGCGATTATTATAGCATCGGCATTGATATTGCGCAGGATTCCAATGTGGTAGAATATCTGGGTATTGAGGGCAGCAGTGATATTGAGCTTTACAATTTTTATGTGCAGCGGATTGGCGAATTAATTGATAAGGCAAAATACCAACAGGACAATATTCAATTGCGCATTTACACTTCGAACACGAATCTGAAGTTTTCCGGGATTTTTGTGCGGGATGCCGCACAATTTGAAGAAAAAAAGAAGCAGGCGGCAGCTTATACCTCATCGGCTTGCTGGCAAGGGATTTCAGAGCAAAAGGTGTGGATCAAAAACCAGCTGCTTTCCAGAAAATATCTGACATTTCTGATGCCGATTATGAATTATCAGCGTTCGCTGGAACCGATTGGCGTATTGGAGTTGAAAATGGATATTTCAAGGCTTCAAGAACTGATCGATACCCAGAATATCAGTGATAATATTGTTTTGCTGACCGACAGCAGCGGACGCTTCATTCTTTCCAATATCACCGCAGATGATACCTTACTGGAGATTGCAAAAACTGAAAAACAAAATGATGAAAGCGAACATTACGTCACCTATCTGGAAGAAAGATATCTTGCGACCATCTCCAATGTCACCAATGCACAGATCGGGGTTGGGGGATGGACACTCTGCAACCTGATACCGTTGGATTATGTCAACCGGAACCGGAATTCGATCGTCGGTGCCAGCATAACGGTTTGTGCGGGATGTCTGCTGGTGGTAATTCCCCTGCTGTACTTATTTGCCAAAACCATCACCCGAAGGTTGGAATATCTTGCCAATCACATGGACGACATCCGTCACGGGGAATACGACATCAGTATTTTGGTTCCGGGCAACGATGAGGTGTCCGCGCTGGGCAACTGTTTTAACCAGATGCTGCAGGAGCTTGATCTGCTGCAAAAGCAGGCCATGGAAGCAAAGCTGGAGAAAGAAAAGCTGCGAACAGCGCAAAAGGACGCGCAATTGTTAGCCTTGCAGCGTCAGATCAATCCGCATTATTTATTCAATACGCTGGAAGGCTTCCGGATGAGTCTGGTGCTCAAAGGGGATCAGGAAACCGCGGAGCTGATCCGAATTTTTGCAGAGAGCTTTCGTGAGATGATTGACGGACGGGATCGTACGATTGCAATTTCAAACGAACTGGCATTTGTGCAAAAATATTTTGCCATTCAGGATTTTCGGTATGAAGGAAAGTTATGTCTGCAAATTAAGTGTGCACCACACCTGCCGGACTATATGATTCCGAAATTCCTGCTGCAGCCGCTGATTGAAAATTCGATTTATCACGGCTTGGAAATGAAGGAGGACGGTGGAACCATCCGGGTTTATCTCTATCAGAGGGAAAATTCTCTCTGCATTGCCGTAACGGATAACGGGGTGGGTATGAATCGTATTGAACTGGAAGCATTGTGTAAGTCCATCGATGATGAAGAAAACGGCAGAAATACGGCAATGCGGAATATCGTATGCCGGCTGCGCTTGATCTACCGTGAAAAAACAACCTTCCGGGTTCTGAGCGAGCCGGGAAAAGGCACAAGAGTCTTTCTGACACTGCCCGTTGATCAATTGGAGGTGAATCCGGATGTATTCGGTGATGATCGTTGAGGATGAGGCCATGATCCGCAAGGGGCTCTGCGCCCTGATTCCGTGGGAAAAGCACGGTTTTTTTATGCCGGATACGACAGAAAACGGATTTCGCGCACTGGAGCAAATGGAGAAAAAGCATTATGATCTGATTCTCACGGATGTGCGTATGCCAAAAATGGATGGGTTAGAGCTGATCGGGCAGATGCGCAAGAAAAATATTCAGTCCGAAATCATCGTGATCAGCGGTTACCGGAATTTTGAATATGCCCGCAGTGCGATTGAATTCGGTGTGCGCAATTATCTGCTCAAGCCAGTGAATACGGATGAGCTGCTGCGGACGCTGGCAAAGATTCGCCGCGAGTTGGATCAGAAAAACGGTGTGAACAGCACCAAGGATGAAAGCGGGCTGGTGGCGCAGGTCAAGGAATATGTGCAGCAGCATTACACGGAGGATGTTACCATGCTAGCGGTTGGAGAGGCGCTGCACTATAATCCGACCTATCTGGGCCGATTTTTTCAAAAGGAAGCAGGCGTGCCGTTTCGCGATTATCTCAACACGGTGCGGATTACGCAAGCGGCGCAGCTTCTTTCAGAGGGCGAGAAAAAAATTGCGGTGGTTGCTTCTGCCGTCGGGTACAAGGACATCAATTATTTTTGTCGGTTGTTCAAAAAAGTATATCAGGTTTCTCCAAGTGAATTTTGTAGAAAGTAATGCAAGAAGAGCTGTGATTGGATACATTTTCCATTGCAGTTCTTCTTTGTTTTTTTGCATATAATTTCATAACTATTTAAGTATAAATTAAATAAAAAGTATCTTTTTTCATGAAGCAGGTATTTTTTATCCATTTCTAAATTGTGAACAAAATCTTATAATTAAAGTGTCTTAAAAATATGGTCCGAATATTCCGGGCAAAGGAAGGAATCGATTTTTATGGAAAAAGCGAAAGGCATCCAGCCAAAAGCCGTATCCGGAACAAAATCCGGACGGCGATTTAAATCCCAATATCAATTGTACCTGATGATTTTTCCCGCATTGATATTCGTCACGCTCTTTTTTTATTTGCCGCTGTCCGGTTGGGTAATGGCCTTTACCGATTACAAGCTGGGTCAGAATATGTTTACTGCGCCGTGGGTGGGACTGAAGCACTTTCAAAGATTTTTCAGCGGTGTGGATAATGCATGGTATACGGTGGAAAACACGCTGGTGATTAACCTGTGCAGTCTGTTTTTAGGGCTTGTATTCGCCTGCTTCTTTGCGATTTTGCTTAACGAGGTTCGTTCTAAGGCGTGCAAAAAATTTGTTCAGACCGTTTCATTTTTCCCTTATTTTGTTTCGTGGGTAATTGCGTACATGCTGCTGAATTCTTTCTTGGCAGTCAAATCCGGCGTTCTGAATCAATTGCTGATTCAGGTGGGACTGCTTAAAACGGGAATCAGTTTTTTGGGAGATCCGAAATATTCCTGGGGCTTGGTTATCTTCGCAAATATCTGGAAAAGCCTTGGCTATAACAGCGTCATCTTTCTGGCAGCGCTCGCCGGAATCGATGCGGAGCAATATGAAGCGGCAGATATTGACGGCGCGACGCGGCTTCAGAAAATTCATTACATAACGCTGCCCGGTCTTGCTCCCACGCTTGTGATGCTGTTGATCATCAGCTCCGGCGGCATTTTCAATTCCTCCTTTGAGCAGATGTATCTGTTCAGCAATACTACCAACTGGTCCCGGATGGAAGTACTTGACCTGTACATTTACAAATACGGCTTGGGAAATCTCCAGTTTTCTTATGCAACCGCCGTCGGCATTATTCGCACACTTGCCAGTATTCTGATGTTTTCCATTGTGAATCTGACGGCAAAGAAAATTAACGGCCAGTCTTTGGTATAAGGAGGGGGAGTTCCATGGCTATGAAACAAAAAACAACTGTCGGAAGCGTATTCTTTGAAATTCTTGTCATCCTTGTCATGGTGATTGTTGTGGTACTTTCTTTGTACCCGTTCATTTATATCCTGTTTTATTCGCTCAGCACTTCCGGTCAGATTGGAAAAGGGCTGCTGTTTTATCCAAAGGGCATCAATATTGATGCATATAAGCTGATGCTCTCGGTGGAAAAGATTCCGCATGCGTTGCTGATCTCTGTTCTGCGAGCCACCATTGTTCCGGTCTGCTGCATTCTTATTACGTCTATGGCTTCATTCGCCATGACGCACCGCGAGCTTGGAGGACACGGATTTATTTCGAAATATCTGACCATCACCATGTATTTTTCCAGCGGTATGATCCCGACTTATATTCTGTATACCAATTATCTGCACCTGAACGATTCCTTTCTGGTGTACCTGATTCCGGGACTTTTCGGTGTCTACGACATGATCCTGATCCGAACCTATATGGAGAGTCTGCCTGCCGGACTGCAGGAAAGCGCGATGATTGACGGTGCAAGCAGCTTTACGATCTGGCTGAGAATCGTGATGCCACTGTGTAAGCCGGTTCTTGCTGCGATGCTGCTGTTTAACTGTGTAGGCCAATGGAATGCGTATATGGATACCATGCTTTACAATGCGACTTCCACCGACTTGCACCCGATGTCCTATGTTTTGATGCAGTTTATTCAAACCAGTACCAGCACAGTGGAATCCGCGCGGCAAAAGGCTCAGGTCAATACCATCAACACGACCTCGCTGAAGATGGCAATGACGGTTATTACCGTGATTCCGATCATGTGTGTCTACCCATTCCTGCAAAAGCACTTTGCAAAGGGCATTTTGATCGGCTCAATCAAAGGTTAAATTCCGATATTCTCCGCTGATGCGGTGTAATATAATTTAATTTGGGAGGAACAGAAAATGACGAAAAAGCTTTTGGCGGCAATCTTATCTGTTATGATGTTTGCAACCGTTTTTGCAGGATGCAGCAGCAACACGACAACGTCTTCCAACGGCACAGCTTCCGAAACCTCGGAAACGAAAAAAGAGGATTATGTCATCGACTATCTGATTCCCGGTGCTGAGGACAGCAAAGCCATGGATAACGAAGTTGGAAAGACGATTTATGAAAAATTCGGCATCCAGATTAACGTAATCGGTTATGCCGGAGATTGGGGCGAAAAATGTTCCGCATATCTGGCGGCATCTAACTATCCGGATATGCTCCAGCTGCAAAGCAACGAAATGGTCAAGCAGTATATCTCGGCCGGCGCGGCAATTCAGCTGGACGATCTGGCAACCCAATATGCCCCGAACTTCCTCTCCTTCTACAAGGATTCCATTCCTTACTGGAGAAACGCTTCGGATGACGGAAAGCTTTACAAATGGACGGCAAATACTCCCGATGTGGAGCATGCAACCACGCCCTGCTTTGATATGATTGTCCGCAGTGATATTCTGGAACAGCAGAACTGGCCGGAGCTGCTCAATGAGGACTCTTATATTGCCATGTTGAAAAAGGGTCTGGAGGATAATCCCACGACAGACGGCAACGACACGCTCGGCTTTGTAATCGGCGGCGGAGACGGATGGCCTCTGGTTGACTGCATGCAGCAGTTGGGCGCAAAGGCAACCTATCCGGAATATCCTTCCAGCGGCATCTATGCATGGGACTCCGTGAATGAAAAATATGTGGATACCACGCTCGACATGCCGGAATACAAGCTCACCTGGAAGTTCTGGAACCGCATGTATCGCGAAGGCATCATTGATCCGGAAATGTTCACCGATACGGATGCTGTCGCTCAGGAGAAGATGAGCAGCGGCACAGCCCTTTCGACCTACTACATGACTTGGGAACTCGCTGATATCAATGCTGCGCTCGTGAACGCCGGCAAAGAGGACATGTCCTATGTCGTTATGCCGATCATGCTGCAGGAGCAAATTGATACCAAGCAGCAGAGAGTTTTCTCCATCATCGACAGCTACGACTATCAGTCCGTAATCATTACGAAGAATGCAAAGCATCCGGAGCGCATCATGGAACTGGTCAACTGGATCTGCACCGATGAGGGTCAGAACATGATCGGTTGGGGTATTGAAGGCACGCACTATACCGTTGGCTCTGACGGCAAGAAAGCTGTCACACAGGATTATATCGACTGCAAGAATGGCAAGAAGGATAAGTCCTTTAATCTCGGCGTCGGCACCTATTATTTTATGGGTCTTTCCTCAGGCTTTGATAAAAATGGTCAGGTGTATAATGTTAGTTTCGATGAGAGTATTGCCACGCTGGCAATGAGCGACCGTACCAAGGAAGTTTATTCGCATTACGGTTGGACCTCTGTCATGGATCCGTGGACGAAAAACAGCAGCTTTACTTCAACGGAAATCCATGATGGTATTTTTAACTCCGTCGCGATTGATCCGGACAGCGATATTAAGACTACGCTGACCAAGATTACCGATTACAGAAGCAAAATGATCCCGCAATTTATCATGGCATCCAGCGACGAAGAGTTTGAGAGCATTTGGAACGAATATGTGGAAGCTTATAAGACCATGAATCCGGAAAGCGTTCTGGAAGAGGTCAACAAACAAGTTGACACAGCAAAAAAAGAACTGGCTAGTCTGAAATAAGTAAAATTTAATATACCCGCTTGAACGGTCTGAACTTTGTACTGAGCAGAGTTCAGACCGTTCAAGCTTTGTCTTATCGTCTTTTTTGTTTATTCTTGATTGGCCACAAATTCAAAACTGGCGTGATTACTTTTGAGATCCATCACAAGCTGACCTACGTTCCACAGACGGCAGCGTATGGCAGCTTGATGACTCTCCCTGATAATACCAGACATTTTCCCGTCCACCGGAGAAGCTAAGGGATGTCCTTTTTCGGAAGTATTAATCTCAATATCAAGCAAAAGATTTTTTTGAGAAAGGCAAACATGTTGTGGACTGTATGCATGAATTTTTACACCGCAATACGTAGCAATCCGATATTCCTTTTTCTCAAATACAATCGCACAAATGCATCCCGTAAAATGAATACCTGCAAAAGGAATTTCGGCAATAGAAACCATTATTGAACCAGGCTGTGAAAACGCATTACACTGCAACCAAAGATATGATTTTGGGAACGAGGTTCCGCGGTCTCTTTCTATATACCCCCTACCATTGTCAAAACAAAGATATTCTCCATCCATTACGATCGCGCCTGTGAGTTTATGGGACATACTGATAACACCATGACTGCACTCGAGCGGCAAAAAGCGAAACGGTCCCATAATATCTGAACATAAGGGTGTAAACCGGCCGTATCGAATATCGCCGCTGATTCCTGGCAGATCAATCCAGCATCCTTGAGAGGAAAAGATACATTGTCCTGCCCGAATTACGTTGCAGTCTGCCGAAAACTCCTTCACAGGAAACTGACGGGATTCTTTATCGGAGATCACCTGTACAAATGCCCCGCTTTCTGCCCTACCGGGAATAAAAGCAATGGTACTGTTGTCGCTCTGATGTTTGAAATACCATCCCTCAAAGAAGGCTTTTTTGATATTCATTTGTATGACCATGCCTTTCCATTATACTGTGAATTTAGCATCGATTTTCGCTTGTCCAAATCACGGCTGTTCAAACCATCAAGGAACAAATTTGTCGTTTGAGAAATTTTCTTTCAACCTTTACAACTGCACAAAAATTTACATTCAATAATAATTTAGAATTAGAAACGGCATAAAAAACTGAGAAAAAGTTGGTTCTATTTAGTTTTTCAAAGATTTTGATTGTCCGTTTCACGAAAAATTAGTATCATCGTTCTGCTTAAAAGGATTTCCACTAATTCCCGAAAAATACTTGTACACACATCGTCATGTCCGTTTTTAATTTTTGTATTGGAACGCATAAAATTGTTTGGCAAATATCGTACGGTGTATGTGTTAAAATGATGTGACCCAAAAAGAGAGGAAGCCTCCCGCGAGATATGGTATAATGAGTTCACCACAAAC
>CAKXIK010000063.1 GCA_934875675.1 uncultured bacterium
AGGTATGCCGGAATGTGCGCTGCATTTGCAATGGTTCCGCAGCCGATAATTGCTACTTTCATAGAATCATTCCTTTCCATTCATGAATCATTTTCTGCCCGGTTTTCACCACGGCATTTTATGTGCTAAGATTATGTTCATTATATCATGGAACCGGAAAAAGAAAATTACCACGGTTTACTTAATACTTAACCTTATTTGACATTCTATAATTCATCATAACCCGAATTCTGAAGTTAACTGAAAATTTTTCAGATAATATCTTCATTCGATGTCAAAAACTGATTCATAACTTTATTTGCTCCGCTTTTCGGCAAAAGCTCTGGATCATAGCCCTGAAAATTGCAGCTTGCATATTCCCGGGCACTCATTCCCACCACACGGCGAAAAGCGCGGCTGAATGCCTGCGGGGTTTGGTAATGAAGCATGTCGGCTATGGTGCTGAGTGAATATTCTCCCAGTTTCATCAACTCAATGGCATGTGCAATGCGAGTTTCACTGATATACCGCTGTAAGGTCATCCCTGTTTTTTGGTGAAACAGCCGTGAAAGATATGCATCGTTGTAGCCGATATGCGCAGCAATTTCCCTTGTCCCGGAAAGCGTATGAATATGCCCTTCAATATAACGCATAATCAGATAAACGCTTTCTTCTGCGGCCGATTCCTTTGCATCGAGCAACGGAATTTCTGCCTGCTGCCGAACAAAATCGCGATAGGTTAATAAAAGCAGCTCCTGAATCAAAACCTCAAACAGCAGGTGATTTTCCAGCATGGTGTCATAAAATTCACGCAATGCACGGGGAAAATACAATGCCATTCCCTCATGATCAGGGACAATCGGATGCCGGATCTGCAAAAGACAGTCCCGCACTGCACACCAATCCGCTGCCAGTCCGTCTGTATGAAAACGATACCCCAAATAAGCAAAATGAAGCTTTTCTGTATGATCGGAACGAATGGTATGAAGCTGACCGGTTTTATTCAGAATCACATCTCCCAGTTTGACCGGATGGGCCTGTCCATCGATGTAAAATACGCCTTTTCCTGAGAGAATAAAACTGATCTCTTCACAATCCTGCCGATGAGGCGAAATTTCGTATTCGCGCTCACAGCAGATTTCCCCGATTTGATATAAATCAAACAAATGAAAACGAATGGGATTGTCGCAAAATGCTTTATCCAAATGAAAACTGGTTCCAAAATCTTTTTTTACTGCCACCGCTTTATCACGCCTTTCCGGTAAGCCGCACGTCTGTCCTAGTATCATTATATCGTTTGATTTTCTTTTTCTCAACCCGGCAATTCATGAAATCTACATACCCAAGCAAACCATTCTCCATACCCGGAGCAATTCTTCTATGATATAATCACGATATTATTTCACAGGAGAAAACAACCTGTGGCTCCGAGAAAGGAATGGTCTCACGAATGAAAAACTTTTCCACTCTGATTCAACAGATGACAATACCGGAAAAGCTCGCACAGATGACACAGCTAATGGGCAATTGCTTTGTTACCGAAGGCTACGGAAAGCTGATGGGCATTACGTATGGATTTGATATTCCCGAAGAACTTGCCTGGAATGTTGGTTCCGTTCTTGCCATGAGTGGCGCGCGCAAGCTTCGCGAAGTGCAGAAAAGCTATCTGGAACGCAATCGCAACAAGATTCCGCTTCTTTTTATGCATGATGTGATTCATGGCTACCGCACCATTTTTCCTTCCCCGCTCGCCATGGCATGTTCTTTTGACACGGACAGTGCCGAAAAAGCAGCCTCCATCGCTGCGAAAGAGGCTGCCGTCAGCGGATTGCATGTAACCTTTTCGCCCATGGCAGACCTTGTGCGTGATTGCCGCTGGGGTCGTGTAATTGAGAGCAGCGGCGAAGACCCGATGCTGGACTGCCTGATGACACAGGCTGCCGTTCGCGGATACCAAGGGGATGACCTGCGCAAGCCCTATCATGTTGCTGCCTGCCTCAAACATTTTGCCGGATATGGTGCCGCAGAAGGTGGCCGGGATTACAACACAACTGAAATCAGCAAATATCAGCTTGAAAACTTTTATCTTCCTGCTTATCAAGCGGCAATTGATGCCGGCTGCAAACTGGTGATGAGCGCATTTAACGCACTCAACGGGGTTCCCTGCACCGCAAACCGCGAGCTGTTCCGCGATCTTCTGCGCAGCCAATGGGGATTTAACGGCACGGTTATCACCGACTGCACCGCGCTTTACGAGTTGGTTGCTCACGGGTTTGCTGCAGATGAAACCGATGCCGCTGCCCGCGCACTGGATGCCGGAATGGACATTGAAATGGCTTCTACCGCATTTTACAAAGAACTTCCATCCTTAATTGCCGAGGGTAAGGTGGAGGAATCCTTGTTGGACGAAGCGGTGGAGCGTATTCTCCAATTAAAGGATGAACTTGGTCTGTTTGAAAATCCGTATAAGGATGCAGACGAGGAAGCGGAAAAAAAGATCCTCCTTTGCAAAGAGCACCGTGCTGCTGCACGGGAAATTGCAGCGAAATCAATGGTTCTTCTCAAAAATGAAAACGATGTACTCCCACTGAAGAAAGGGCAAAAAATTGCACTTTGCGGGCCGTACGCTGCAAGCCATATGCTGCTGGATATCTGGAAATGTGAAGGTCGTGAGAATGAATGCAGTTCTCTTGCTGAAGGACTGCAAGGCCGAGCGGATATTCTGGTTGCCGGCGGATGCGAATGGGCGGAAGAAAAAAGCGAACCCACTGCCGATGCTGAAGTTATTGCTGCAGCATCGGATTGCGATGTAATTGTGCTTGCCTTGGGGGAGCATCCCTTAATGTGCGCCGAAGCAGGCAGCCGTGCCTACCTAACACTGCCGGAAAATCAACTCACTTTAGCCCGGAAACTGCTTGCTCTTGGCAAAAAAACGGTACTTGCTCTTTATTCCGGGCGTCCGCTCGAACTTGGCGCTCTTGCCGACCGTGTAGATGCAATTTGGGAGGTCTGGTTCCCGGGAACCGAGGGCGGAAATGCACTCGCCGATTTGCTGTTAGGGGAAAAAGAGCCCACCGCACGTCTTGCCATGAGCTTTCCGCACACCGTCGGCCAACTCCCGCTTTATTACAATGCACTCCCCACTGGCCGCCCCGATGTTGGACAAGAACGATATGCTTCCAAATATATCGATTCACCGCACGACGCAAAATATCCGTTTGGGTTCGGTTTGACCTACACACAGTTTGGTTACTCCCCGGTAACACTTTCTGCCGATACGATGACCGAAAAGGATTCCATCACCGCCAGCGTCACCGTTAAAAATACCGGGAGTCGCTGTGGTTCTGAACTGGTGCAGCTTTATTTGCGTGATCTTGCCGGCAGTTATGCCCGTCCCGTAAAAATGCTGAAAGGTTTTCGCCGCATTTCACTCAAACCGGAAGAAGAGCAAACGGTTTCGTTCCGCATTGACGTGGAAATGCTGAAATACTACACCAAGGATAATGGTTATGCCGCAGAACCAGGTGATTTCCTTGTATTTATCGGGTCGGATTCGTCTGTTGCGGATAACGCGCGCTTTACGCTTAAATAAATGGTATTGGTTTCCGGTAAAAAACGGTATAAAATCGAGGAATTCGTATTACCATGCCAAGAATAGTCTCACAGCTAACGAAAAAAGTCAGGCTCCCCGGAGTCTGACTTTTTTATCTTTGTTTTGTCCCAAACGCCAATCCTAAAGCTTCTGCACTATTTTCTATATTATTTTCTATCTCATCTTCTGAAATAATCTTTTTCAATCCCAGCCTCACCCTCCGCCCAACGCAATGAATCGGCCTGATTTTTTACAATCCTATACAAAAACTTTGGCCATCCTTCCATTGTTGCGAAAGACACTCTCACAAATAAATTTATTCCTATTATCTCACATTTTCAGATGCGTTCCAGTTCAAAATAAACGAAAGAACAAATTTTATCGCGCCTTATGATTCAACTGGATTTTTTTAAATTTTATGCTATAATTTAAAATTATAGCCAATATAACTATAGTTTCTAATCAAAAAATAAAAATTGAGAGGAATGATTTTTTTGGATCATCAAAACCTTCCGGAATTGGTGCTAAAAAATGCGCTCTTCTGCAATGTATTTACGGAAACATTAGAATCCGGCGACATTGCAATAGATGGCGGCCGGTTTTGCGGGATCGGAAATTACAGCGGACAGCAAGAACTTGATATGACCGGCAAAATCATAGTTCCCGCTTTTATTGACGGTCATATTCATCTGGAATCTTCCATGGCAACTCCTGCAGAATTTGCACGCATGGCAGCAGCACACGGCACAGCCGCTGCGGTTTGTGATCCGCATGAACTGGCAAACGTTTGCGGTACGAATGGAATTGATTATCTTTTGGAAAACTCCCGCAATCTCATGATTGATTGCTTTTTCATGCTTCCGAGCTGCGTTCCTGCTGCACTGGGCGAAGAAAACGGCGCGGTGCTGACCGCCGAAATGTTGAAACCTTATTACGGTAACTCCCGTGTGCTGGGACTGGGCGAAGTAATGAATGTTCCCGGGGTACTCAACCGGGATACTGATCTTCTGCAGAAGCTTGGGGATGCAATCACCGCAGGAAATCGGATCGACGGTCACGCACCCGGTCTGAAAGAAAACGCGCTTGACGCATATCTTTTTGCGGGGATTTCAACCGATCACGAATGTTCCTCCGCTGAAGAAGCCCGGGAAAAACTTCGCCGCGGTATGTGGATTTTGCTGCGCGAGGGCACTGCAGCACGCAATTTAACTACACTGTTGCCTCTGCTGAATGAGCCGGGAGCCGACCGCTGCCTTTTTGCCACAGACGACAAGCATGCCGATGAGTTGATGTACGAAGGGCATATTGACCTGAGCGTTCGCCGTGCCATTGCACAGGGAATTGCCCCGCTGCGCGCAATCCGCACGGCAAGCCGAAACGCTGCAGAATGTTACGGTCTGCGCGGTTATGGAGCGATTGCGCCCGGTTACTTTGCAAATTTTATCGTTACCGACAATCTGGAGCAATTGCCGATTCACGCAGTATGGCATAACGGAAAACCGGTATTTCCGGAATGTGAACCTAAAAAAACGATTCCGGACAACACCCCACTGCTGCAAAAAGTAACCGGAACCTTTCACTGTGCACCCTTTACTGCCGCAGATTTTGAGGATTATCCGGCTTTCCCGTACATTGGAGTTGAGTTGATTCCGGGAGAGATTCTGACCAAAAAATGTACCGCACAACCGGCAACTGCCATTCGATTAGCGGTTGCCGAGCGCCACAAAAACACCGGTCATATTGGCAAAGCATACCTCTGTGGCTATGGACTTCGGCGCGGTGCGGTAGCTTCCAGTATTGCGCACGACAGCCACAATTTAATTGTTGCCGGAACCAATGCGCGCGATATGGCGGTTGCTGCAGAAGCAGTTCGCAATGCAGGAGGCGGGCTTGCTGCCGTATGTGACGGAACCGTTCTTGCTCTGTTGGAGCTTCCTTTGGGCGGGTTGATAAGCCTTTTGCCTGCAGAAGAGCTTTGCAAAAAAGTGTTAGAGCTTCGTTCCGCTGCTGAAACACTGGGTGATTTCTCCGGCATTGACCCCTTCATGACGCTTGCATTTGTCAGCCTTCCGGTGATTCCTGAAATCCGCCTCACCTCACACGGCCTCGTCACACTGGAATAAGCTTAACGCTTTTAATGGGATATGACGGGAAGAGAGAACCGGACGGCTGATTATCAGTTTAAATTTCTTCCAAAAGGGCAGATACCCTCTACGAAAAACGCTTCATAGATGTGACTCTATGAAGCGTTTTTTCACCGATTACCGGTATACTTGTTACATGAAACACCACTCAGATTACAATGCCGCCGTTTGGGCTCAGCACCTGCCCCGTGATAAAATCAGCAGCAGATGATGCAAGAAAAAAGACCGCCTGAGCAACTTCTTTGGGTGTTCCAAACCGTCCAAGCGGAGTTTCGTCACAAAGCTCCTGCCGAATTTCCTCCGTGAGCGCTCCATTCATTTCAGTGTCAATCACACCGGGTGCAATACAATTCACCTGAATATTGGACGGACCAAGTTCTTTTGCAAGTGCCTTTGTCAAACCGATCACCGCTGCCTTGCTGGCGGAATAATGCACCTCACACGAGCCGCCGCAAACACCCCAGATAGACGAAACATTGACAATCTTTCCGCCCTTTTTATGAATCAAATCAGGCAATGCCGCCTGCGTGCAGAAAAATACACCGTCCAGATTCACCCCGCACATCCGCCGCCAGTCCTGCTCGGTGATATCCGAAAAAAGCTTTTGCTGTGCAATGCCGGCATTATTGACCAACACATCAATCCTGCCGAAACGTGCACGAATTTGTTCTGCCGCATCAAGCACCTGTGCTCGTTCGGCAACATCTGCACAAAAGATTTCGGCATCTGCTCCCATCGCACGGCAACACTCTGCGGCTGCAAGTGCCTGTTCCCGTTCGTGATAATACAAAATCGCAACCCGGTCCCCGTCTGCGGCGAACAATTCCGCGCACGCCCTTCCAATTCCGCGCGATGCGCCGGTAATCCATACCGTTCGATTCATCGATAATCCTCTCCTATTTGCTGCCATATCCTCATTAAGCGGGTTTTCTCCATCTCCCTGCGGCCAGAACTGTTATTCTTTATGCAAAGCAGCGCAGCGTTACCTGAATAATTACAAACCATGCAAAAATGCATCCGGTCAGCTTGAGTGCATACATTGCGTTACTAGGATTTTTACTGCGGTTTGCAAAAGTCCGCCGGGTTGCCGCGCCGGCAAAGCACCCGCAGCCGAGCAAAACCGTCAGCGCCTCCCACGCCCTGCGCGGCATATCCGGGATGATCACATTTCCAATCGTAACAATTGCGGCACACACGACAGAAACCGCGATAATAGCGCCGCCAATCCAATACAAAGTGCGGTCGGAGATCTTCTTCATAAACTGAATATCCTTTCCGTGATGTGAAGAAATTCTGATTTTGCAAGTGCAGCCAAAACAGTCTGCCGGTCTGCCCTTAAATCGTCATCAACCTCTATTCCGTCGCTGATTAACGGTAAACATCTATTTGTTATTATACGCTTGAAGCCACCAGAAAATCAAGTCTGTGCCTTTTCCGCATTATTGGCATTGTGTTGCGCCGCATTGCAGGAAAAAACTTTATTTTTTTTCTGCAATGTGGTATACTACAAAATAACGCGAAATGTGGACAGAGGGGAGGCTGCCAAATGTCTTCTTGGATTATGCACCTGCGCATCGGCGAGCTTTTTGCCCGATGGGTTCCGATTGAATGCCAAACCCTGTTTTATGTTGGCTGCATTGCACCGGACAGCGGTGTACCAAACCCGGATAGTGTAACATATCAGCCGCCCAAAAATATTTCGCATTGGCAGGACGAACAACACCGCAGTCTTGCAGAAGACTTCTTTTCAGAATATGTGCAAAACGCTCCATTCCCCAGCCGCGCCTTTTACCTTGGATATTACATTCATCTGGCGACGGATGAGCTATGGAAAACACACGTTTTTCGTCCCAATCGCGATTTTCTGCTGCGAGAGGGTGTTTTACCCGGTGAGATTACTGCCGTGAGCCGGTCCGACTGGAAACGCGCAGACACACATTTTCTGCGCAGCGATCCGGAATATCAGCCATATCTGATTCTGAAAGATGCGGTAGGTTTTCAAAACACCTATTTGCCGTACTTTCCGCCGGATGCAATTGCAAGGAAAATTGATGAAATTGCATCCTGCTTTGATGGGGATTGTAGGGAGGACACTCTGTCATTCCGCATTTTTGGGCCACAGGACGCAGATAAGTTTGTGCGGCTTTGCGCAGACAAAATTTCTGTTTTATTACAGCAGCACGATGTTGTGCCGATTCGGTAAGCATGTGAGACTGTTTTTAAAATCTAATTTCGTTTTCTATCCATTTCTAATCAAAACCGGTGGCTCTGCCGCCGTTCAGCTTGAAGGGAGAGCATTTTCAATGGCAACAGACGTTCGTTCCAGATTCGCTCCAAGCCCGACTGGCTTTATGCATGTCGGCAATCTTCGCACCGCACTCTATGAATACCTGATCGCACGTTCGCAAGGCGGCAAGTTTATTCTCCGCTTGGAAGATACCGACCGTGAACGGTTGGTGGAAGGTGCGGAACAGGTCATTTACAATACGCTGCAAACCGTCGGTCTGCAACATGACGAGGGGCCGGATATCGGCGGTCCTGTGGGACCCTATATTCAAAGTGAACGGCTTGCAATGTATAAACCATATGCAGAGCAGCTGGTGCGTGAGGGCAAGGCTTACTATTGCTTTTGTACCAAAGAACGGCTGGAGGCACTTCACGAAGGCGGCGAAGAGTTCGCCGGTGGATATGACCGCCATTGCCGCGACCTGCCTGCAGAAGAGGTACAACATCTGCTGGATGCCGGAACCCCTTGCGTCATTCGTCAAAAGATGCCGCTGACTGGCTCCACCACTTTTCACGATGCCGTTTTTGGCGATATTACGGTGGAAAACAGCGAGTTGGATGACCAGATTCTGCTGAAAACCGACGGTTATCCGACATATAACTTTGCAAACGTCATTGACGACCACACGATGCATATTACACATGTTGTCCGCGGCTGCGAATACCTTTCCTCCGCGCCAAAATACAACCTGCTGTATGAGGCATTCGGCTGGGAGGTTCCAACTTACGTTCATCTGCCGCTGATCATGGGCAAAAATGAGGACGGATCGGTTTCCAAGCTCTCCAAACGTCATGGCGCAACCAGCTTTGAGGGCCTTGTCAAGGAAGGATATCTTCCCGCTGCGGTTACCAACTATATTGCATTGCTTGGTTGGTGCCCCAAGGATAATCAGGAGATTTTCACGCTGGACGAGCTTTGCAAGGTATTTTCCATCGATGGAATCAGCAAATCACCTGCTATTTTTGATTACGAAAAATTGACATGGTTTAACGGCGAATATATCCGCGCACTGGCTCCGGAGCAATTTCTGCAGCTTGCTATGCCTTTCTTTAAAGAGGTATTTCCCGACAAAGATCTTGACTGGGCACTGCTTGCATCGATTCTGCAACCGCGTGTGACAAAGCTGACGCAAATCCCGGAAATGATCGAATTTTTCCGCGCATTGCCGGATTATGATATTGCTCTCTTTGTAAACAAAAAGAGCAAAACAACGCTGGAAAATTCCCTGCCAATGCTTCAAACCGTTGTAGATGCACTGGCAGCTCTGCCTGCATGGGAACAGCAACCCATTCATGACGCTCTGATTGCCATTGCAGAGCAGCAAGGGGTCAAAAACGGCATGGTAATGTGGCCCGCTCGAATTGCTGCTTCCGGCATGGCCGTCACCCCCGGCGGCGCAGTTGAAATTCTGGCGATCCTCGGACGGGAGGAAAGCCTTTCCCGCATGAACACAGGCTTACAAAAACTGCAGGCAGTTCAGGCCTGATCCAAGTTGAAATAAGACAAAATTATGAAAAGAGGACTGATATCAATGGCAGAGGAGAAAATTGCGGAAACCTCCGAAATCGTTGAAGAGCGAGGAAGCTTTATTGACGAATTCATTAAAGAAGACATTGCCGAGGGCGGCCGCTTTGCCGGCAAAAAGGTGCATACTCGCTTTCCTCCGGAACCAAACGGATATCTGCATATTGGCCATCTGAAGGCAATCAACATTGATTTTGGCACGGCAGAGCGTTTTAACGGCATCTGCAATCTTCGCATGGACGATACCAACCCTTCCAAAGAGGACGTGGAATATGTTGATGCCATCAAGGAAGATATTCATTGGCTCGGCTTTACCTGGGATGACCGGTTCTATTATGCTTCGTCGTACTTTTCACAGATGTACGATTTTGCATGTGAACTGATTAAAAAGGGGCTCGCCTATGTCTGCGAACTTTCCGCCGATGAAATGCACGACATGCGCGGCGATTTGACCACACCGGCGCGCAGTCCTTACCGCGACCGACCGGTGGAAGAAAGTCTCGACTTGTTTGCACGCATGAAGAACGGTGAATTTCCCGATGGAAAAATGACTTTGCGCGCCAAAATTGATTTGAACTCCGGTAATTTTAACATGCGCGACCCGGTTATTTACCGGATTAACCACGCACATCATCATAACACCGGCGACGAATGGTGCATTTATCCGATGTATGATTTTGCCCATCCCATTGAAGACGCACTGGAGGATATCACCCATTCGCTCTGTACACTGGAATTTGAAGCGCATCGCCCGCTTTATGACTGGGTAGTCAATAATATCAGCATCACCGCAAAACCGCGCCAGATTGAATTTGCACGCTTAAATATTACGAACACTGTCATGAGTAAGCGCAAGCTGCGCAAACTGGTGGAAGAAAATTACGTCAGCGGTTGGGACGATCCCCGTATGCCCACCATCTGCGGACTTCGCCGCCGCGGTTATACCCCTCGCTCCATCCGAAATTTCTGCGACCGCATTGGTGTTTCCAAAGCGGCAAGCGTTGTGGACTATTCCTTTTTGGAACATTGCCTGCGCGAGGATCTTAATGAAACCGCCCTGCGCGTGATGGGCGTGTTGCATCCGGTCAAGCTGATAATTGAAAATTATCCGGCAGACAAAACAGAGATTTTCAGCGTGGAAAACAATCCTGCTGATCCCGATGCCGGTACCCGTGAGGTTAGCTTCTCGCGCGAGCTGTGGATTGAAGCAGAGGACTTTATGGAAGAGCCAGTCAAGGGTTACTTTCGCCTGTTCCCCGGCAATGAGGTTCGCTTGAAAACCGCTTATGTGGTTCGCTGCACCGGCTGCAACAAGGATGCCGACGGCAATGTAACCGAAGTCACCGCCACCTATGACCCCGAAACACGCGGTGGAAATACCCCCGACGGACGCAAGGTAAAGGCAACCATCCATTGGGTGGATGCCGCAACTGCTGCAGATGCTGAGGTTCGTCTGTATGATAACCTTTTCACGGTGGCAGATCCCGATTCCGGCGACAAGAATTTTCTGGATTACCTCAATCCTAATTCTCTGACCGTTTTGAACCACTGCAAGGTGGAGGCTTCTTTGAAATCAGCAAAAGCTCCGGCTGCCTTTCAGTTCCTGCGTCTTGGCTATTTTTGTCTGGATCCGGACAGCACAGACGGTCATCCGGTGTTTAACCGCAGTGTTTCGCTCAAGGACAGCAAGCCCAAAAAGTAATCCTCACTTTTATTCTTGCGAACCATGTTTGCTTTGAAAGATGCTGAATCAGCATAAAATAGGCAGCGAATATAATAAAAAGTGCGTTTCCAGTTACGGAAACGCACTTTTTATGTTTATCGTATACTGCTATTTTGATTTGTTCTTATATTAATTTGCATTAGAATCAGTAAAAAATTGAGGAAAAGGCTTTGATTTATGCGAATCCTGATAATTCCTTAATGCAGTTTTTTTCTTGCATCTATCATTGCATATCCAGAAAAAACATCGGGTGGAATCTGAGTTTTAATGACGCCTTGTTCCCATTTGAATGCCAGTGGATATTCATTTTCCAGTTCCGGGGACAAGAGTTTTACGGAAACAGGCGCAAATGGACAGTGCAGTTGAATATGAATTGATTGATTTCGTTTGCGTGTCATATTGCGAAAATTGAAATTCTCGAACTCATCCAAGTGAGAAATGAGTTTTCCTTCATCATCACATAAGGTATGGGCATAATTAAGCAAATGCATGATTCTGTGGTTTGCATCACTGCTGTCAAATACCGAAATCTGTAGATCCGGAGCATCTGTAGTTGCAATCGGATTTTGAATTAATTGGTCTAAAATACGTCCTATGGTATCTCGCAGTCTATTTACAGCGTTGACCGGTGCCGGAACGCTTTTTGATATCGTTTTTTCCTGCTCCTCTGTTCTTGATGCCCACACTGCCTGATGGTTCGGAAGGGAATTTGTTTTTGCTCCGATAAAAATGATGCTGCCTAAACCAATCGTTTGTTCTGCAATGACGATTCCTGCTGTTGTTTGAGATCTTACCGGTAATCCTTTGTAAATTAAATCAAACGGCAATTCATTAATTTTCTCTCCATGGAAACAAATAGATTCCTGCACCGGATTAACCAGCTTCTGTACACCCATTGTTACGCCTAAAAGTTGTGCAGCTTCTTCCAATGTACGCTTGGTTCCATCTGCATCCCGAATCCCGAATTCTCCTGCTGCAACCAACTTTCCGCCCTCAGCCACATAATTTCTTAGTTTTTTTAACTCCGTACATGAAAGCATGAATACATGAGGCAATACAATAACCGAATATTTCCGCAGCTTCTCTACGGCATCCTCTTCCAGTACAAAATCAAAGAGCTTTTGAGAAAATAACCCTGATTGTTCCCAGTTCACGACATCATTCATACTGTTCTCAATTGCATTTTCAGTTCGATCCCTTGTTTTTGTGGAGAAATAAATTGCATAGTCACAAACTTTTTTCTGGTCATAAACCTGCTGGGGATATCTGTCTTCGAAACTGCGAAACTTTTTTTCTGACTGTACCATTTCGGTACTGCGAATAAATTCCGAATTATAAAGCTGTCCCCAACTAATTGCGCAAGCCCATGAAAAATAAAAATTTTCTGGATTTATGTCATAAAACATTGACATGGACGGGATATCATTCCTGCTTGCAAAAGCATAGCGATGTGTCGCCTCACAAGCAAAGGCAGGCCATGAATATTTCTCAATTGCAGAATAACAATTTTCCTGAAACATTACATCCCATAAATCCGCACAGTTGTCAAATGGGTATGCCGTTGTGTTGGATACAACTTCCTCGGCAATATAGTTGGGACGCAGCAACTTCAAACCCAAACCAGTAAAGTGAGCTTGCACATCACGTTGAAAACGTTCTGCACTTTGGCGCCGAAAGATGTCAAATGCCATAAATTGAGGATTTTCATACTGTCCGCCAAAATGTTCTTTCCATTCTTGCGGAGAAGAAGGCAAATCATATCCGTACTGTTCACGGAACATTCTTCGGCAGGTAGGACAGGTGCAAGAATTTCCCCCATTGTAATATTGGATATCATCTGTCATAATTCCATCTACCCCAAGCGAATAGATCTGCTCAAGATATTCGAAATAAATTCGGCGAAAATCATCATTATTATAACAAAACGTATAAGTATCGTAGGGAGAGATTGCCAGTTTTCCCGTGCTGCCATCAATTTGAAGCATCGAAGAATACCGTACACTAAACAAATCATCCGACTTGAGGTAAGATTCTATCAGACTCCAATGTGAATCCCCGCTGCCCCCCACAATCGCTTCCTTCTCGCACTCCCAACGTTCCTCGGAAATCGGCTTATGCGTTAAACTTGAGCTGTGGTGTTCTACAACACGGATATTATATTTATGAAAAGCACGAATCAGTTTTTTGAGCATAGTCAGAATCTGAGGCCAATATGGTACATAATCCCACCGAAGATGAACTCTATTTCCAAGTAAGACAATACGGATTCCTATTTTCTGCAATTCGCAGGCATCCCGCTCAAAATCAGACTCGGTATAGTCAAACAACTGTTCATCACGGTAAAAATACCAGGTAATTTTCTCCTGCCATGAAATTTGCTTTGGCATACAAACCCTCCTGCCTAATTTGAACTGGTATTATAAGAAGGCGCCGGAAGGGAGACACTTCGTAAGGAAGTTGTCTCCCTTCGGCTTTTGTAATCAGCCAGAATGATTGAATTGTAAGGATAAT
>CAKXIK010000064.1 GCA_934875675.1 uncultured bacterium
CGGAACGGGATCGAACCGTCGACCTCTAGCGTGACAGGCTAGCGTTCTAACCAGCTGAACTACCGGGCCATATTTTGGTGGGAACAACAGGGCTCGAACCTGTGACCCTCTGCTTGTAAGGCAGATGCTCTCCCAGCTGAGCTATGCTCCCCCAACCGTTCGCGCTACATTTTGTTGTGCGCCGTAGCGACGTGTTATATAATACTACATGTAGCGTGAATTGTCAACACCTTTTTTGAAATTTTTACGATTTATTTTCCCGCGCACGGGCAAGTTTCTCTAATTCATCACGATCAAGCCGATAGGTCTTGTTGCAAAACTGGCAATGTGCCTCTGCAAAGCCGGACTCGTCTGACATGGAACGAATCTCCTCCGGAGAAAGCAACGCAACCGCACTTTTAACCCTTTGTTTGCTGCAGGTACAAGCATACTGAACCGGTGTCTGATCGAGCACTTCTACTTCAAATCCAGTCAGTGCTTTGCGGCAGATTTCTTCGGTGGTCATCCCTTTTGCAAGCATGGTCGTCATTGGCTCCAATATGGCGAGGTTTTTTTCTAATTGCTCGACAGCCGTTTCATCCGCCGTGGGAAGCAACTGGATCATCAAACCGCCGGCAAGCATTACGGAATGATCCTCTTTATCGGTCAGAACGCCGAGCGCACACACGGTTGGGGTCTGCTCGCTGTGTGCATAGTACGAAGTGATGTCCTCTGCAATCTCACCGGAAACAATGTTGATCTGCCCGTTGTATGGCTGACCGCTGCCGATATCCTTCATTACATTCAGCTGACCGTCCTGCCCCACTGCCGCACCGACATCCAGCTTACCCTTTTCATTAAGCGGAAGCTCCAATCCCGGATTGCCCACATAACCGCGGCAATTTCCCTTGTTATCCGCAACCGCAACCACTGTCCCAATAGGACCTCCGCCATTGATGCGCAGCGTAACAGAGGAATCCTCCCCCTTGAGCATATTGCCCATCATCACCGAGGCGGTGAGAAGCCTTCCCAACGCGGCAGATGCAACCGCAGAACCGCTGTGAATCTTCTGTGCCGTGTAAACCGTGTTCGTAGTATCCGCAGCCATTGCAATCAATGTTCCATCTGTTGTAATACACCGCAAAATATGATCGCTTTGCTTTGCCATTAAAATTCTCATTCCTTTTATTGCATAATCCTAAAACTTATCACGGAAAGAGGGGTTTGCGTGCTGCAAACAGAAGCCTGTCGTCCGCATCCGTGGCAGGTTCCTGGGAATAACCACTGTAGCGCCCAACAGGCTCCAGACCCGCCTCCCGCAGCCAATTTTCGAGCTGAGCCGTTTCATAGGCACGCTCTTCAAACGCCTCGTGACGGCGTCGATAGAGCTCGCCATCGCGTTCAAAAAAGTCCAATGTAATACGCACAATATCATTGTCTGGAAAAAATTCATTTTGCCATGTGCAGAACACCTGCGGCGTTTCATAAACAAACGTATGGTTTGCCAATGTTTTGCGATGTTTTCGCACTGCGTTGACATCAAACAAAAAAATTCCCCCGGGATTAAGAAAAAGGGAAACCCTTTGAAAGGTTTTCCGCACATCGCTTGAGTGCAGCATATGATTAATGCTGTCCAAGGTGCAAACTGCCGCGTCCACGGTGCCATACAGATCGAGCTGCTGCATCTTCTGGCGCAAAAAAAGCACCGAAACTTCTTCTTCTGCCGCCTTTTGCTGTGCTTTGCAAAGCATATCTCCCGAAGCATCCACACCGATTACTTCTGCGCCGCGTTTTGCAAACAATACAGAAAGGCTGCCGGTTCCGCAAGCCAAATCCAACAGCAATCCCGGTTTTACACCGAACCCTTGCAAAATGCCCCAAAGGCACTCCGCCTGCTGCTCATAGCCCACGTTCGTCGTCAGCCCATCATAATATTGTGCAAAAATTTTGTATCCGCCGCTCATTGATCCTGCTGATCGTGCATGCGCTTAAAAACAAGCTCATAGCCATCGCAGCCATAATTCAACGAACGGTTGACGCGGCTGATGGTTGCAGTACTTGCACCTGTTTCACTGACAATTTCGCTGTAAACCTTTTTTTCGCTGAGCATTTTGGCAACTGCCAGCCTCTGAGACATAGCCTTCAGTTCCGGCACGGTGCAAAGATCCTCAAAAAAGTTATAGCACTCTTCCTTTGTTTCCAGCGCAAGAATTGCCTCAAACAAGAACTCAACACCGGTATCCTTTAATTTTGTATTCATCGCGTCCTCCGTTTCCTGCCCGTTTACAGGCAAGCGATCTGAGTCTTCAATTCAATAAAATTTTAGCACATAAAAGTTGAAAAGTAAAGAGTACATTTTTAAGATTTCTAAATATTCCCTTATCATTCTGCCAACGCACCACGAATGGCGGAAAGAACCTCCTCGGCACCCTCTCCGTTCTGTGCCGAAAACGGGATTGGCTGCGGATGTGCAAGACCCTCTAATTCAGTTTCAATCCTCGCAAGCCGCTGTGCACGCTGCGTTTTATTCAGCTTATCTGACTTTGTAAGAACGAGCAAGAACGGAATCTGCATCTGGCCGAGGTAAGAGATCATGTCAAGATCCTCGCGGGAAGGCGGATGCCGCATATCCACCAGCTGAACCACCAGTCTCAGGTCACGGTTATCGTTAAAGTAACCCTCTACCAGCTCCGACCAGCGCAGTTTTTCCGTTTTTGCCACCTTGGCATAACCGTATCCGGGAAGATCGACAAAGCGAGCGGTATCAAGCTTATAAAAATTAACGGTAATTGTTTTTCCCGGTGTCGCACTGGTTCGTGCCAATGCTTTGCGATTGAGCAAACGATTAATCAACGAAGATTTTCCTACATTGGATTTGCCGGAAAATGCAATCTCCGGTAAATCGCAAGCCAAAAGTTGACTGGCCGTTCCTGCTGCCGCTTCAAAAACGGCCGATTCCAATTTCAAAATGGCTCCTCCTATTCCACGTGCACCGGATGCTCCTTGGAAACAATAAATCCGGGATACTGCACGTTCAGATTATCCTTTTTCTCCCCTATCTTTTCTTCGTTCAACGGAAGACAAAGTGCGGTGGCAAAAACCGTCTGCACCGTTTCTGCCGGAACAAAGTGAACATTTTCCTTCACGATGTCATCAAGCTCAGCCAAATCCGGCTCATTGCCCTTTGGGATGATCACGGTGCGGATTCCTTTGCGATAAGCGCCCATCGCTTTTTCGCGCAAGCCGCCGATGGGCAGCACGCGACCGCGCAGGGTAACCTCTCCGGTCATCGCAACGTCCGCGCGAACCGGGATGTTGCGCAGGGCAGAAACAAGCGCAGTAGTCAGCGTAATTCCTGCCGAAGGACCATCCTTCGGCACCGCTCCCTCCGGCACATGAATATGGAGATCAAATTTCTTATAAAACTCGGGGTCAATGCCAAACGGACGCGCATATGTGCGCACACAGCTGATGGCTATTCTGGCCGATTCCTTCATGACATCGCCCAGCGAACCCGTCAGCTCAAGCTTTCCGGTTCCCTCCATCAGTGTCATTTCCACCGGCATTACCTCGCCGCCCACCGCTGTCCAGGCAAGACCATTTGCCACGCCGATTTCATCCCGGCGGGAAAGGTCATCCTCTTTATATTTTGCGGGGCCAAGCAACATCTGCAGTGCTGCGGGATCAATCTTCACCATCTTTTCCCCGTCGCCGACAATTTTGCGGGCAGTCTTACGGCAAAGCGACGCCAACACACGATCCAGCCCACGAACCCCTGCTTCACGCGTATAGCCGTCAATCAATGCATGGAATGCACTGTCAGTCAGCTTCATGCGGCGTTTATCCAGTCCGTTTTTCGCGAGTTCATCGGGAAAAAGGTGTTCTTTTGCAATATGAAACTTCTCGTCGTGTGTATAGCTGGAAATATGTATCAGCTCCATACGGTCAAGAAGCGGCTGCGGAATCGCCGATTCATCATTGGCGGTTGTGACAAACAAGACGTCGCTCAAATCGAACGGCAAATCAATGAAATGATCCTGAAAGGAGAAATTCTGTTCTGCGTCCAGCACTTCCAACAACGCCGAAGCGGGATCACCCTGATAACTGTCCGAAAGCTTGTCGATTTCGTCAAGCAGAAGCAACGGATTTGCAACACCGGTCTGTTTAATGGCGTTGATAATTCGTCCCGGCATTGCACCGATATAGGTACGACGATGACCACGAATTTCCGCTTCATCGTGCACACCGCCCAGCGAAACACGCACATATTTGCGACTCATCGCTTTGGCAACCGAGCGCGCAATCGAGGTTTTTCCCACACCGGGCGGTCCCACCAGGCAAAGAATCTGCCCTTTTACACCGGGATGCAGCTTGCGAACGGCTAACAGCTCCAAAATCCGCTCCTTCACCTTTTTCAGCCCATAATGGTCGTGGTCAAGAATTTTCTGCGCTTGTGCCAGATCAATGCGATCGGTGGTCAACTTGCCCCACGGTAATTCAATGCAGGTATCCAGATAACCGCGCACCACCGTAGCCTCATGGGAACCAAACGGCATCTTTGCAAGCTTGGAGCACTCCTTGAGCAGCTTATCTTTGGATTCCTGCGGCATCGCAAGTGCATTGATTGCTTCGCGGTAGGCATCGGACTCCTCCTGCGGCGAATCCTCCTCGCCAAGCTCATCCGCAATCACACGCATCTGCTCCCGCAGATAGTATTCCCGCTGATTTCGGTCAATATTCTGTTTTACCCGGTTTTCAATTTCTGCCTCGGTGCGCAGCAGTTCAAGCTCTGCGTCAAGAAAAGCGATCAACTCTTCCAGTCGGTTGCTGGCATGCGTCTGCTCCAGCAAATTCTGCGCACGTTCCGTTTCCATCGTCACATTTCCCGCAATATAATCCGCAACCGCGCTGGGGTCCTTTGAGGTACGAATCTGCTGAAAGGCATCGTTTTCTGTAATACCGGTCTCCTGGCTATATTTTTCAAAGCGTTCCAGCGCCATACGGATCATCGCCTGATTTTGCAGCGCATCCGACGATCGACGCACTGCACGCGGTACCACCTGTACCAGAAAATATGGTTCCTGCTGCTCAATTTCCGCAACCTTTGCACGGTAAAGGCATTCGGTAATTACACGGATAGAATCCTTGCTGACACGGATCAACTGCAACACACGTGCCACAACACCGGTGCGGTAAAACTCGGTGGGAAGCAGCGGTTCTTCGGCAGTTTCGTCCTTCTGTGTGAGCAAAAAAACGGTCTGACCGCTTTCCATCGCCTGATTGAGCGCAATAATTGTCTTTTTTCGTCCTGCTTCAAAGTGAAAGACGTTTCCCGGAAAAGCCACTGCCCCCCGCAACGGAACCATCGGCAGGCTTTTCATCTCCTTCTCTGTGCGGATGCTCATGTGTTTCAACCCTTTCTGTTGCCGCTCCCGAACGACGAATCAAAAGCAATGATACAAAGCGAGCGATTCCTGCGGCGCATGATGCACCGTAGGAACCACCCGCCTTAATTGTTTCTTATTCAGGATGCAGTTTCTTTGCGGACGCGTTTTTTGGGGGCATCCAACTTTAAATTAACCGCTTTGCGATCCGGGTCACGTTCCAGCTTCGGCTTTGAACCCTGGCTCACGCAATCGGCTGTAATTGTAATTTTTGTAATTGTGGGATCAGACGGAACCTGATACATCAGCTCGGTGAGCGTTTCCTCCATGATTGAACGCAGACCGCGGGCACCGGTACGGCGCTCCTGAGCCTTGCGTGCCACTGCAGCAAGCGCTTCCGGCTCAAACTCCAGCTCCACATGATCCAACTCAAACAGCTTGATATACTGCTTTAATACTGCATTCTTAGGTTCCTGAAGAATTCGCACCAGTGCCTCTTCGTCCAGACCGTTGAGTGCCGTGATGACCGGGAGACGTCCCACAAGCTCAGGAATCAAGCCGAACTTGACCAAGTCATGCGGTGTGACATCCTTCATCCAATCGGTGGCATCCAGCTCTTTTTTGCTGTGCACCTCGCCGCCAAAGCCGAGCGTGGAATGATTCGTTCTTTTTTCCACCACTTTTTCCAGCCCGTCAAACGCACCGCCGCAGATAAACAGAATATTGGTCGTATCAATCTGAATAAACTCCTGTTGCGGGTGTTTGCGTCCTCCGGTAGGCGGCACATTAGAAACCGTTCCTTCCAAAATCTTGAGCAATGCCTGCTGCACTCCTTCGCCGCTGACATCACGCGTAATCGAAACATTCTCCGATTTACGGGAGATTTTATCGATTTCATCCACATAAATAATGCCGCGTTCCGCACGCTCCACGTTGAAATCTGCCGCCTGAATCAGGCGAAGCAGGATGTTTTCAACATCCTCACCAACGTAGCCTGCTTCGGTGAGCGTTGTGGCATCTGCCACGGCAAACGGCACATCAAGAATTTTTGCAAGCGTTTGTGCCAAATACGTTTTTCCAACGCCGGTGGGACCCAACAACAATACATTGCTCTTTTGCAGTTCCACACCGCCGTCATCGGCAGAATAAATCCGCTTATAATGGTTGTAAACCGCAACAGACAGCGCTTTTTTAGCGTCGTCCTGCCCGATGACATATTCATCAAGCTTTGCTTTGATATCCTGCGGCTTGGGCAGGGAATTGCCCGTTTCCATCACATTCGGTTTGCTGTGAGCACCGGCGATACCGTATTCATCTTCCAGAATCGCTTCGCACAGCGCAACGCACTCATCACAGATATAAACGCCGCGACCCGCGATCATTTTGCGGACCTGATCCTGCGTTTTGTTGCAGAACGAGCAGCGTACAGTGCGGTCATTCGTTTCTTCGTTGCGGGACATTCCATCACCCAATTTCACTAAGATTCAAAGTCAAATTATCGCTTATAAAGCACCTTATCTACCAAACCATAGGCAGCTGCCTGCTCGGCAGTCATAAAATTGTCACGCTCGGTATCGCGTGCAATCTCTTCCAAAGGACGACCGGTGTTTTCGGAAAGGATGCTATTGAGTTTCTCACGAATTTTCAAAATATGCTCCGCGTGAATCTTCACATCGCTTGCCTGACCCTGTGCGCCGCCCATCGGCTGATGAATCATGATTTCGCTGTTCGGCAGAGCAAAGCGTTTTCCCTTTGCACCACAGGAGAGCAAAAATGCACCCATGCTGGCAGCCATGCCCATGCAGATGGTAGAAACATCGCACTTTACATACTGCATCGTGTCATAAATCGCCATTCCGGCAGTCACAGAACCACCGGGGCTATTGATATAAAGGCTGATATCCTTTGTGGGATCCTGCCCTTCCAGATAAAGCAACTGAGCAATCACCAAACTGGCGCTGGCATCGTTTACCTCTTCCGAAAGCATAATAATGCGGTCATTCAGCAAGCGGGAAAAAATATCATAAGAACGCTCCCCGCGGTTGGTTTGTTCGATTACCATTGGTACCAGACTCATGCAGCTCAACCTCCTGTTACAAATACAGTTTTTCTGCCGGAAAATCCTGCCCTCCAAAAGCGGCTGGCAGGATCCCTGTTGAAATATAGGCGCCTTACGGCAGATTTATACGAGTTCCAAACAAAAACGGTGCAAAATTGAGCGAAGAACTTTGCTCAATTTGCTTGGTCTTTACCGGTTTTTCAAGAAATGCGTATGATTCAGCAATATTTGAGAGAATTATTCCGCAGCAGCTTCTTCGGTTACATTCGCTGCATCTTCCACAATCTTCATTGCCTTTTCCACTGCGATATCGGCAGCGAGATCCTTTGCAGGAACCATCGGCTTAATTTTTTCAACATCCATCTTGTATGCATCAGCCATCTTCTGGTACTCTGCATTCAACTCTTCTTCGGTCGGTGTGATGGCTTCGAGCTCTGCAATCTTTTCCAGAGCAAGGCGCAGCTTCACCTGACGCTCTGCCTGCGGAACAAACTGCTTGCGCAGACCGTCCAGATCCAGACCGGTATACTGCATGTAGGATTTCACATCCAGACCCTGGCTGGAAAGGCGATACTCAAAATCACGCAGGCAATCGTCAATACGATGCTCGAACATAACCTGCGGAATCTCAGCAGTCAGGTTCTCAATCACTTTGTCGATCAGCTGGTTTTTCACATCGTCCTCTGCAGAATGGGATTTGCGATGCTCAATATCTTCCTTCACATGTGCTTTGTATGCTTCGAGAGTATCAAACTCGCTGACGTCCTTTGCGAAATCGTCATCCAGTTCCGGCAGCTCATTTTTCTTGATTTCATGCAGCTTCACCTTAAAGGTTGCATCCTTGCCGGCAAGCTCTTTGGCTTGATAATCTTCCGGGAATTTGACATTGACGTCAAACTCTTCTTCTGCTTTATGACCAACGATCTGCTCTTCAAAACCCGGAATAAACTGACCGGAGCCAAGCGTCAGGCTGTAATTTTCGCCCTTGCCGCCTTCGAATGCAGCGCCGTCCACAAAGCCTTCAAAATCAATCACGGCGATATCGTCATTTTCCGCTGCGCGGTTTTCCACTGCGACCATACGGGCATTACGCTGCTGAGCGCGCTTGAGCTCCTGCTCGATTTCCTCGTCAGAAACAGCGGCAGACTTCTTGGTTGCTGCAAGTCCCTTGTATTCCGAAACGGAAACTTCCGGTTTCACGGTAGCCTTCACCTTAAAGGTAAGACCATCCTTACCTGCACTGACCAGCTCAAGCGTGGAGCTGTCAACATCGATAACATCCAGACCGGATTCGGTGACGGCACCCTCTACAGCGTCGGGATACACGGCACGAATTGCTTCATCATAAAACACATCTGCACCGTACATACGCTCCACCATGCTGCGCGGAGCTTTGCCCTTGCGGAAACCGGGCAGAGCGATTTTCTTGTTTTCACGCAAAAAAGCCTGATTCACTGCTTTTTCAAATGTCTGACCGTCCAATTCGACTGTCAGCTCGTGGATATTGGTCTCAACCTTGTTGCATTCTTTTAAACTCATGATAATTTGTTCCTCCTGCTGTTAACGTATTTTTTGATTATACCATAACTTTTTGCAGTTTTCCACCCCTGTTGTCGGTTACGGAAAACTTTTAATAAACTGTCAATAATTTATCTGCCATTTTTCAACAAATAACTGCAAGAATTTTTCCTTCAGCAGATTCTGACAGTAAAACAACGAAAAATCCCGCGCTTTTTTCATTGGTTCTCGACCAAAACCGGCAGAAAGCCAACCGCATCACCGGAAATCAGCCGCATTGTCGTCCCACCGTAGTTTCCTGTGAAAGCACGGCGAATCGACGGACCGTGTAAATGACCATAGTAACAGCGCCCAATCCCATGCTCCTGCAAAACAGAAAGTATTTCTTCACAGCGCTCGCCGCCATAAACCGGCGGATAGTGCAAAAAGACGATAGGTTCCGTGCCGGACTTCGCATCTGACAGCGATGCCTGCAAACGCCCCACTTCACGATTGAGAATCTTTTTGTCAACATCCTCTTCGGCATCATAAAACCATCCGCGTGTTCCACAAACAGAAACCGAACCGACCTTGTAAGCACAATTGTGAAGAATATGCAGGGTGTGAAAACCGTTCTCTTCCAAAAAGGCATCCATTTTTTTGCGGGTGCCCCACCAATAGTCGTGGTTGCCCTTCAGCAGCAGCTTTTGGCCGGGAAGCGAATTCAGAAACGCAAAATCGGTTTTTGCTTCATTCAGGCTCATCGCCCAAGAAACATCCCCTGCAATGACAACCGTGTCCTTCTCCGTAATAACTTTATGCCAATTTTCCTCCAGACGGGGAACGTAGTTGTCCCATCCGCTGAAAATATCCATTGGCTTTGCGCTACCGAGGGAAAGGTGCAAATCAGCAATTGCAAAAAGCGACACGCGCTTTTCCCTCCCTTCCTAAATCAGAATCAGTGAATATTAAGCATGGAAAGCACTGCATCGGTCATTTCAGACACATCGCAGCTCTTGGTAAAGCGCACTTGCTTACCGCGCAGATTCGCAATAGGGCCCGGAACCGGTGTACCGGTCACCGCAGAAAGCATGTCCACCTTGGAAAAATCGTCCAGATTCTGCTGTTCTTCGGTTACCGCCTGCAGTACCGAATCGGCAAACTTATACGGTGATGCAGTGGAAACGATGACCGTAGGGGTCTGATCCCCCGTTTCACGCACATATTTTTCATATACACCCGCCGCAACCGCCGTATGGGTATCACAAAGATAGCCCTCGGTTTCAAAAAGGGTACGAATGGTTGCCTGTGCATCCACATCACTGCACCAGTCGCCATAGAACAAATCAGAAATCTGCTGCTTGACGGAATCGTCCACCTCATAGCTGCCGACGGTCTTCAGAGTCTCCATCCAAGCGCCAACCTTGCGTGCATCACCGCCGGTCAAATCGAACAGCAGGCGTTCCAGATTGCTGGAAACCAGAATATCCATAGACGGCGACTGTGTGGTGAAAAACGGGCGATTGCGGTCATACACACCGGTACGGATAAAATCAGTCAACACATTGTTTGCGTTGGAGGCACAGATTAGTTTATTGATCGGCAGCCCCATCTTGCGTGCATAGTGCGCAGCAAGAATATTACCAAAATTGCCGGTAGGCACAACAAAATTTATCTTTTCGCCGTTGTAATCCATTTCACCGCTGTTCATGGCATCACAATAAGCAGAAAAATAATAAACAATCTGCGGCAGCAGACGACCCCAGTTGATGGAGTTTGCACTGGAAAACTGCATATTATTCGCTTGCAGCAGCTGCTTAACCGCAGCATCCGTAAAGATTTCCTTGATGCCGGTCTGCGCATCGTCAAAATTGCCATGAATGGCACAAACGGAAACATTTTCGCCTTCCTGCGTTGCCATCTGCAGCTTCTGCATCGGGCTGACGCCATCTTCGGGATAAAACACAAGAATTTTGGTATTGGGTACATCCCGGAAGCCTTCCAGCGCAGCCTTACCGGTATCGCCGGAAGTTGCAACCAAAATTACAACCGTTTTGCCGTCACAGGTTTTCTGGGCTGCGCGTGTCATCAGATGGGGCAGCATTTGCAGCGCCATATCCTTGAACGCACACGTTGGGCCATGCCAAAGCTCGAGTACATAAGTGCTGTTGTTCAACAGAACAACCGGTGCCGGAGACGGTTCAAATTTCTCATCCGTATAAGCGCCGCGCACACATTCGCGCACCTCTTCATCGGAAAAATCGGTCAAAAACAGGCGCATCAGCTTTTCGGCACGCGTTGCATAATCGTCTTGTTCCAATTCGCAGAGCATGGGATAATCAATCTGCGGAAAAGAGCAGGGAACAAAAAGACCTCCCTCAGTGGAGATTCCCTGCGCAATTGCCTGCGCAGACTGCACACGAGCAGCGCTGTTTCTTGTGCTGCAATATTCCATCTTTGAATTCTTCCTTTCCATTCGGAAAATCGGCAAACACACCGCCGAAAACCATTTTGCGGTTTGCTGCTTTTCATCTGTTTATCATTTTATACCACAGAAGGCACTCTGTCAAAGCCCAGCAAAAAAATTATAAGCGTTGTTAAAAAACAGGGCATCCACAAGGCTTTCCTTGGTGTTTTTACCGAGAAGATAATCTCCCAATCGTTCCAGATGTGCCACATCCGGAATACAGGATGGCATTGATGCCCCGTCAAAATCAGTTCCGATCGCCGTAACCCGCTCACCACCCAGCGACCAGAAATGATCGATATGTCGATAAATATCATCCAGAGATGCGTCTTCCCCGCCGTTGATGAACTGGGGATAAAGGTTAATTCCAACCAATCCGCCGCGGCGGACAATTTCCTGGAACTGCACATCTGTCAGGTTGCGCCGATGAGGGCAAATGGTGCGGGAATTGCTGTGCGATGCCACAAACGGCCTTTGTGCAAGCTCTGCTACATCGGCAAAAAGTTCATCACTCGCATGCGAAATATCCACCACCATGCCGCAGGCTTCCATTTCGGGAATCACGCAACGGCCAAATGCAGTCAGTCCTCCCGGGGCAGCCGTTCCTCCCCCGATCTCATTGGAACCGTTCCAGGTAAGTGTCATCATCCGCACACCAACCTGACGCAGCTCCCGCACAGAACGCAAATCACCCATCAACGGGGTTCCGCCTTCCAATGAAAGCATGATACCTGTCTCATTATTTTGTTCTACTGCAGCAATGTCCTCCGGCTGACTGCAGAAACGCATCGCAGGAACGGCATCCAGCTGATGAAACAGAAAGCGCTGCGCACTTTCTACAATGAGCCGGGCCGCCCGCCCGCGGATGCTGTCCTCCACAAAAACCGCCATCGTCTGCACCCACGGGGAAAATCCGTTCCCTTTGTCAAATGATAGCTGCAGATCATTATGCCGCAAGTCTTTTCCGGTGTTCATTGCCGCCAGCAACGTGTCACAATGCAAGTCAAAAAGGCGCATAACCATCCTCCGCTCCAAATGCATTTTCATAATGCTTCACGCGGGCGCCGTTGCCCTCCATCGTCAGGGCAAGCACATCAAAGCGCGGCTGAAGCTTTTGAGGAAATGCAGTAAGATATTGTTGTGCCGTGCGGATAATTTTTCTCCGTTTTGCCGTGCCGACTGCTTCCTCCGGGGGTGCAATCGCATTCGGTGCCCGGGTTTTAACCTCCGCAAAAACAATATATGTGCCAACCTTCGCAATAATATCAATTTCTCCCCATCGGGAATGATAATTGCGGCTCAGAATAGTATAGCCCTTGCGCTGCAGATAGAGACAAGCAAGCTTTTCCCCAAGCTCTCCGGTGTTCAAGTC
>CAKXIK010000065.1 GCA_934875675.1 uncultured bacterium
GCTGTGTCCCCACTGGGGATGATCGTAATAATTGTTTTTAATGACAGACCAACATTTATAGTAAGCCCGTGTTTCCTGTTTGTCCCGCAAATCAACCGCCGGGAGTGAATCAAACCAGGTATCCCAGGTCTTTGCAATCCTATCTTCTGCACCCGCAATGGCTTTGTCCGGATTTTTTCCATCAATTTTTTGAAGCACACCTGCTGCTTCCTTCGCCTTTTGAGGGGACACCGTGCTAATTCCAAACGTCATCTGCGTGCGCTGCAAAGAGGCAAGGGAAAAACGCTGCCGGATGGCAAGGACATGTCCCTTGGAAGCCCGTGCTGTCCCCTTCCCTGCCGCCTCCTGCTTCAGATCTGTTTCATCTCGGTACACAGCCGCAGCAAACGGTTGTGAGGATGCAATGTAATACACAATATCATTAAATTGAACGCTAAGAACTTCGCCGTCGATAGATGCCGAAAGCTCTTCGTCGCTGCGCAAAAGCGAAACCAGCTCCTGTTCAAACCGAAACCATTCCGTACGACAGGTAAAATCGAAAATCCAGCTGAGTGAGCCATCCACCACTCTGCCAAAACGCTCGGTTCCAATCAGCGGAAGATTGGTATACTCAATTTTACGCCGAATCAGCGAAGGCTGAAACGTCTGCTTTGCAAACAGCGCACGATTTTTATGTAATCCGTCTGTGCGCTGTTCATACGCTGCAAAGTCAAACCGAAATTTTGGCGGCATATCATATGCCGAATGAATAGAATGTTCAAAAATAAAACCTGCGCAATTCTCCCCGCTTGGGTACGCAAATCCAATCGTACCATCACTTTCACGCACATATACTGCTGTTAATCGCGGCAAATTGCTATCAAACTCTTCTGCAAGCATTTTCCAGACGGCTTCCACGAAATGACCATTCCTTTCCTTAAACCGCAAAGTTTCAACGGTTTGTTCTGTCCATCTTATTATTTCAAAGATTTTTCTCTACCGTTTCAAGATAAATTTGTTTTCATCACCTTGATTTGTATCTATTGTAGCCTTTTCCTTGCTGCATCGTCAACCAAAAAACAACCGAATTTTTAAATTTATCTTTGGTCATTCTGCAACAGCCAAAACAGGCAATCGCAATGAAACAAAAGGCGCTTTTCGGCGCAAGACACTTTCCTTTTTATTCTGTCCGTGATAAAATAACAATATTATCGGCCACAGTACGGCTTTGGAAAGGGATGGTCTAACGATGGAACATATTATCCGTTCGTTCGACGAGTTAATCGGCCACACACCGCTCATGGAGCTTTGCAATCTGGAACGCGAACACCATTTGAATGCCCGCGTACTTGCAAAGCTGGAATCATTCAATCCTGCAGGCAGCGCAAAGGATCGTGTTGCCAAGTCTATGATTGACGATGCCGAACAAAAGGGGTTGCTAAAACCCGGTGCAACCATTATTGAGCCAACCAGCGGCAACACCGGAATCGGACTGGCTGCCATTGCAGCATCGCGCGGATACCATGTAATTCTCACCATGCCGGATACCATGAGCCACGAGCGCATTGCCCTGCTCAAGGCATACGGGGCGGAGGTTGTGCTAACCCCCGGTGCTCAGGCAATGCGCGGCGCAATGGACAAGGCAGAGGAGCTGCACCAATCCATTCCCGGCAGCATCATTGCCGGCCAGTTTTCCAATCCCGCAAATCCTGCTGCGCACGAGGCAACCACCGGCCCCGAAATCTGGCGTGATACCGATGGAAAAGTGGATTTCTTTGTGGCGGGCGTGGGAACAGGCGGAACGCTGACGGGTGTATCACACTATTTAAAAAAGCAGAACCCCGCTATCCAAATCGTTGCCATGGAACCCGCAGGCTGTGCGGTTCTGAGCGGCAAAAAACCGGGTCCTCACAATCTGCAGGGAATCGGCGGCGGCTTTATCCCCGAAGTGCTTGACCGAACCGCATATGATGAAATTATCACTGTCTGGGAAGAGGACGCTTACCGCACCGGACAAGACCTTGCCGCACACGAAGGGATTCTGGCGGGCATTTCTTCCGCCGCTGCTCTCTGGGCCGCCGAGCAAATCGCCCTCCGGCCGGAAAACGCCGGCAAAACCATTGTGGTTTTGCTGCCCGATACCGGAGACCGCTATCTCTCCACACCGCTCTTCGGTTAGGCAAAAGTGCACTCGGAAGCTATCCTGATGAGTCAACAAAATTTTCCTTGTCACCAGACGAACGTGAATTTATTTGAAAAACCCGCGCTGAAGAAGAATGTTGGACGGTTCCTCTTTGGTGCGGGTTTTCTGTATTCATATTCTACTGTTCGTATTATTTCGACAAATTATAACAAAATCAGCATATTTTCTATCTTTTTTCTGTGTCACAGAGCCTTTTTTGCGATCTTCGCGCTCTGGCGGGGATATGCTGCGGGCGTTTCTTTCACTTTGCGAATCACAATTAACGTGCGTCCGCTGCCGTCCTCGAGCGTTTCCTCCCGGGTGCTTTCCAGCTTGCCGCCAAGCTGACCGATCGCATTTTTTGCACTTGCAATTTCCTCCGAACAATCCGGCCCCTTCATGGCAACGAAGCATCCGCCAACCTTTACATAAGGCAGACAGTATTCGCAAAGCACCGGCAATGCAGCAACCGCGCGCGCAGTTGCAAAATCGAACTGTTCGCGCAGTGTTTTCTGCCTTGCTCCCTCTTCCGCACGCGCATGAACGGTGGTCATCGGAAGTGCAATCGCATTGCTCACCGCATCGAGAAAATTGAGCCGCTTTTGCAGGCTGTCGAGCAGCGTCACCTGCAAATCCTCGCGCACAATTTTCAGCGGAACCGCAGGAAACCCTGCACCGGTGCCAACGTCAATCAAGCTTGCACCCTCCGGCAGCTCCACAGCAGTCAAAAGAGAGACGCTGTCCAGAAAATGGCGGATTGTAATTGCCTCCGGCTCTGTGATTGCCGTTAAATTCATTTTCTCGTTCCATTCCACCAGCAGCTGTGCATAGCGGTCAAACCGCTGCTCTGCAGGCTGGCTTAAAAAAATTTTCCGCGCTGCAAAACCGCTGCGCAATAGCTCGAATGGGATCATAAGGCAAATCCTTTCCGTATAATTTTGTATTAATTCTACATTTTAAAATCATTTTTGGTAAGCAAAACGCTTGGATGGATTACGCTGCAACGGCTGCAACCATTACCACCGAAAGAAATGCCGCAATAAAGGAAGCAATATCGAAGGCAAGCCACCTGTCTATATGAAGCCCGTTATTGCGGGAAAAATGGCAATTGGAAATTTGATTACTGATAACCATCATGGAAACCATAAAATGCAATGCTATTGGAATAATTCCAATACAAAGCCAAGCTCCCAAAAAGGACAGAACAACATTAAAAACGGTATAAGTCCCCTGAACAACCGTTGTAACCTGCAAATATTTTTTTATTTTTTTCGCCTTTGCATCTTTGATTTCCGTTTTTACCGCTTTCGGCTTTTTTATTTGTTCAAACAAACTGATCATGCCGATTCCGGCTGCACCCGCAAAACCAACAATCCAGCACAGCGAAAAGTTAAAAATCAGATACCACCACGGACGTGAAACGATCACTGCTCTCCCGCCATCGCTTTGAATCTGATAAACACAATAGGAATCAAAACAGAAATCACCCGCCGAGAAAGTGTCGGTTTCGCAGCTCTCCTTTTGCCATTCGAAAGACAAGTTCATCGTTTCAGACGCAGACTGCTTGATAAAATCCCCTGTTTGTTTGTCATAGAGATAAGCGTCGGTTCCATTGTAAACAATTAAACTCTGATCACTTATTTCAAAATAGGTATTGCGTAAATACGGTGTGGAAACCGCCCAAAGAAATTCGCCCGATTCACGATATACATTGACGCAGGACGCATCCTGATAGCAGACATAAAGCAACCCGTCATCTTGAAAAACCGTGTCAATTTCTTCTGCAACAAAAAACTCCGGCTGCTTTTCGGTAAAATTACGATTGTCGCGAATGCAGAGCAGTCTGCCCAAAATGCCCATAAAAACTCCGGCAGAAAAAAGTACGATACATATCACTCTCGCAATTTTTACAGCCCTTTTCACCGAACCATCTCACTCTCCCTGCAATTCGCGGGTTTTGCTGCGAATCAGCAGCACCGAAATATCGGCAGGGCTGACACCGGAAATGCGCGATGCCTGACCAATGTTCAGCGGACGAACCTTATTCAGCTTTTCCTGTGCTTCCAGCCGCAGTCCTGTGACGGTGTGATAATCAAATGCAGGCTCCTGCGGCAGCTTTTTCACTTCCAGACGGCGCATTTCGGCAATCTGTGACTGCTGGCGTCGGATGTAGCCCTCATATTTAATCTCAGTCTCCACCTGCTCAAAGATTGCCGCGGGCAAATCCGGTCGGGTGGCATCCACGGGAGCAAGTGCTTCATAGCTTACCTGCGGACGTTTCAGCAGCTCGCTCATGCGCACACCGGTCGTGACGGGTGCGGTCTGGCATTGGGTCAAAATCGCGTTGAGCTGCTCGGTAGGTGAAAGTGTCAGGTTTTCCACACGCTTAATTTCCGCTTCCTTTTGCGCCTTGCGGCTTAAAAAGCGTTGCCAGCTTTCCTCATGAATCAAACCGATTTCGTGCCCAATTGGCATCAGGCGTTCATCGGCATTGTCCTGTCGCAGCACAAGCCGGTATTCCGACCGAGAGGTCATCATGCGATAGGGGTCCATTACTCCCTTTGTCACAAGATCGTCAATCAGCGTACCAATATAGGAGCTGGCGCGGTCAAGCACAAGCAATTCTTTTCCCTTCGCGCGCATTGCGGCATTGATTCCGGCAATCAGACCCTGTGCAGCAGCTTCCTCATAACCGGAGCTGCCATTAAATTGGCCTGCACCAAACAACCCCTGCAGCGCCTTAAATTCGAGCGTCGGCGCAAGCTCCTGCGGGTCAACACAGTCATACTCAATCGCATACGCAACGCGCATCATCTGCACGTGCTCCAAGCCGGGCAGTGAATGGTAAATTTGCAGCTGCACATCCTCCGGCAGAGAGGACGATGCCCCCTGCAGGTACATTTCCTCCGTGTCTGCGCCGCACGGTTCAATAAACAGCTGATGACGCTCTTTATCCGGGAAATGCACAATCTTGTCCTCAATGCTCGGGCAGTAGCGCGGACCGATTCCCTCAATTTTGCCGCTGTAAAGCGGAGAGCGGTCAATGTTCTTCTGAATAATTTCCTTTGTTTTGGCATTCGTCCAAATCATGTGGCAAACCGCGCTGTTCTTCGGCGGATGCTCCAGATCGTCATAGGAAAACGGCGTCACCGGTTCATCGCCGGGCTGCTCCTGCAAATTGGTGAAATCAATTGATCCTCGCAAAATTCGTGCGGGGGTTCCTGTTTTAAACCTGCGCAAGCCCACACCGAGCTTTCGCAGCGGTTCGCTCAAAAATCCGGCAGGGAACATTCCGTCCGGTCCGCTTTCATAGGAAACATCGCCCACATAAATCCTGCCGCCCAGAAAGGTTCCTGTCGCAAGCACAACGCATTTTGCACGGTAAACTGCATGCAGCCGCGTCACACACTCCCACTGCCCTTCATCCGTGCGCCGCAGGTCACAAATTTCGCCCTGCTTTAAAAACAGATTTTCCTGCAGCTCCAGCTTGTGCTTCATTTCCTTGGAATATTCTCTGCGGTCAATCTGTGCACGCAGGCTATGTACCGCCGGGCCCTTTCCGCGGTTGAGCATCCGCATCTGCAAGCAGCAGTCGTCCGCTGTTTTTCCCATTTCGCCGCCGAGTGCATCAATCTCGCGCACCAGATGGCCTTTTGCCGTTCCGCCAATGGAAGGATTGCAGGGGCAATTCCCCACGGCATCCATATTAATGGTAAACACACCGGTGCGGCAGCCCAGCCTTGCGGATGCCAATCCCGCTTCAATTCCGGCATGGCCTGCACCAATGACAATCACATCAAAATTTTCTGCAAGAAATTCCAAAAAGGGTCTCCTCCTAATTTTTTGAGGGGCGACATCCCGTCACCCCTTGCAAAAGTATAGTTTAAATGAGATTTTTTGCGCACATCAGTTGCCGAAAATACGTCTTGCAATTGCTTTTGCCGTTGGTGCAGCTGCAATTCCGCCAAGTGCCGTTTCACGCAGCGAAGTGGGCAGTGCGCGACCGACATGATACATCGCAGTGACCACCTCGTCAAACGGAACATCGCTGCGGATTCCTGCAAGCGCAAGGTCAGCCGAAAGAATCGCATTAACGGTACCGGAGGCGTTGCGTTTTGCGCACGGAGCCTCCACGATTCCGGCAATGGGGTCACAAACAAGTCCCAGAATGTTTTCGAGCGCAATTCCCGCCGCACAAAGTGCCATATCCGCACTGCCGCCGCGCAGCTGAACCACCGCCGCCGCCGCCATTGCCGCTGCGGTTCCGCACTCTGCCTGGCATCCGCCCTCTGCACCCGAGACCGTTGCATTTTCGGTAATAATTGCACCCACTCCTGCCGCCGTAATCATGGCGTCTGTCACGTCTGTTGTGGATGCATTCAACTCTTCTGCCACCGTAAACACGGCAGCAGGCAAAATTCCGCAGGCACCGGCAGTCGGTGCCGCACAGATTTTTCCCATGGATGCGTTCACTTCAGAGCAGGAAAGCGCACGAGCCATCGCCTTTGCAATGGTATCTCCGCAAAGCGTTGCGCTGGTTTTTCGGTAATCCTCCATCTTTTTGCTGTCTCCGCTGATCATGCCGCCCACCGTTTCCACTTTTTCGGTCAAGGCGCGTGTGGCAGATTGCTTCATAACCGCATAATGCTCTGCGGTACGTGCGCGGATTTCTTCCTCGCTTTTGTCAGTCATCAGCATTTCCTTGGCAAGAACCGCCTCGGAAATTTTGTTCATTTCGTTTTTTTTCATATATTCAAGCAGTTGTGCGCCATTCTGATATAACATAGAATCCTGTCATCCTTTCGCGGAGCAAACTAATCGTAATTTGTGTTGAAACGGTATAAAATTTAAATGATCCGCCGACTTTGCCTTCTTTAATAGAATTACTCAATCGGGTTTAATACGCGAACCGTATTTACATGCTCCAGCTTCATCAGCTCTTCCGTTACAGCCATCGGAATTTTTTCGTCGGTTTCAATCGTCATGGATGCCTGCATCCCGCGTTCACGCCGCTTGACACGCATTACACCAATATTGATTCCGGCACCGGCCAATGCAGTGGAAACGTCGCTGACTACGCCCGGCTTGTCCGTATGACCGATCACAATAGTGGGATATTCGCCGGTAATCTCCGTTTCAAATCCGTCAATATCGGTAATTAATATCGAACCGCCGCCAACAGATGATCCCTGCACATAAAAGGTGCCTCCGTCGATCAACGAGAAAATAATACGCGCGGTATTCTCATGGCAATCGCCAAGATCTGTGGGCTCAAAGGAAAGCTCAATTTCATGCCTTTGTGCAATTTCCAACGCGTCCTTGAGATTTTCATCATATGGCATCATACCAAGCACGCCGGCTGCCAACGCTTTGTCGGTGCCATGCCCGCGGTATGTCTTAGCAAAAGAACCATGCAGCAAAAAATGTACGGCGTTAAATTTTTTGCCGCAAATTTGCCGTGCTGCTCTGCCAAGCCGCGCTGCTCCTGCTGTGTGTGAACTGGAAGGGCCGATCATGACCGGGCCCAAAACTTCAAAAATACTGTGATCCGCCATGTGATTCAATCCTTTCTCTCCGGAGGCGGTTGTTCTGATTTGCTGCCAAACCGGGTTGCATCCTGATTTGAATGCTTCTTTAATTCTCTGCGGTATTTTCTTCTTTAAGTTTAGCGGTTCAATGTGTGAATTGCAAGTAGTATTCCCCAAGCGATTGTTATGAATTTATATTTCTTTTTTCATAACGGAATATCCCCATTTTTGGTTCTTTTTTTTGCAGCACGTATCAGGGTTGTATTCCAAAACACGCTGTACTATACTAATACTGTTATCTCTTTGTAAACAGCAAATAAAATAAGAAAGGCAGGCTGATTTTTTTGTCTACCCGTCCTCTCCGTGCCATGATGATTGGCGCACACCCCGACGACTGTGACCTTTCCACTTATGCAATTACGTCCCGCTTGGTTGCAAATGGCTGCACCGTACATTTTGTTTCTGCAACCACGGGCAATGCCGGGCACCAAACCCTTCGCGGCAGTGAGCTGGCTGCCATTCGTGCAAAAGAGGCACAACGCTCTGCAGCTTTGCTTGGCATAACTTACGAAATTCTTCCGTTTGACGACGGCCGCCTGATTCCATCTTTAGAAGCACGTGATGCGGTGATGCGTTCCATCCGAACCTTTGCACCGGATGTCATTTTTACCAACCGCCCATGCGATTATCACCCCGATCACCGTGCAACCGCTCAGCTTGTACAGGATTGTTCCTATTTGCTCGGGGTTCCCGCCATTTGTGAGGAAATCCCGCCTCTTCGCACCGTCCCTTCCATTCTTTACTGGCACGACTCTTTTACGGAACCGACACCTTTTCGACCGGACTATGCGATTTCTGCCGACTTTGCCCGCGAAACATTATTTCAACTGGAATGTTGTCATGAATCTCAATTTTTAGATTGGCTTCCCTGGATTGATGACAAAGTGGATTTAGCAGGCAAAACTTATGAGGAGCGGCTGCATTACGCCCGTACAATGTTTGAATCCCAGACAGGCGATGTGGATGATGCCGTGCGCCATTGTCTGGCGGTTCAATATGGCGAGGAATATGCTAATTCTGTGCATTTTTCAGAAAGCTGGCAGGTAAGTGAATATGGAGCACCCGTTTCTGCAGATCTTGCTGCCTTACTCACACAAGTCTGAAAATATTACAAATATATTACAAAATATTACAGTATTGTAATGTTTGTTGACTTTCATATTTTATTATGCTATTGTAAACTTAAATTTGAAGTCGATTATTGCAAATTTCTGTTGATTCCATGTGTGGACTTTCGGGTTGAATCCACCTTTTTGCATTTCGCTTCAATCGTCCTTTTTCTTCTCTCCTCCCCCTTTCTCTTGAACAAGGCAGTTTTCCACAAAGTTTTAAACTTCTGTGGAAAACTGCCTTGTTTTTTAATGACGAATTTCGCAAACAACAAAAAACTGCTGTACGCGCAAATCGCATCGCACAGCAGCCAATTGCCCTGTTTGGAATTTACTTTTTAATAATATCGGTGCCCATAAACTTGCGCAGCACTTCGGGAACCGTGACCGAACCGTCCGCGTTCTGATACTGTTCCACAATGGCAGGCATTACACGGCTGGTTGCCAGACCGGATGCATTCAGCGTATGCACAAAATGCAGCTTTTTATCGTCCCCACGATAACGCACATTGCCACGGCGAGCCTGATAGTCGCGAGCATTGGAAGCCGAGCTCACTTCCTTATAAATTCCCATCGAAGGAATCCAGACTTCGATGTCATACGTGCGCGCCATGGAGAACGAGCAGTCTCCTGCGGCAAGCTTACTCAGGCGATAATGCAGACCAAGTTCCTGCAAAAGGCGCTCTGCCTTGCCAACCATCTCCGCAAAAGCATCGTCAGAACCTTCCGGCTTGGTATACTGCACCATTTCAACCTTATTAAACTGATGTCCGCGAATCATACCGCGTTCTTCACTGCGGTAGCTTCCGGCTTCCCGGCGGTAGCAGGGGGTATACGCAATATATTTACGTGGCAGTTCCTCTCCCGTCAAAACCTCATCACGATGCAGGTTTACCAGAGCAGTTTCTGCTGTCGGCAGCAGAAATTTAGGGTCATTGCTGGTGGGGTTTTGAATCCAGTATACTTCATCATTAAATTTCGGGAATTGTCCTGCAACGTAGCCGCATTCATATCCAAGCATATGCGGCGGTAAAATCAGCTCATAACCGTCATTGAGATGCTCTTCCACAAAGAAATTAAGCAGAGCCCACTCCATTCTTGCGCCTGCACCGCGATAAACCCAGGAACCGGCACCGGAAAGCTTTGCGCCTCGCTGGTAATCGATCATGCCGAGCGATTCGCACAGATCTACGTGATTTTTAATCTCAAAATCAAATTTTGGTTGTTCTTTAAAATAGTGAAGCGGAACGTTTTGCTCTTTTCCTCCGGCTGCAACGTCTTCATCCGGCAGATTTGGCAGACAAAGCAACTTTTGTTTCTGATCCTCTTCCAAAGAAGAAAGCTCTTCTCCGCCTTCCTTAATCTGCTCCGAAAGCGCCTTCATTTGCGCCATCAGTTCGGAAACATCTCCGCCTTCTTTTTTAATCTGCGGAATCTTTTTACTGTCGGCATTTTGTTCTGCCTTCATTGCTTCCACTTTTCCGGTAACCTCGCGGCGTTTTTGATCAAGCTCCAGAATTTCATCAATGATCTGATCGAGATCCATTTCACGTTTTTTGACGGCTGCTTTGACAAAATCGGGATTGCTGCGGATTAATTTAATATCTACCATTATGATTCAAACCCTTTCGATTTTCACATTTATTCTTTTCCAAGCCGCATGGCAAGATCCTGCAGTTCTTCCTGGTTGTAAAATTCGATTTCCAGCTTGCCCTTTTTTCCTGCTCCCATTGTAACACGAACACGTCGGCCAAGCTGCTGTGTCAGCGCGATCTCCACCTCATCGAAAAAGGTGGCGCGCTTGGTTGACGGCGGAGCTTTCGGCGCCACCTTCCCGACGGACGCAGATTTTGCCAGTTTTTCAAGGTCACGTACCGTCAATTCCTGTTCAATCGCGTTTTTTGCACGCGTGAGCATTTCGTTTTGCGGGAATGCTAGCAGTGCACGCGCATGACCAGCACTCAATTCCCCGTTGCGCACCATTTCACTAACCTCTTTGGGCAGTGAAAGCAACCGCAGCGAATTTGCAATGGCAGGGCGTGATTTTCCCACAATACGGGCAACCTCTTCCTGCGTAAGAGAATAGCTTTCCATCAGTGTGCGATAGCCTTCCGATTCTTCCATCGGGCTTAAATCTTCACGCTGCAGATTTTCAATCAGCGCAAGCTCCATCATTTCCTGATCGCTCATCTGCCGGATAACAACCGGAACTTCTGTGAGCCCCGCCATGCGCGACGCTCTCCAACGGCGTTCCCCAGCAACCAGCTGATACCCACCGCCAATCAGCGGCCGTACCAAAAGCGGCTGCAAAACACCATGCTGTGCAATAGAATCCGCCAGTTCTGCCAAAGCAGCGTCATCAAATTCTTTTCGCGGTTGTTCCCGGTTTGGCTCAATCTCGCTGATTTTCAGCTTAACTGCCGAATTATCCTCTTCGATGGCATTATCGGCAAACAATGCTTCCAGCCCCTTGCCGAGACCTCCCTTTTTGGCCGCCAATCCGATCTCCCCTCTCCTAATTCTATATCATTTCATTTGTTTTTTAATCTCCTGCGAAAATGTTTCACGTGAAACTATGCATTGCTGCGGTTGTTTGCGGCAAATTCACTGGCAAGTTCCTCATATGCCAATGAGCCCTTGGAACTACGGTCATAATAAAGCACCGGCTGTCCAAAACTCGGTGCTTCCGAAAGGCGAACTGCACGCGGAATAACCGTCCGATAAACTTTTCGTGGAAAATATTTTTTAACCTCATTCACTACCTGTTGCGTCAGGTTTAGTCTTCCATCATACATGGTCAGCAAAACGCCTTCGGTTTCCAGTGTTGGATTAAACTTTCTTTTAACGATGCGAATATGGTTCATCAATTGAGAAAGCCCTTCCAGGGCGTAAAACTCACACTGAATCGGCAAAATAAACGTATCACTTGCGCAAAGCGCATTCAATGTCAGCAATCCAAGTGACGGCGGGCAGTCAATAAAAATAAAATCATATGATGCACGCAGGGTTGCAAGAGAACGTTTCAGCCGATATTCGCGCTCCGGAACGTCTACCATCTCAATTTCGGCACCAATCAATGCGTTGTTTGTAGGAAGCAAGTCCACATTATTGAATTCAGTATGAACCAAAACTTCTTCTGCGGCAAGGCCATCCACAAAAATATCATAAGTCGATTTTTGGACCTTTTGTTTTGCAACACCAAGCCCCTGTGTGGAATTTCCCTGTGGGTCAATATCAATCAGCAGCACACGAAAGCCGCGCGCCCCTAATGAGGCACTTAAATTAACGCAAGTTGTTGTTTTCCCCACTCCGCCTTTTTGATTTGTGACCGCAATCACTTTTCCCATATATTTTCCTCCGATTCTGAAGTAATATACAAAGCGACGGCAACTGCCATCATCAAACATCCGGCAGATGAATCCGCTTGCAGGCCTTTCAGGTAAAGATTAGCCTGTTTGTGCGTCTATTTTTTTATTATATCACAGCCCCGGAAGAATGAAAAGCCTTTATTGGAATGTTTCACGTGAAACCATTGGAAATTGCTTGTCTTTTGCCTATTTTTTGTGTCGCTAATCCTGTTTTTTCGTTTTACGTACCTTTTTCTTGTATTTTTTCACACAAGATATTTCAGTTTTATCTTATCAATCAAGTTATTTGCCACCTTACACATTATAATTAAAGCGTAATCTTAATTGGCGGTTTTATTTGCTGCCTTACCCCGAAATAAAAACCCCGGAAAATTACCGATATAATTTTTTTGCTGTATGTGTTAAAATGATGTGACCCAAAAAGAGAGGAAGCCTCCCGCGAGATATGGTATAATGAGTTCACCACAAA
>CAKXIK010000066.1 GCA_934875675.1 uncultured bacterium
GCAGCAAGGAAAGCTAAAGGGCCTGCCGCCTGCTCTTCACAGACAGCAAGCCCTCTCGGCTGCTTGATTTATATATTCGTCTAACTTTTTGGGGTCACTTCATTTTGCATTTGAACGTTTTTTTGCGTTCTAATAACAATAACAATTGAGAGGAGTGTTTTGTGACATAAAATTGGAAAATATTTTATTTTTTAGCTTTTATAGATTTCCCGATTTTTAACAATTCAAATTTTGAAAGGGAACCAGATATCCGATAACAGTATCTATCATCCGACCAAATAATTTTCCTTATACCCTTATTGTCAAAATACAACCCTTTTGAACCGTTCACATAGAATGTTTCCGTATTTGTGCTTTCCGTATCTACAGTCATATGAAGATCACTGGCAAAGAATTGCTCAAACGCAATCGCTTCATGCTTTGCATTTTCATAATAGATGAAAATTAGATTTTTACTTTCAGATTGGTAAGCATAAAGGAAAGCGTAGTGCTCAGAAAAGAATCCTGACTGGTTTTGTCCAACACATACTCCTCCCGACGGATACAAAAAGCATCTGCTAGTCATTCACGCCGGAGGTCAGCATTGGCCAACTCTTTACGGTTGTATGGATCAATTTCGATTTTATCTATATAACCACTGGTCCAGTGAATAAAAATCATGGGCATTTTCGCAGCTCTGCAGATTTCTGCTACTCGCAGTGCGTTTGGCATTGCAGTGTAATGAAAAAGTCGATGCCTGCATTTACATCCCTCCAGATAATGCCCATTCTGCTCCAAATTTTCAGTAGCTGTTTCGGTGTAATATGTACAGCCTTGGCTGGGTTCCAACCTTGTTCTTGAATATCCACACTGATAAAAGCACAGTTGCCGAAAAAATCTTTTCCCTGCGCAGCACTTAAATAACTGCTCATGGTTTGTCTACCTCTTATTCTACGATTGGTAACCGTATAATATCCGGGTCGGTAAAAATATCGTATTCATCATAGCTTTTAGTGCTGAATTCCGAAATAACGGCACCTTCCGGTCCAGCCTGAAACCAGTGACGCATATTGGGGTGCAGCGTATATTGTTCGCCAGGTAACAACATTATTTCATGCCGGGCGGTATACCAAGTCTCTCTGCCCTCTGGCGGATTGCAGGCCGGATTTTCTGTTACCTCTCCATCTACATAAAGATAGCACGTACCAAACCGGACACGAAAGGTTTCCTCCTTTCCGACGTAGGGGGTTCCCTCAATTGGTGCATGACGATGTTCAGGACAGGTTTGTCTCGGAAAGAGTACCATTTCCTTTGCACAACATCGCTCTGTATTCACGTAAGTTATAATTTCCAGTCCGGTTCGTTCCAAATCATTCAGACCGAAATCCGCAACTTCCAGATTTGCTTTTTCTTGTGATGTCAGAACAATGTGCGCTTTTTCGTATATGGCAAGGGCTTTCTGACGCGCTTGCTCGTAAATAGTTTTTTCCATAATATTTTTCTCCTTTCCCGGCTGAAACCTATTATCCAACGGTATGTTGTGAAGGCGTCACTGCAACAGTGCTGATTCTCAACGAGCGACCGGCAGCGGAGAACACACGGACCGTTTTCTTCTGACCCGGCAGCAAATCAAAATAATTGTCTTGCGCTTCATAATGATCGTCAAAGTGAATACCATGGGCAAAATGATCCGAATAGACGGTAATGAGGCGGTCGGCACCGTCATCTTCCTGAGTTATCTGCAATATGGCATCCGGAAGATGCAGATTGCGCCAGTCGTGAACTCGCAGTATAGCCGGTGCACACACTGCATCGGGCCAGAAAACAAAGGTGCCCATAGAAAGATCTTCTTCCCCAAGTTCACCTTCAAAAACGATGGTTCTGCTGTGTACTGGAACGCAGATGGAAACTGTACGGGTATGATCTTGAATACCATCGAAGGACAAATACCCAGTCTTTGCGGAAAAATCCAACGGATGATCTGTATCGTTGGCTATCAGCACTTGATAATTTTTTTCTTTGCAACGCAGAATAGCATGCACCGGCTCAAAGGCGCGTTTTACTCCATAATAGGAGATTTTCCGCCTCCGTGCATAGTCAATAATCGTCCAACCAACCTCTCCCCATGTATCATGATACATCCAGAACAAGCCGCCTCCGCAGTCTGTACGGAAACGAAACGAATCGAGTGAATAACCATACATCAACGACTGTACCATTCCGGCGTAAAGAATGTATTCGTCCAGTGAAAGATCTTCTGCCGGACGATAATGTTTTTCAATTCCCGCCGCAACGGTATCTTTTTCAAATGTATTCGTGTGCAAATTCCAAACCAGACTATTACGTTCTACCGGTTTACCATCAAAGTATTCTTCCATTGTCTTTCTGCTCGTCGGCCCCGGATATCCGTATTCTGAAATAAACCGACCATCAGCTTTATCATATTCTTGCGGCTCAATTCTTACTGCCATGTTTGGATTCATCATGCATCGGTGCCAATGATGCACATCCCCCACAGATTCGTTATTCGGAAGATCTCCTCCATAGGGAGAAGACCGCCAGTATGGAATCTGCGGGCAGTTGGCACGAATTACCTCGACTGCAGTTTGGTTTGCCAACAGCAATCCAAACTGCATTTCGCCCGAATACTGCAATCCCCATTTTGGATTGTCTACCGGATTAAATATCCAGTGATCTTCATTGTTTCCACAGAACATGGCCATACAGGCATGGCAGCGAAGCCGCTTGGTCTGAACATTCATCTCTTGTCGGCAAAGCTCCCGAAAATTCTCCCTGTGATCGGGATATGCCGAACATCCAAACATAAAATCGTGCCATAACAGGATTCCAGCTTCATCGCATGCGTCATAAAATATATCCCGTTCATAAATCCCCCCGCCCCAAACGCGCAGCATATTGAAATTTGCCTGTGCGGCCTGGCTGACGAGTGTACGATAGGTTTTGTCAGTTACACGCGCATAGATGGAGTCGCAGGGAATCCAGTTGCCTCCTTTACAGAAAATCGGTACACCGTTAACAATTAACTCAAAAGCTCGATTTTCTTCAGATTGTCTGGCGGTGTTTAAGGTAATGGTGCGTACACCAAAACGAAACTCAGGGTAGCTGCTGACGGTGTTTCCTATTCTGATTGAAACGCGCACGGTATAGAGCGGCTGTTTCCCCATTCCGTTCGGCCACCAGAGCTGCGGATTCTGCAACTCAAAACGCAGCATGGAAAAATTACTCCCGGAACACAGCAACTGATCAGAAAGAGAAGCGACCGCGCACAAGTTTCCATCATCGTACATTTCCAGTTGAAATTCCGCATCTGCAGTGCCAAATTTGTTCAACAGCTCTGTTTCAATCTCAGCGCATAGAATCGCAGGGGCATCCAGGCGTTCCACCCACAGGTTCACCCCGCGGATGATTGCCTTTTCCTCAAACCGCAGATATGCATTTCCCACAATGCCGCAAGTGGGAATCTTTGCTCCCCAATCCCATCCGGTGGAATATTGCGGTCTGCGTACAAACGCACGCCGAATATCTCCCCGCTCGGGACATCCGTTGTCTCGCTCGTGGCAAACCGCAGAATTTATTTCAGCAAGGTCGGCATCACTTACTTGCTCCAGTCCCGTTGTAACACGAACCGCCAGTTGATTTTCTCCCGATTTCAGCAGAGAACTGACATCACGCACAAAGGGAATATGAACACTTTCGCTGAACCCTACCAACTGTCCGTTCAGGAACACCTGTGCGTGGGTATCAATGGATTCCAACACAAGCTCACAGAAATACGATGTTACTTCATTGCAGACAGAAAATTTTTTGAAAAACCACCAGGAACGATCTGCCACCCATTCACTTTCAAACGAATAATCTGCCAACACCGGATCCTTAATTTTTCCGGCAGCGATCAGCGGCATATGAACGTCACACGGCAAACTGCACGGCATGCCGTTTTTCATTTGTTTTTCGACCAGAGGCAACTGTTCCGCTGTACAGCCAAGCGGCTGTTCCAACAGCATCCACTGATAGTTCAGGTCAAACTGAAGATTATTTTTCATTAAATTTCACTCCTGTTCTGTCTTGGCGATACCCTTCCGTGTCCGATTCAGTCATGATCGCTCATTTCTGTTCTTCATATTAACCGGCTTCTTCTCATGTTCATATATCATCTTTAAAGCATCGTCTGTAAATGATATATCTTTTTGCTATACAAATTATTATAAAAGCGCAAAATGATACTGTCAATAAAAATAAATAAAATCAAATTAAAAATTATTTTTTTCACTATAAATGAGATCATCCAAAAGGAATTTATTAAAATACTTGACTTTCAAGATAAAATTTATATCATCAATTATATCTATTAAACTTTATTAATAGATCAATAAGGTTTCACATCTCGTAACAGATAAGTACAAATTAAAATATTGAAGGGGACGATACACCTATGGCAGAGCCGTTATTTGAGCAGATTTTTTTAAATCTGAAAGAAAATATAGATTCGGGCAGTTGGAAGCCCGGTGCACTGCTTCCAACGGAGAATCAATTGACGGCAGAGTATGGGGTCAGCCGCATCACGGCCAAACGCGCATTGGATGAATTAAAACGGATTGGATATATTGATCGAAAACGCGGAAGCGGCAGCCATGTACGGGCGGATTTTCAAATGCCTGCACAGCAGTTCTCGCCGAAGATTGTTACGCTTGTACTCCCGTTTTCCGAACAATTAGATTCTCCTTCCGAAGTGTTGTCGGGTTTGAACCCTATTCTTACAGAAAATAATATTTACTTATCTATCATGAACTCCGGTTCCAAGCCAAGTAACGAGCGTAAGATTCTGGAACAACTTTACCGCGACCGGGTTTCCGGAGTTATCTTTTATCCCAGCAGCAGTCTTGCCAATCTGGATCTTTACATGCGTTTTGCCATGGCCAATATTCCGCTGATTACCGTTGATCTGTCAATTGGACAGTTTGGCAATGGGATGCAGATTCCATCCGTTGTTTCCGATAATTTTAATGGGGGCTATCAGGCGGCTGATTATCTTCATAAGCTTGGCCATCATAACATGATGTTTGTCACAGAACGGGATGTCAGCTTTGCCAGTTCCATTCGGGACCGTTATCTCGGATTTTGTGCCGCACAGCAGGAATTGGGCTATGATCCCGATGCACATACACTTTATAACTTTGGGCACCTTCCGAATTCTTTAATCGTTGATTCACGCAGCGGTGAAATTAATCCGAATCTTGCTAATATAGATATTTGGAAGAATGCCGCTTCTAAAATGCTGGATTGTCCGAATCCTCCTACTGCACTGTTTTGCTGCTACGACTTTTTTGCGTGCTCTTTGCTTAAAACCTTTCAATCACTCGGCGTAAAGGTACCGGAAGATATTTCGATTATCGGATTTGATAATATTCTCTTGAGCCGCTATCTGGATGTTCCGCTGACTACAATTACGCAGGATTTTCACGCGATTGGCACCGAACTGGGCAAAATGATGGTTCGAATGATCAATGGTCCATTGTTGGAACAAAGCAATATTGTGCTGCCTGTTGAACTGGTTCCACGTAAATCTACAGCGGCTCCGAGGCAGCCTGCTCAGTTGTAACAGACCGATTTCAAGGGTTTGTTTACATAATTTTTTACAAATTGAAAGAAGGTTGTTGCATGACTTTTTCTTCTGAAGTACGCAATGCTGAGAATATGGTGCTGATTCATTCTGCATCTTATTCCATGGGCAGTGAAAATGGTTATGACGAAGAATCTCCGGTTCACACCGTTACAGTAGCTCCGTTCTATATGGACAAATACCCTGTAACAAACAAACAGTACCGAGAGTTTTGCGACGCAACTGGTGCTGATTACCCTGTGGCTCCGTATTGGACGGAATATCCTAATTATTTCTTGGATTATCCGGACTATCCCGTTGTCAATGTTGGACTTCATCAAGCGAAAGCCTATGCAGCATGGGCCGGCAAACGGCTCCCGCACGAAGAGGAGTGGGAATTGGCTGCGTTGGGAGGAACAGAAGGACCTTATTCTTGGGGTACAGAGCAACCAAATGGCAAAATGGCTAATTTTGCCGACTGTTGCTCGGAGTATGAGTGGCGCGATTTTCGCCACAACGACGGATACCGGTATACTTCTCCCGTTGGCAGTTATAAGCCCAACGGCTATGGTCTTTACGATATGTGCGGAAATGTTTACGAATGGTGCGATGACTGGTTCTTCCGCTATGATGACACCGTTCGCGACAATAGTTTACAGCGTGACAACGGTTGGGGCGTTAATGCAATTTGCCGCGGCGGTTGTTTTTACAGCGATGCATTTGGTTTACGCGTTTCCCTGCGTCATCAGGCACAGGGCGGCGGAGCACAATGCTTTATTGGATTCCGATGTGTGCGTGATGCCAATGATGACGGCACTTTACGTGATCTCCCACCATTGCCCGCTGAAGAAATTTCCCCGGAACCTGTACCAGATGTGATACAAACAGTTCAACAACAGGGAGGAATACAGATTGCTCCGGGGTATCAGCTGTGCATGGGATGCGGTAACAGTGATATTCTGCCGGAAAAAGCGGTTCAGGAAGTAGCCGCTTTGGGCTTTAGCAGTATTGAACTGTATGTAACATGGGAATCGTGCGAAGCAAAGGGACGCGACCAATGGGATTTTCATGTCTGGGACGAAAACATTCGCATCATGAAAGAAAACGGACTGAAATTCTTGCCGTTTGTCATTGCCGGTCCAGCTTATTCTCTGCCCGAATGGTATCGTCGCAGCGATGATTTCCGCGGTTTGCGCTGTCTGGAACACGATATGGAAACAAAAATTCAGTCAATTTGGGACAAACGTTTTTACTCATATATTGATCGTTTTCTTGCCAAACTGGCCGAACGTTACGGCAACAGCGATGTATTTGAAAGTCTGATGGTCGGTGTCAGCGGTGACTTTGGCGAAGGAATCTTCCCCGTGTGGTACGGTGGATGGCCAACACAAATTGCCGGTATGTATCATTCCCATCCAGGTTATTGGTGTGGTGATTCGTGCGCAAAACAACATTTTATTGCATATTGCAGCCAGAAGTTCGGTTCTGTGGAAGCAATTAACCAGCGTTGGGCAGCCAATTTTCCTTCTTTGGAGCTGATTGAATTTCCACAGGTTCAATGTGCCGAATTTCCGGAGGGTTTCCGCTTGGATGAGCAGGTTCAAGCCGGCATTTTTAATGCAGATACGCCCCCAAAGCGACTTCGTTGGATGGATTTCATAGATTGGTATCATTACAGCATGAATGAATACATTGATTTTTGGATGAAAACTGCCCGCAAATATTTTCCGGATATTCCTCTGTATCTATGTACAGGCGGTGACGGAGCGCAGATGCACGGTTCGCAGTTTACCATGCAGACAAAAACCTGTGCCAAATATGACGGCGGTATCCGAATTACAAATGAAGCGTCCAAATATGCTCAGAATGTTTACTTGACAAACCTGACTGCCACTGCCTGCCGCTATTATAATGGATATTCCAGTTTTGAACCTGCCGGTAACGTAAATGAACGCGGTGTGGTCTGCCGGATTTTCAATGCATTTACTTCCGGCTCCTATTTGCATTTTTACACACCAAATGTCTCCAGCACATATCCTAAGCTGAAAAAATACCTTGAAAACGCCCACTATCTCAAGATAGGAAATCCCAATCGTGACGTTGCTGTCATGATGCCGAATGTATCGACTATTCTGCAATGTCAGGGGCCTCAGGTCATGGGGATTCAGAGCAATATTACCGCTAAGTTCGAAATTCTGCGCGATTATACTGACTATAGTTTGATCGACGATTATTCAATTGCAGACAACATTTTAAATCACTATAAAATGTTAATCCTTCCGTGGGGTTCTTTTTATCGCCGTGGAACCTTGGAAAAACTTCGTGAGTTTGTGCAGGGCGGCGGACGTCTATTGGGGCTGGCACTCAACGAAATGCGATGCATTGAGGATGATACAGATGTTTTCGCAGACTTTTTTGCATCACCGGACGAAGCCCGCTCTCTTGGAAAAGGATACACACTGAACACTGCCGTCACACTTCCCGGTCTGATTGACGATCCGCGCGCTTGTGTTGGAACACCGTTTGTGGACTATCCCGCCGATCAAAGCGCAGAGTGGTATCAAAAAAATCTATTTGATAAAATTAACGCATTTGCGGGCAACAACGTCAGCATTCCCGACGGCAGAATTGACGGTGTTTATGTTTCCTGCGTAGACGGTAAACTTTATGGGTTAAACAACACCGGTGTTGATCTTACCGCACAAATTACAAACCGTCATGGAAAAAAATCCACGGTTTTTGTGCCGGCAAACACCATTCAGGAATTTGATATCTGATCTGAAGCAACAAAGCGCTTCCCTTCCTCTTCGGTTGTGAAGGGAAGCACTTTTTATTGCTTAATTATTAAAATAAATTTACATGTATGTTTTATTGAGGAGTTGTTACACGCATGAATCAAAATAAATTTACTCGTATCTATACCTTTAAACTCCAGGGACAGACCGGTTCGGATGCGTATGATGAGGCAGTTACCGTTGCCGTGGCGCAAGGTATTTTTAATCGAAGCTCTCACGATTCCAGACTCTACCTTACTTCACGAAGCAATCCGCGTCCGGAATACTGGCTCAATCTCTTTTCGCAGAAAGGGGAATGGCTTTCCCCTCGCACTATTGTTCCTGTTTCAGGTATGCAGGAATTGGTTGAATTGGTTCGTCCCTACCTTCGCGAGGTGATTATTTATGATGAAACCGTGCCCGCAACCTTGAATGTTGCAACCACAATTGCTGGGGTGGAAAACGGGATTGTCCTGTCTCCATCATCTCTGTCAGAAATGCTGCCTCAGTTTGGCGGACTGCCCGTGGTTGATTTGCGGGGCAAATTTACAGGAGCGGAAAGCGGAAGCGCAAAAAACGATGCTTACCGCTGGGCGGTTCGTCAGTATCTTCAAAAGGGAAAATGTTCGCATCATTTTATGAGCTTATTTGAGGACAGTGCTTTAGCCCGTAACCGCGGTGATCTGGGTTATGCAGTCACTCGCGACTGGGCTGTTTATCAGCGTTCTTTTGTTTATGACCTTTCTCCATGGGGAGACGAAGTGCCGGGCGATGATCCTGCACAAAAGATCGGCACCGATTTGGAAACTTATCGCATGATTCTGCAGGCACAGTCAAAACAAACGGATGGAAAAGAATTGACTGAAGTTTCCGGATTCTTCTGTTTTGATAAATATGCGCACACAGCTCATCATGAAAGCATCCATGAAGACGTGGCAACCGAGTGGGAAAATGTGTACCTGATTTCCCCTTATAACTGTTATCAGAATACGGTTGCTCAGCATTGCTACAACCAGTCAGTTCATAGTCAATTTGTATTTCATCCAGTAAAACAGGAGCATTGCGTGCTTGGCAAAAGCAAAGCAATTGAAAAAAATGTTACCTTTGTTTTCATATGGGGGATTATGATTCTACCACCCCGCTTTATGATACATTTCCCCGTACATGGAACGAAAGCCCACGTGGGCATTACCCGCTGGCATGGGCTATTAATCCAAACCTAATTGAAACTTATCCGGACATTATCGACTATGCTTACCGTACAAAAACCAATAATGACTTTTTTGTTGCAGATGCCTGCGGAGTGGGATACTGTGCTGACCAGTTCGGTATCATTGCACAGCTGCCGCAGATTTACCGGGAATTCGGCATCGACAACTGCATATTTGGTCGAGGGTACAATTTTCCAGAACCGAAAGAATCAGATTTTTATTGGCGTTCGGAGGACGGATCCGAAGTGCTCTGCGAATTTATGACATATTGGTACAACAATGCACAACGCTTTCCGGCAGATATTCAGAAGTCAATGGCAATGCTGCAATTTATTGATGGTAATTTGAAAAAGACTTGCAGAACGGGCGAATTTTTGTTGATGAACGGCGTGGACCATTTGGAAGCACAGGAAGATCTGCTGCCGATTCTAAAACAGATGAACGAACGCCTTACGGATGGCAATCAGATTGTGCAGTCCACCATGCAGGAATTTGTGACAGCACTTTCTGCCGCCGTTCAAAGAAAAACGTTAACACATTATACCGGTGAAATGCGCAACGGTGGAGCATGGAATCTGCTGGCCGGAACGCTCTCCTCACGCATTTACCTTAAGCAGCATAACACTTTGTGTCAGAGGATGCTGGAACGACAGCTGGAACCTCTTTATACACTGCTCGCACAGGTTGGAGCAAAAGAATATCCGCACGATTATCTCCGCTATCTCTGGAAAACACTGCTTCAGAACCATCCGCACGATTCTATTTGCGGGTGCAGTGTTGATGAAGTCCACTGTAATATGATGGATCGTTTTTCCCGTATAGAAACCGGTGCACAGGATATGCTTTTCCGCGGAATGGAACTACTGAGCGAATCAATTGATTGCAGGGAATTTTCTCAGAATCAATATCTGTTCACTGTGTTCACTCCCCTTCAGGAGGAACGTACGCAAACAATTGAATCCGTGGCAGAATTTCCAATTTCTGAACATGTAAAAGGCTTTAAGATTACTGATCCGAATGGAAAACCCGTAGAGTTTCGTGTTCTTTCCAAGGAAGTACGTGCAAAGGGCGTTGTGACACCGGTTAATCTGCCCGGCGTTGTTAATGTAGACGCTTATCGGGTGCTGATTACCGTGCGGAAGCTTCCGGGACTTTCCTACAGGACTTATGTTATCACGCCGTCTGAAACGAAAACTGTTTTGCAGCCGTCTGCTGTATGTAAAGGGAATATTTTAGAAAACCGTTTTCTGCGTGCAGAAATTCAGCCCAACGGCACCGTCAATCTGTTGCAAAAAGAAACCCATACACTGCTGAAAGGCCTGTTTCTTCTGGAAGATGAAGCGGAAATCGGCGATTCATATGTGCATTTTGACCTGCCAGATTGTCCACACCTTACTTCGCTCAAATCAAAGGCACAGATAACCCTGTTCATAGATGAAGAACAGCGTCAACGTGCAGAAATCCGATATCTGATGGAAATTCCGAAAATGTATTGCGAAGCGGAAAAACGTCGCAGTGAAAAAACAACGGAGCTGTCAGTGTGTCTGACGTTAACACTGGAAGAAGAAAGCCGTTATCTTGGCGCATCCGTGATGCTGGAAAATCGCGCTAACGATCACCGCGTTCGTATGAGATTTCCGACCGGAATTCTGGGAAGCATTAGCTTTTCGGGTAATCCGTTCGATGTTACTCCACGCGACAGGCGCAATGCACACTCTGAAAACCATGTTTCTGATCAGCCAAACAGCGAATTTATTGCTGTCAACGGAGAGCGTGGCGGCATCGCTCTATTCAACAACGGTCTGCACGAATATGAACACGACAAAGATGGTTCTATCCTGCTTACATTACTGCGTTGTGAAGGCTATATTTCGCACGATCCCTACGGTGAGGGCAATCTAGTGGAGGACAAATGGCGCACGAAGGAAAGTCAGTGTATAGGGACTTATACGCTGGAGCTTGCAGTTTACCCATACGCCGGCGATTTATACAGCGCACATACCGCACAAATCGCAAGGTGCTTCAACACACCAATGCTTCATTGTTTCCATCCCGTAGACCGACGAAAATTTGCTGGTGGACGTCCATTTGTGCAAGGTAGCGACACACCTGAATTTTTCTTCCGTGCCAAAAAGCAAAAGGTTTTGCTGCCCTCAGAGGCAACTTTCTTTACTTTAGAGGATACCTCGGGTGCAATTATTCTTTCGGCGGTCAAGCAATCAGAACACGATAACAGAACAATTTTGCGTGTTTACAACACAACGACACATCTGGTATCGTTTGCCATTCGTCTTGCGCATCCAGGACAAGTTTTCCGCTCCGATCTGCGGGAAAGTATTGGATTCTTGCTGCCGCAGCCGGAATGCGGAAAAGTTGTGTTACAAGCAAAACCGAAGGAGATTATTACACTTAGCATTGAGAACACTAAGTCGTAGTGTTTCATCGCGATTATGTGTCTATTTTTTAGGGAATAGATGGATAAGGACACTGTCAAAACCTTGTTCTCACAAGCATCTCAACACCCCTAAAAGAATATCTTCTTTTTTATTTATTTCGCCGCCAGGCCTTATGTCCATACGGTCTGTTCCTTCTGCTGCTTTTCTTCGGAACACTTCTTCATTCAATACTTCTATTTTTGTGTATTTCCTAGACATGACAACACCTCCTGCTGTAGTTTCTATTTCTACAACAGGAGGTGGTTTTTTTCACTGTCTATTTAACCGGAAACAGTCCATTTAATTCTTGGGGGTGTTTTTTTGCAATGTCTCGGGGATTTGATACCGATTAAAACGGCTCAAAAGCAAAAAAACTTGCACAATCAAGAATAAAAAATATTGGTTAATTGTAAAATGAAATTGAACACATAAAAATGTCCACAGTGAATGGGATATCTGTTAGAATAAAGTTACCA
>CAKXIK010000067.1 GCA_934875675.1 uncultured bacterium
GTGCAGGAACGCCAAAAAAAGGTGAATATTATGTGGAATTGGACGTTTCACAAATTGAGGACAGCGCTGTGATCCAAAAAACAAACGATAACACCCCGGCTCTCACCTGTGAGGCAGATACAATTTTTTTACGCGGACAGCTGGAGGATTATGAAGAAGATGGTTTTCTGACACTTAAGCTCGGCGATACCTGCTTGTGTGTGGAAACACCATATGAGAAACGTATACAACAATTAAAAGGACAGTTTATCACCCTTAAAGCGGACTGCCTTTATCTTTATGACGGAAAGCTTTTGTAAACAAAAAAGGTGTTTTAATGCACGCACCGGCAATCGGCGGCGTGCATTTTTCTGTTGATTTCTAAAAAAAGGAAATGCGCTTGCATTTTTTTCTTTTATCGCATAAAATAGATAAAGATATGCGAATTTTCCGCATCTTTTATGCGTGAAGACGACTAAAGTTTTGTGCCTTGGTGTTTTAACAGCACCTTTCCGGAAAATGGAATCGGTCAAAACGTGCAAAACGAAGGGAATGGTCATAATAATGGCAAAAAAAGCACAAACCTATGGAAATGAGGATATCAAATGGCTCAAAGGCGCCGACCGTGTGCGCAAAAAACCTTCTGTTATTTTTGGTTCCGACGGTCTGGACGGATGTGAACATTCTGTCTTTGAAATTCTTTCCAACTCAATTGATGAAGCCCGCGAAGGATATGGCAAAAAAATTGTTGCCACGCGCTTCTCCGATTACTCCTTTGAGGTGGAGGATTTTGGCCGCGGTATCCCTGTGGATTATAATGAGGCGGAAGGTCGCTTTAACTGGGAGCTTGTGTTTTGTGAGATGTATGCCGGTGGCAAATACAACAACGGCGAAGGTGAAAGTTATGAATTTTCGCTTGGAACCAACGGTCTGGGTGCCTGCGCCACGCAGTATTCCAGCGAATACATGGATGTTACCGTTTACTCTGCCGGCACAAAATACACGCTGCATTTTGAAAAGGGCGAAAATGTGGGCGGACTGCAGAAGGAGCCTTATACGGGAAAACGGACCGGTACCATTATTCGTTGGCGGCCGGATCTCGATGTGTTTACCGACATTGCCGTTCCTGCCGAATACTTTATCGATATTATGAAACGCCAATCCATCGTCAATCCCGGCGTGGATTTTGTTTTTCGCGATCAAACAGGAGCCTCATTTGAAACAACGGAATTCAAGTATGAAAACGGCATCGTCGATTTTGCGACGGAGGTTCTCGGCGATCAGGGACTGACATCGGTGCAGGCATGGCAAACAGAACGCCGCGTGCGCGACCGCGCGGACAAGCCGGAGTACAAAGTTCAGATCAATGTGGCGATGGCATTCTCCAATCGTGTGCAGCTGCTGGAATATTACCACAATTCCAGCTGGCTGGAACACGGCGGCGCACCGGACAAGGCTACCCGCAGCGCGTTTGTTTCGCAGATTGATGCCTATCTGAAGCAAACAGGAAAATACAATAAAAACGAGAGTAAAATCACGTTTAACGACATTCAGGATTGCCTGGTGCTCATCACCTCCTCCTTTTCCAATCAGACCTCCTATGAAAACCAAACGAAAAAATCCATTACCAATAAGGGGATTCAGGAGGCGATGACCGAGTTTCTGCGTCATCAGCTCGAGGTTTATTTCATTGAAAATCCGCTGGACGCCGATAAAATTGCGGCACAGGTTCTGGTAAACAAACGCAGTCGTGAGGATGCCGAAAAGACACGGCTTAACCTGAAAAAAAAGCTGACCGGTAACATGGATATTACCAGCCGCGTTGCAAAATTTGTTGACTGCCGCTCCAAGGATGTGAGCGAACGCGAGCTTTTCATCGTGGAGGGCGATTCGGCACTGGGTGCCTGCAAACAGGCGCGAAACCCTGATTTTCAGGCGATTATCCCCCTGCGCGGCAAGATTCTCAATTGCCTGAATGCGGATTATGATAAAATTTTTAAAAACGAAATCATCACCGACCTGCTCAAGGTGCTTGGTTGCGGCGTTGAAGTCAAAAGCAAGGCAAATAAGGATATTTCTTCCTTCAACATGGATTCTCTGCGTTGGAATAAAATCATTATCTGTACCGATGCCGATGTGGACGGTTTTCATATCCGCACACTGGTGCTGACCATGCTTTATCGCCTGACCCCTACTCTGATTGAGAACCATAAGGTCTTTATTGCCGAATCTCCGTTATTTGAAATCAATACTAAAAACGAAACTTACTTTGCTTATACAGAACACGAAAAAGACGAGATTTTAGCGAAACTCGGAAAAGAAAAATATACGATCCAGCGTTCCAAGGGACTGGGCGAAAATGAATCTGACATGATGAGCCTGACGACCATGAATCCTCAAACGCGCCGCCTGATTCAGGTTTTGCCCTCATTGGCAGAAGAAACTGCCGAAACATTTGACTTGTTGCTGGGAGGCAATTTGAGCGGGCGTAAGGTCTATATTGAAGAAAACGGTCATTTGTATCTGGATTTGGCCGACATCAGCTGATTTTTAAATTCATTTGAAATTAGAAACGGTATAAAAATCGAAGAAAAACTTGAATATGTGCGGTTTTCCGAAGATTTTATCTACCGTTTCAAGAAAAATTACGATTCGTTCTATTTTTTGAATTCATCGCATTGGAGTGACAATATTGCCGCCAAGAAAGAAAAAAACTGCACCCGCTGCACCAAGGATTCGCGGTGTGATTGAGGGAGCAGGCGAAATTAACGAACAGCAAATCGCGGATACCCTGCGCCAAAACTTTATGCCGTATGCTATGAGCATCATCCTTTCGCGTGCAATTCCCGAAATCGACGGTTTTAAACCTTCGCACCGCAAGTTGCTTTACACCATGTACAAAATGGGCTTGTTGGGAACGAATGCGCACCGCACCAAATCTGCCAATATCGTCGGCGAAACCATGAAGCTGAACCCGCACGGCGATGCTGCAATTTATGATACCATGGTGCGTTTGAGTCGCGGCTACGAAGCGCTGCTCTGCCCTTATGTGGATTCCAAAGGCAACTTTGGTAAGTTCTATTCACGGGATATGGCATGGGCCGCTTCCCGGTATACCGAAGCAAAGCTGGAGGACATCTGCCAGGAGTTATTCCGCGATATCGACAAGGACACCATTGACTTTGTGGACAACTATGACAGCACGCAAAAAGAGCCGACTCTTTTGCCTGCTGCGTTTCCTTCGGTGCTTGTCAATGCAAACACCGGCATTGCCGTCAGTATGGCGAGCTCCATCTGCCCGTTCAATATTGCAGAGATTTGCGAAACCACTATTGCACTGATGAAAGATCCGGAACACTCGATTCTATCCACGTTGCCTGCCCCGGATTTTCCCGGCGGCGGACAGATTATCTGCGATACTGATACACTCAACCGAATTTATGAGACCGGTCGGGGCAGCCTCCGTGTTCGGTCGCGATATTCCTATGATGCAAGTGCAAACTGCATTGATATTACACAGATTCCCCCTACTACCACCATTGAGGCGATTATCGAGAAGGTCATTGATCTGGTAAAGCAAGGCAAAATTCGCGAAATCGCTGATATTCGCGATGAAACCGGTCTTGCCGGCCTAAAAATTACCATTGATCTCAAGCGCGGTGTCGATCCGGATAAGCTGATGCAGCGGTTGTTCCGGATGACTCCCTTGGAGGATCCGTTTGCATGTAACTTTAATATTCTGATTGCTGGTGTACCGCGTGTGCTTGGGGTACGTCAGATTTTACAGGAATGGGTTGCATTCCGCATTGAATGTGTGCGACGGCGCACACATTATGATCTGACCAAGAAGAAAGAAAAGCTGCATTTGCTACTTGGTCTGCAGAAAATTCTGCTCGATATTGATAAGGCGGTACAAATTGTCCGCTCTACAGAGGAAGAAAGTGAAGTGGTCCCGAACCTGATGATCGGCTTCGGAATCGATCAGATTCAGGCCGAATATGTGGCCGAAATCAAGCTGCGCCATCTGAACCGGGAATATATCCTCAAACGTACGGATGAAGTCGATCAGTTGGAAAAGGACATTGCCGATCTGGAAGAAATTCTGGCAAACCGGGCACGGGTAAAAAGTATTATTGTTTCTGAATTGCGGGAAATCGCGCAGAAATACGGACAACCGCGGCGCAGCATGCTGATTTACCCCACCGACGAGCCCGAAGAGGAACCCGAAGAAATTCCGGATGATGCGATGAATGTTTTCTTTACCGCAGAAGGCTATTTCAAAAAAATTACACCGCTTTCTTTGCGTATGAGCGGCGAACAGAAGCTAAAAGAAGGCGACTCCATCATTTGTGCACTGGAAACCACAAACAACCGCGATCTTCTTTTCTTCACCGATCATTGCCAGGTTTATAAGGCGCGGCTTGCCGATTTTGACTCCACCAAGGCCAGTGTATTGGGAGAATATATTCCCACACGCCTCGGCATGGAGGAAGGCGAACGTCCTGTTGCGATGGTGGTGACACGTGATTATGAGGGTTCCATGCTGTTCTGCTTTGAGAACGGCAAAATTGCCAAGGTGCAGATGAGCGCCTATGCAACAAAGACGAACCGCAAAAAGCTTTTGGCGGCTTACTCCGATAAATCTCCCTTGATTGCAGCATGTTACGCGCCGGAAGACTGTGAATTCCTTTTAACCTCTTCATCGGGCAGAATGCTGCTCGTTCACAGTGGCGCCTTGCAAAGCAAAACAACAAAAAACACGCAGGGTGTGGCTGTGATGACGCTGCGCCGCAATCATCGTGTCATTAAATTTGCACCGTATGAAGAGGATTCTTTACAAAAGCCTTTCCGCTACCGTGCAAAAACACTGCCTGCTGCTGGCGCAATGCCTTCTGCCGAAGAAACGCAAGGCGAACAGCTCGAGCTGGAATAACCGAAAGGAGCGATTGAATGAATCCTCTGTTTTGGTGGGTCCTGGGCGCTATCATTGTACTATGTATTGCAGGCGGAATTTTGGCATTGCTTTCCCATCGCTCTCTGCTCCGACGAACCGAATCCGCATTTTCACAGGATGGCTGCTCTCCAACGCGCAAAATCGGTGATCTCTGGTTGGATGAGACAAACCGTCGCTGGACCATCGCGCGCGATTGTGAAAATTTAATGCTGCATCATTATTCCGATGTGCTCGATGCTGAGTTGATGCAGGACGGCGAAAAATACGTGATTCACAAGGGAGTGGTCGAAACGTATTTGGGCGGTGTGATTCTTGGGGCTGCAGTTGCAGCGGCCACCCACGGAGACCGCCCGAAAGAGAAAGCCATACAGAGCATGGTAATCAACATTTCACTTTCTGACCGCAGCTGCCCTGTGGAAACAATTGTTCTCCGTAACAGTTTGATTCGATTGAATTCTCGGACATATCAGCAGTTGAGCCACAAGGCGACCGAATTACTTGAGATGTTTGACCATATGAAAAACGAATCCAAAAATTCTGCAGCCGAATCCTGATTTGCGCAAAACAGATCGTATAAAAAAGCGAACATGTAACCCCATGTGTTGTTGAGGTTACACGTTCGCTTTTTTAATCCTGTTTTTAAACGGTAAATAGAAATCCTCAAAAAAATGCACAAACTCAAATTTTATCCTAGGTTTTATACGGTTCTTAATTCGAAATTATGATTGATTGCTTCTGAGTTATCTTCTGCGAAAACTTTCTGCATAAGATTGCAGCTCTGCAAAACTGGTTACATCGCACATTTCCACTTTACGCTGAACATCCCGCGGCAGTGATTGAAAATATTCATAGCTGGAAAGATCCTGCTCCAATAAAGCGGAAAGACCCAACTGACCAAATCCATTGTCTATCATAAAAAATCACCTCGGTGGTAGTATTCACCGAGGTGCAGCTTGTATGCCGGGAAAGAATTTCCGACAAAAAGATTTTAATTTGACAAAATTAATCGAAAATAATCAGAGCAATAAACACAAGGTCATCGCTTCCCGTATTGGTCAATCCATGACCGTGACCGTTCGGCGTAAAGGTAGTATCTCCTGCAGCCACCGGACGAATCGTGCCATTATCGTCATAAGCACCTTTTCCCGAAAGAATATAGTAGGTTTCACTTTCATTATGATGCTCATGATAGCCCAGACTGCATCCAGGCTCAATTGTAACCTTGGCATAGAGCCCACATTTTCCGTTAAGCTCTTTTTCTCCCAAAATCCGTTCGATTAGCACATGACCCTTACCGCCGCACATCTGTTCTACGCGTTCCACTGACATTTAAAATTCCTTCTTTCTGAAGATAACAACAAATTTATTTCATATATTTACGGAAGTTATTCCGTGTCTTGCGATACGAAAGCCAGTGACGAAAGTTTTTCAAGAAATAATTTCCAAAATACAAAACAACATTGAGAAGCGAAAAAATAATTGCAATTCTTGCGCTCCAAGTTCCCACGATCAGTGAATAGGCCATCAGCACCAGATCAAATATGGCAAGATATTTAACCTTGAGTGGAATAAAGAAAAAGAGCATTACTTGATAATTTGGGTAAAAAAATGCGAAAGCAAGAAACAGCGAGAGATTGAGATATTCATTAAAGCCATATCCGGTAAAAAGCGCTGCAAGAATAGCCCCCACCATCCCGGTGAGATAAAACAGACAAAACCGGAATGAACCCCATTCACGTTCCAACGCCTCACCAATCAAACAGTAAAAATACAGACTGAAGAGAATCCAAATCGGGGAACTGTTAACGGGGGCAAAAATAAAGGTAACCAGCCGCCAAACCTGCCCCTGCGCAACTTGCTTCATATTCAGCGCAAGCAAACTTCCGAGTCCTACCTGAGGCAAAAGAAAATCTGTAATAAATACAATCAGCATGCCACCGCAAATATAATACATCAAATGCGGAATCGCCAGTTTGCCTGCCTTGCGTTCCATTTTATTTAGTATACTCATGTTTTGTTATCATACCTTTCAGCAAATTGCCACAATCACTTCAAACTAATTTGTTAACATAATATCAAATTATTCCTTGAATTGCAAGTTTGGCAACATAAAATTTACAAATTGCAAATTGTGTAAATTTTATGCATTGTTTACAAAATAGAAATTTTTAATTGAAGATTACAATACAATGTGTTAAAATAAAATCATTATCGGAAGGCCCACTGTGTGCGGATTCATCTTTTGCAGATGCGGCGGGTTCCGTGTAAAGGAGTGTCCCTATGAAGCTGAACACCAAACGCACAATTCTGGTCGGACTGGCGTTCTTATCAATCTGTTCCTTTTGGCAGTTGTATGACAGCATTGTTCCATTGATCCTGAAAAACACCTTTGCTGTCAGTGACACGATATCCGGCGTAATTATGGCTATGGATAACGTACTGGCAATTTTTCTGTTGCCTCTTTTCGGAGCACTCTCTGACAAAACCTCCACCCGGATTGGCCGCAGAACTCCGTTTATTTTGATTGGAACGGGCTGTGCCGTGGTATGTATGATGCTGATCCCGATTGCAGACCACAACCGAACCATTGTTCTGTTTGCCGTTGCGCTTGGCCTAACCTTGCTTTCCATGGGACTTTATCGCTCGCCCGCCGTTGCGCTGATGCCCGATGTAACACCAAAGCCTCTGCGTTCCAAAGCAAACGCCATTATCAATTTAATGGGTGCTGTTGGCGGTGTTATTACACTCGGATTAATCCGCTTTCTGGTTCCGAAAGGGGATTCGCCCGATTACATTCCGCTATTTTTATGTGTTGCTGCCATTATGATTATCTCTGTCATAGTGCTTTTCGGTACCGTACGCGAAAAGCAGGCCTCTGCCGAAGCTTGTGCATTAAGCAACGATGAAGAGGAACGCACAGAAGGAACTTCTTCTACTCAAAAGAAAAAGTTGGCACCGGATGTTCGCCGCAGTATGATTTTTTTACTTGCCTCTGTTGCTTTTTGGTTTATGGGATATAATGCAGTTACAACTGCCTTTTCCCGCTATGCACAAATTCAGTGGGGCATGGAAGGCGGAGGATTTGCCAACTGCTTGATGGTGGCAACGATTGCCGCAGTAATATCCTATATTCCGGTTGGCTTTCTTGCAACCAAATTCGGGCGCAAGAAAATGATTTTGGGCGGCGTTGCTCTGTTAGCTCTCTGCTTTATTGCCGGAGCGCTTGTAACTGCTTATACCCCCGCCATCAATATTATGTTTGCATTGGTTGGTATTGCGTGGGCCTTTATTAATGTCAATTCCTACCCTATGGTTGTTGAAATGGGACACGGAAGCGACGTGGGACGTTTTACAGGCTTTTATTATACGTTTTCCATGGCCGCGCAGATTATTACGCCTATTCTTTCCGGTGTATTACTCGATCATGTGGGATACGGAACCCTGTTTCCCTACGCTGCAGTCTGCGTGGTGATTTCGTTTGTCACGATGACCCAAGTTCGACATGGAGATAGTAAACCAATGCCTCCCAAGAGCAAACTGGAGGCTTTTGATACGCCGGACTAATGCAGTTTTTTATAAACTGACAAGCAAAAAATGACCTAATAACTGCACAGATAAAGCTTTTACTTATTTTTTATGTTTTTCAAGTATGATTGTACGATCTATGAAAGGAAATCTGCTATGATTTTTTGGATTATCTTGATTATAATCTTTGTTTTGATTGTTTTGCTGGGCTGGATGGTTGCTCCACAACTGAAAAAGCCCGATTGGAGTTTACTTTTGGGGCGTGATTACGCGCACCGCGGTCTTCATACGGCAGATCAATCTGTACCGGAAAACAGCATGGCTGCTTTTCTCCGCGCTGTAGAACACAGGTTTGGAATTGAATTAGATGTTCAATTAACTGCAGACAATCAAATTGTTGTCTTTCACGATTCGACTTTAAAACGCATTTGCGGAATTGATCGACCCGTACATGATTTTACCTTCCAGCAACTTCGCGAGCTCCCGCTTGCCGGAACGGAAGAGCGTATTCCGTTATTTTCGGAGGTTCTTGATCTAGTTGGCGGACGCGTCCCTTTGATTGTGGAAATCAAGCACTATCATCAGCCGAAAAAATTATGCGAGATGACTGCGGCGCTGCTGGATGTTTACCCCGGACCGTATTGTATTGAGTCGTTTCATCCATTGATTGTACGTTGGTTTAAAAAGAATCGTCCGCAGATAATTCGGGGACAATTGGCAGAAGATTACGGGAAATCCAAATCTCTTTCACCAATTGCAGGATTTTTCGCTGGGAATTTACTCACCAATTTTTTAGCAAGACCTGACTTTATTGCATACCGGTTTAGTGACCGGAAACGATTTGCGGTACATGTTTGCTGCGAATGGTTGCACGCACAGCGTGTGTATTGGACATTACGTTCTGAAGCGGATTTGAATATCGCTGTCAACGAAAAAGCTGTAGGCATCTTTGAAAATTTTCTTCCCAAATCATCGTAAAACAAGGGCAGGCTGAAAATCGCATTCAGCCTGCCCTTGTTTTATATACCGCCACTGATGATAACTGCTAATTTCTTTTGAAACGGCAATTAAAAACCTACGGACAAACCGTTTCTAACTCAAAATCTCTATAATGGCTTCCTTGCAAGCTGGTTTTACATCGCTCCAAAGATCTGGATCAACATGTAATCTGCAAAATCGCAAAGCAACTCATTCGCTATTTCTGACGGAAATGGTGCTTCACTGCAATAGCTATCCCTTGCTGCTTGGATAACCGGGATATACTTCGCAGGGATCTGGCGCAGACACCACTCGGCTCCCTGCTTCTTGGAAAGAACTTGATCTTCCTTCTGGTAGGCATGCGCCCTGCAAAGATTCAGTATGACATACATGGGATTTTCTAAAATATCTTTTCGTGCATCTTCAATATCAAATTTGATGCTGTCCATATAATCCTGCTTGGGCACGGATTCAAATACGTCATCGACGTTTTTACCGCATAACGTAATTCCCACGGCTTTAACAACGGCAAAATGTGCTGCCAAATCCTGATCGGTGCCATTCATGCGCGCACAGTATTCACTGATATCCGCACAGCAATCCTGTTTATGATAATTCGAAAAATGCAGTTCAAATGGAGTTGGATAAAGAAACTTGCTGCAATACTGCTCAAGTACGATGCTCATTTCTAAACCCTTTGGCGGGCACTCCCGATCAATTCTGAGCAATCTTTTCACGTATTCCTCTTTTTGCTCTTGGGTTGGTGGGGATTGAACGACGACTATAAAATCAATATCACTCTTGCTCCAATTGAAACAACCGAAAGCCAGAGATCCGTGCACATAGACACCAACCAAATTTTCCGAAAACACGGTCATGCACGCCGATTTAATCTGTTCCAGGATTTTCTTTGCCTGCGGCTCCATACAGTATGCTCCTTTCAGACCTAATTTCTTATGACAAGTTTTCTTGATTTTTATGCTGTTTCTGATGCAAAATTGTTATGAAACATGTTATAGCGAAAGACTTGACCATAACCAAATCAAGACCTATCACCTTGATTCAATTACAGTTTTATTAAGATTCTGCCACTGCTGGTAAAACTTCATGTTCTATAAAGACCTTATCAATGCTGGTAAAGTAATTATCCTCTCTGGTGTTGGCTATAAATCCGGTTCGTTCCAACACCCTCCACACGGATGGGTTGATATCGGTAAAAGAATATTTTTTACCCTTTTGCTGCAAATCTTTAATCATCTCGCTAAGGGTATCAACGGAGGTAACATCAATATAAATAATACCACGAAATGAAAAAATGTAATGCTCATAATCGAATTTCAGCCGCTCCAGCTTTTTTGGCAATTCCTTGGCGTTTGCAAAAAACATTGCACCGGTCGAGTAAAGAATAATCGTGTTTTCCATTGTCGTGCCGTCTGCCAGCTCAACAGTGGAGGTTTCCACGTCGATTTTAGACAGATTTATGACTAACATAATGACAGAAACACCAACACCGATCAGAACGGCATAGGTAAGATCAAGAAATACCGTTGCTACCATGGTGATTACAAACATTGCGACTGCATCCCACAATTTGTTTTTGAAATAATAGTTGATGCTATGCCATTCGTTCATACGAAACGCCGTAACAACGAGTACTCCTGCAAGTGCACCGTAGGGTACCTCACCGATCGCTTTTGAAAAAACAAACATGCACAACAACAGAAAAAATGACTGAAAAACACTCGTTAAGCGCGTTCTGCCACCACTATTGATTGCAACGCTTGTTCTTGCAATGGCCGCCGTGGAAGGAACACCCCCGAAGAACGGGACAACCATATTTCCGATTCCCTGTGCAACTAATTCAACATTGGAATCAAATTTTTCTTTTTTCATATTTGCAGCACATGTTCCGCAAAGTAAGCTTTCGATCATGCCAAGTGTTGCAATTGTGACCGCAGTCGGAATAATATCTCTCACCATCTCAAGGTTAATAACTCCCAAGGTTAAATGCTCTGAATTGATCAATGAAGTCGGGATACTGCCAATTTTATTAATGTCAAATTTTAAGATAATCGAAACAACGGTAATAATAATGATAGCTACCAAACTTCCAGGTATATATTTAGACCATTTTTTCGGAAAAAATGCCATGATTAAAACAACTGCCAACGAACAGATAACAGCTATGTAATTGATATCACCAAGCGAATTGGCACAAAAGTCAATCACCTTGCCGATTGTGTTAGATCCGTTGAGCGATACGCCGAAAAAGTTTCCGACTTGTCCTAATGCAATAATGATTGCAATTCCCGAAGTAAAGCCGGTAACCACCGGACGGGGAATGAACTGCACCAACTTGCCGAATTTCAACAGGCCTGCGATAAACATAATTGCCCCAGCCAAAAAACATGCAAGGAACATTCCCATCAGCCCATATTGACTGGCGACTACACTTGCTAAAACAACCGTCATTGCACCGGTGGGACCTGAAATCTGAAAGCTTCCGCCGCCAAGCATTCCTGTAACGATTCCTGTAATGATGGCCGTGATGAGTCCTGCTGAAATTCCGATTGCGGCATTTTGTGCATTTACGCTTGCCGCACCAAAGGCGAGCGCCAATGGCAACGCGACTGCACCGACTGTCATGCCGGCAAGAACATCCTTTATCAGATATGATGCATTATACCCTCTAAATTCATTGGCAAATATTTTTTTGTAATGCTTAAAAAATTGTCGTTTTTTTGTAGCCTGATTGTTCATTGGCAGTGCATCTCCTATATATTTTTTTATGTATCATAAATGTATATTCTGATATACCATCTGCAAAAAAATATGCCTGCTTTGCAGACATATTTTTTTCGCGAATTGCAATAGTTTAAGAATTTCATAGTGACTAATGGTAGAACGAAGTGGGATTGCGGAGAGAGGGCGAAGCCCGAA
>CAKXIK010000068.1 GCA_934875675.1 uncultured bacterium
TTCGGGCTTCGCCCTCTCTCCGCAATCCCACTTCGTTCTACCATTAGTCACTATGAAATTCTTAAACTATTGCAATTTGCTATTGCAATTCGCGTCGAAATCATAAACACAATTTTTGTCAGCTACTTGTTGAAGTGATATCTTGTAAGTAGAGTCGACAGACACCCAAAATCTGATAAAATTGAAGCATCAGAAAGGTGTCGATGGAATGAAAAAGTACAGTAAAGAATTCAAAGAGGAACCACTGAAACTGTCAGACGAAATCGGTGTGAAGAAAGCGGCCAGTCAGCTCGGATTGCAGTATTACACTCTGGCCGAATGGCGAAAGAACCGTAAAGCGGCGATGCGCTTGCCGGACCCGGTAAGCGATGCGGAACAACGTGCGCGCATCCGCGAACTGGAACGAGAAAACAATGAGCTACGTCAGGCCAATGATATTCTGAAGGATGCACTGGGTTTTTTCGCAAAAGACCGGAAGAAGTAAAGACGGGTGAACGGCATCTGTTCATTGTCTCATTCCGAACGGTATATCCTGTAAAGCTGATGTGCCATGTTCTCAAAGTCAGCGAATCTGGATACTACCGCTGGCTGCGCAATCGGGAAAAGCATCGTGGCCGAGAGTTTCTTCTGGTCAAAATACAAGAGATTCTTGCCGAGCATCCGGACAATAACAACTACGGTGTCCACCGCATACAAACGGCGTTACAACAGCACGGAATCCACGTCAGTGTGCGAACGATATACCGGACAATGCAGGAAGGCGGGCTCATTCACAAGCAAAGGCGTCCACACGGCATTGCGAGGGCTACCACGGAAATACAGGAGCGTGAGAATCTCATCAAGAGGGATTTCAAGGCAACACAGCCGTACCAGAAGCTTTTGACGGACATTACGGAAGTGCCGTGTTCGGATGGAAAACTGTATGTGTCGCCCATTCTGGATTGCTGTACCGGTGAGATTCTTTCTCTTGAAATGCGGGACAATATGAAGAAAGATCTCTGTATGGATACTGTAAAAACGCTTTGCAGGCAGTATCGACTGGCGGACAATGTGATTTTGCACAGCGACAGAGGCAGCCAGTACACCAGCACGGAATTTCGTAATGTACTCCGTCAAAATTATATTACCCAGGGTCTCCAGCGGAACCGGCCACTGCTTTGACAACGCCCGGATGGAAAGCTTTTTCGCAACATTGAAGAAGGAAAAGCTGTATCGGATGCCAACTTACCGCATGACACGGAATGAAGTCCGCACGGTGATTTTCAGATACGTGTTCACTTATTACAATACCGTCCGAATCTACACCAGCAATCCGTTTGGCCTTTCCCCGGTGAAATACCGGGAGTGGCTCAGGCAGTCAACCGAGAAGCCGGCGGCATAACCGCAGATTAAGTCCGGCAGTGGCCGTCTCGTTTTGACTCTATTCCGCTACGCTTCACGCCGACAAAACAGGACTTTTGCTCTATCTTTAAGCAGCTATTTGATTTTGGGTCCACTTTCAACTGCATACTTCTTGACAATTCCATTTGGTCTAAACAAAACAAAATACCCACAAGGGCACTTAAGTCCCTTATGGGTATTCAGTATGGTGCGAGTGACGGGACTTGAACCCGTACGTCATACAACACACGCCCCTCAAACGTGCCTGTCTGCCAGTTCCAGCACACTCGCAAATAATAAATTGGCATATTCCACAACAAGTAGTCAGCCATATACAAAAACGTCATCGAACAGGCGGGAACCTGAGACGTTGTCAGCGAGGATTATTATATCATCTGGTTCTGTGCTTGTCAACCTTTATTTCAATTTTTTTGTTTTTCTTTTCAAAATATAACTTCACACTTATATCGCTTTCCAAAGACAATTCTCAAACAAAAAGCGGGAAATCCCGCTAAAAAGGATTGCCCGCTTTGTTCATAAGTTTTATGCCTGTGGATAATCGGAAGTCTCCTGTGAGGATGTTGTTGTCGATTTTTCCTTCACCGCAAATTTTACTGTAAAGGACTCACTTTGGGTGTATCCGCTTTCCGTCGTATTCAAATGATAGGCAGTCAGCGTGATCTCGTCGCCGGGGTTCATCTGATCCATTATTGCAAATAAATCCTCAAACGATTTTACCGCTGTACCATTTGCGGATGTGATCACATCGCCTTCCTGCAACTCGGTACTTTTTGCGTTGCTGTCATCACTGATGGACTGCACCATCAGACCTGGATCCAGATTATACTTTGTCCAGACCTCATCCTTCATCTGAATGCATACAATTCCGAGTTGAACATTGGTGTAATTGGATGCAGCCGATGAAGTACCGCTTTCATCATTCGAACCGGAGTTTGTATCTCCGTTTCCCTGTTGCCCCGGCAGTTGTTGGTTGTAACCAGGACGTTGCACATCGGGAGACACGCTGTTTCCTCCGGTGCAAAGTGCATAGACGCCATAAATTGCAAAGCCAACAATAACCGCTTCCAACACAGCCGCCAAAATCCAAAGAACAATACTACTGCTTTTTTTCTTCTTCGGGGTAGAACCGGATGGCTGCGGCACATAAGGATAACCGGTGCCCGGTGTTGGCGGAACTGGCGGAACTGCGCCGTTCTGCGATGTTCTGTTTGGCTGTGCATACCAATAGTTCTGTGGATACGGCTGGTAACCCTGTGATGGCGCCGTGTACGGTTGCTGAGCAGCTGCATACGACGGTTGTGGCGTCTGTTGCTGCGCAGTATAAGGCGGTACAGAATTCTGCTGAGAATACGGTGCTGCCGGAGGGGAATACGGAACGTGCTGCGCATTAGGCTGCTGCGGCATATAAGGGGGGTAAGTCTGGCGTGGCTGTGTATACGTGTATGGTGTATAGGGTTGCTGCGGAACTGCGGAAGCGGACGGTGCAAACGGATTCTGATAGTTGTCTTCCGGTTGCTTTGGCGAGGGATCTTCGGCGGTTTCCTGTTGTGTTTCCGGTTCTGTCTTCTGTTCTGCATCGGCAATGGGCACCCCCGCAGACTCTGCCTCATCGACAGAAGCTTCTGCCGCAATCACGGGTTCCTCCGGCTGATTATCGTTCTGTGCAGCCCAGGTGGGATCCTCAGGCTTTGGTGAAGAAGAGGAAAAATCAAATTCGTCTTTCATTGAAGGCACAATCCTTTCTCTGTTTAAAATACTACGGTTGCATTGATCACGAATCAGTTGGAAGCGCTTCCCGAACCCAGCGTAACGTTCAAATCAGCAGTTTGACCGTTGCGGAAAACCGTAACCGTGATGGTATCTCCCGCATTGTATTTATTTTTTTCGCTGATCATCGCTGCGTAAGACGTAACAGCAGTACCGTTAATTTTAGTAATCACATCATTTTTCTGGATTCCGGCAGTGTTTGCAGGAGATCCTTCTGCAACCGATGCGACCACGACTCCGGCAGGATATCCCATCCGCTGCAGGGTATCAGAGTCATAATAGGTATTGATGGAAATACCGAGGTATGCACTTGCCTGGCCTTCCTTGCTGATCAGACGGTCACAAATTTCAACAACTTCATTCACCGGAATAGAAAAGCCCATACCGTCATAATCTGTACCGGACATCTTTGCATTATTGATTCCGATCAGCTTTCCGTTCTGGTCCACCAGTGCACCGCCGCTGTTGCCGGGATTGATGGCCGCATCAGTCTGAACCAGATTCATCTGCACATTGTTCTCTGTTGTAATGCTGCGGTTAAGCCCGCTTACAATACCTTTGCTAACCGAGCCCATATACTCCAGTCCGCCCGGATTACCGATAGCAATTGCTACCTGACCTACCTGCAATTCATCGGAATTACCGATTTCAATGGCAGGAAGACCGGTTTTCTCAATTTTGATGACCGCAAGATCAGCGGAGGCATCAAACCCGACGACCGTTGCGCTGATTGCGGTTTCGGTGTCACTGGCAAGGAATACTTCGATTTTTGAGCCACTGCTCACCTGACCGTAATTAGCATCGCTCACCGCTCCGGAAATTACATGATAGTTGGTGATAATATAGCCGTTCTCCTTGTAAATAACGCCGGAGCCTTCACTGGTCGCCTCCTGTTCTGTGGTACCGAACATTGTCTGTGCCTGTGCCTTATACGTTACACGGATGCCCACAACAGACTGGGACGCTTTTTGAGAAACGGCAACAGCAACGTTATCCGTCTCGTCATTCACTGTAATATTGGTGACTGGCGTAGTATTGCTGGTGGTTTGACTGCTTGCAGAAGCTTGTGAAGAAGCATCCGTGGCGGCGTTTTTGTTGTTAAAATACGATGCAACCCCAACCGTGGAAATGGTACCGCATAAAATTGCCGCACACAGTGCGGAAGCAATTACTGCACCGATCCCAAATTTTTTTTTGGGCTTTTGTGGCTTTGGATCCGGAGAACTTCCCTGTGCGGCGTAAGGAGTCGCACGGTATGGATTATAGATTGGCTGCTGCTCAGGCTGCTTTTTGCTTTCTTCACTGTCGCGATAGCTGTAGTGATACTCACCGTTTTGCTGCTGTTCATTGCGGTCATTGTTAAATTCATTCATCATCAAACATCTCCTCAATCGGTTCTGTTATTTGTTGTAAGATTCAGGACCATTTCTGATTCTGTGATTATAGTATAAACATTGTTTGTGATGTTCCTTAGATAAAATTATGAATCTTGTTTTAACAAATTCCGTCGAAGATGTTAGCAACCTTCATGCAAGCTCTAATTCGAACCAGAATCGCACGCCGCCTTCACAGTTTTCAACACCGCAGGGCATGTTGTGCGCATGCATAATCGCCGCTACCACCGAAAGCCCAAGTCCGGTTCCGCCATATTGCCGTGTGCGAGCTTTATCCACCTTGTAAAAGCTTTCCCAAATCCGGGTCAAATCTTCCTGCGCAATCTGGTTGCCTGTGTTAAAAACACTAACGTGAACGTGTTTTTGTCCCTCGGAAGTTGAAATAATGTGTTCCTCCACCACAATCTCCCCTTTTTCCGAAACGTGGTTGGAAGCATTTGAAACATAATTGTTAATCACGTTTTCAATGAAGTATTCGTCACCCCAACAATAGATTTCACCTTCCGGCAAAAATGAAACCGTAATTTTTTTCTGATCGAGCAAAATAGAGTATCTTCTGAGCACACCACTGATCAGCCCGGTAATCTCGAACCGGGCAAACGTCAGCTCCTCTTCACCCGACTCCAACTGCATCAGGCTTGTCATCTTTTTAATCAGGACGCTCATCTTGTCTGCCTCATCCTGAATAATTTCACAATAATAGCGCCGGCTTTGCTCATCGGTGGAAACCTCGTCAGAAATCCCCTCTGCATACGCACGGACAAGGGCAATCGGAGTTTTGAGTTCATGAGAAGCATTGGCAATGAAATCCCTTCGCAGCTGATCCTGCCTCGTTTTAATCTCATTGTCACGTTCCAGCTGTGCATTCAGGGTTTTCAGGTCTGAAATATTTCGTTCCAGCTCCACCGAAAGCATATTGATGCTTTTTCCAAGCTCCGCAATTTCATCATTTCCGCGTCCGGTATACCGCTTGGTAAAATCAAATCGAGCAAGACTATTTGTGATACCTGCCAGCTCCTTGATCGGTTTGGTAAAACTGCGTGCAATCCAAAAAGCCAAAAGTGCACTGATCAGCACGGAAAAAAATCCGCTGAACAGCAAAAAGCGATTGGAAATGTCCACATTTTCGCGAATTGCCTGCAATGGCATGCTCAACACTACAAGGTAGTTATTGCTCAGGACACCGGTCAAAAGGAGATATTCCTGTCCTAACCTGGGGTTATTGCGAATGCTCACCGTACACTGACCGGGACTGAGCTGCGTTGCAATCTCAATATAAAACATGCGGGAGGTCCACTCATCCGGTACATAGGTACCCAGATTAAAATCTACCACCTGAAACTTCCGGTCTACCACCATCACACTATAATTGTTTTTTCCTCCGAGTTTTTCCATTTCCAGCCGGATATCGTCGGACTGTGAGGTGGAGCTAAAAATCGTGTCAATCTGTGTGAAGGTGTCTTTTAAGCTATCAACCTTGCGGTTTTTATAGTAGTTTTCCAAAACCAAATTGTTCATCAACCAGTTGAGCAAAATTGAAATCAGCACGCAGCCGATCATGCTGAGAAAAAATTTGGTCACAACAGATTGGCGCAGCGGTAAATGATGTTTTTTTTGATGCAGTATGGCAGCCGGTTTTTCTCTTTTTTTCCAAACGAAAGGCTGCGGTTCTCTGTTCTCTTTCACTCGCGACTCCCTCTTTACTGCTCAAATTTATACCCGATTCCGCGCACGGTACGGATATAATCGGCCGCTTCTCCCATTTTGCTGCGCAGCGTTTTTACATGTGTGTCCACGGTACGTTCATCACCAAAATAATCGTAGTCCCACACGTTATTCAAAATCTGCCCCCGACTGAGTGCAATTCCTGCGTTATCCATCAGATAACAAAGCAATTCGAATTCTTTATAGGTAAGTTCAATCGGGCTTCCGCCAACCCGAACCTCCCGTGCCGCTTTGCTTACTTCGATTGCGCCGTAACGCCGCAGCTCATCGTCGTTTCCAAACGCACGGCGCAGAATCGCATTAACGCGTGCCACTAGAATACGCGGACTGAACGGTTTGGCAATATATTCATCTGCACCCAGCTCAAACCCGGTCAGTTCGTCCATTTCCTCGCTTCGGGCTGTCAGCATAATAATCGGCACCTTGGAAGTTTTTCTGATTTCTCTGCAAACCTGCCATCCATCCATCCGCGGCATCATCACATCCAAAATAATCAGATCTGCCGGCGATGTCTCAAATTTTTCCACCGCCTCGGCACCGTCGCCTGCCTCTTCAATTTCATACCCTTCGCGATGAAGAAAGTCTGAAACAATTTTTCGCATCCGCTCTTCGTCATCGACCACTAATATTTTCTTTTTATCCATCTTCTGTGACACCCCTTTTCCAAATCTGATATTCATTGTTGTTTTAGACCGGATTTCAATCCTTCATTCAGGCAGAAATTATGGCTTTGTTTATATTCATTTAATATACCGCAATTATATGATAATTTTGTGAAAACAGGTGTAATTCATTTTTTCTCTGTATATCATATCACATTCTATGCATTTTTTCACGCATTCCGGCTCTTTTTTGCATTTTTGCTTCATATGATTATCTGACGCAGAATTTTATTCATATACAAAATTATTGGTTGTGTTAAACACCAGTCAGATAGAAAGGGTGATTGCTAATGAGCGATTCATTTACCGAGATGGTGGAGCGGTATCGAAAAGAGCTGGCACAGTACGGCGCACAGGCTGCAAAATCTTCTCCCGGAACGGAAGCTGCAAGAACAACAAGTCTGCAAGTCCCGCTGGAACCCGGGCCTGTCATACCGGAAAAGAGCGAGCCTCAGGTCCCGCTGGAACCCGGGCCTGTCATACCGGAAAAGAGCGAGCCTCAAGTCCCGCTGGAACCCGGGCCTGTCATACCGGAAAAGAGTGAGCCTCAAGTCCCGCTGGAACCCGGGCCTGTAACTTTGAGAAACGGCGAACAAAATGGAACCGGTCAATCAAAACTTTGTCATCCCGATGACATTGATACTGCAACTTTGGTGGTACAGGTTTTTACCGCAAGACAGGCAATTCCAGTTCCGGATGCCAACGTTACCGTTTACTGCGGTGACGACATCACCCAAAACGTATTAATTGCATTTCGCACCACGAATGTAGATGGAAAAACAGATCCGCTGCTGTTAGCCGCACCAAGCCGTGCTTATTCGGAATCCCCGAATCCCCCTGAAACTCCATACGCTGTATATCGTGTGCGCATTGATCATCCGGAATATATCAGCGTTACGTTGGAAGATGTGCAAATGTTCGGCGGAGTGGAAAGCATTCTGCCGGTAGAGCTGACACCTTATATTCCTATTGATGAACCAAAGCCCCTGCGCAGTGTTGCATTACCGGATCACACACTTTCCACAGATACGGAGGCGAATGAATCTTGAGTGACTTCACAATTCCGGATTACATTACCGTTCATCTTGGTTCCCCCAAAAGTAATGCAGCCAACGTAACGGTTTCCTTTCCGGACTATATTAAAAACGTTGCTTCGAGTGAAATTTATCCCACATGGCCGGAAAGCGCTTTGCGTGCCAATATCTATGCACAGACCTCATTTGCTCTGAATCGGATTTATACCGAATGGTATCGCAGTCAAGGCTACACATTTGATATTACAAGCTCTACCTCGTTTGATCAGTCATTTGTAAACAATCGCGATATTTTTGAAAATATTTCGCAGTTGGTTGATGAACTTTTCAATGATTACATTCGCCGGGGCAATTTTTTGGAGCCACTATTTGCACAATACTGCAACGGTACCACCGTAACGTGCAACGGTCTTTCCCAATGGGGCTCTGTTGACCTTGCCAAACAGGGTTACGTGCCGTATTCCATTTTAACTTATTATTACGGAGATGATATTAATCTGGTGAAAAATGCGCCGGTTGAAACTTTTACTCCGAGCTTTTCCCGCACATTAAAACTCGGCTCAGCGGGAGAAGACGTCCGCCGGATTCAAATTCAGCTTAATCGTGTTTCCGCTAACTATCCCTCAATTCCTAAAACGCCGACGGACGGTTTTTTTGACAATGCAACCTATAATGCAGTTGTCAAATTTCAGCAGCTGTTCGATCTAACCGCAGACGGCATTGTGGGAGAAGCCACCTGGTATCAGCTGCAATATCTCTATACTTCTGTTAAACGTTTGGCAGAACTTTATTCCGAAGGAGAAACGCTGCTTGGCAAGCCTCAGCAGTTCACCAGCATTCTCTCTCCGGGTGAAAGCGGCCAGAAAGTTTTTGTCTTACAATATTATCTCGCCGTTTTGGCAGGATTCTATGCTGAGATTCCTTTCCTGGAGTTGACCGGTATTTATGATGCCAATACAGAACAGGCGGTGCTTGCATTTCAGCAGCTTGCGGGGCTTCCTGAAAACACAAGTGTGAGCGAAGAAACCTGGAATGCACTGGTTGATGCAGTGGAAAATGCAATTGCTGTCGTCCCTCCGGGAGATTTTACGGTCGGCATACAGCCCTATCCAGGTTATGTGTTGGTGATGGGAATGAGAAATCCAAATGTTTCCGTCATGCAATCATATCTCGTAAAAATTTCACAGGCATATCCTTCGATTCCGCAAACCAGTGTGACCGGTTTTTTCGGTACGCAAACACGCGCTGCAGTTATCGCATTTCAGCGTCAATTCAATCTTACCCCCGACGGCGCCGTCGGTGCAGAAACCTGGAATACCATGATTGATGTTTATGATGATATCGCTGCCGGCAGTCAGCCGAAATACGGTCAGTTTCCAGGGCGTACCGTTCAGGAGGGAGATAATGACTTTGCCTGATCGCAACCTGCCAATTATTTTTCAATTGTTTCAATTTTGCACGCGAAAGGATGTGCCGTAAAATGAAGATTCCGGACGGCTTGCCCGTTACCGATATGCAGCGGGCATTACGCGAAATTTCCCGAACCGATCAAACCATTCAGCCTCTGACACCAGACGGTGTATTCGGTCCGGAAACAACGCGGGGCGTTCAACAATTTCAGCGCAGCTATGGTCTGAACCCAAGCGGCAAAGCCGATTTGGAGACGTGGAATGCCATTTTTGCCCGCGCTGCAGAACTACGCGAGTTCCAATCTCCCGCACGCGGCGTATCGTTTTTCCCTCCCGGAGGTACTGTGACTCCCGGCAGCAGCGGAGATGCGGTGTACGCAATTCAAATCATGCTGTGCACCCTAAGCAGCCGCTTTATCAATTTTGAGTCTGTGGAACGAAATGGAACGTATGACAACAAGACCACGGAGCAGATTAAGCGTTTTCAAAGCTGCGCTGCACTGCCCGAAAGCGGGATTACCGATAAACCCACCTGGAATGCACTTTGCCGGTGCTATTCGGTCTGGCGTGCCGGCGCCACCAGACCGGTTGCCGAGGATGAACGGCTTCCCCCGTTCGGCCGCTAACCGAAATACTTCATCGCCATATTGCTGCACTGCCAAAGTCTTTGATTGGACTGCTCTCAGTGGAACGGCCAGACAAACTGTAACTTTCGCCAATCTGCCGCTTTTAGCACCCATACTTCTTCACTTCGTACTCCCATCTTTGTATATTTCCTGGGCATGACAACACCTCCTGCTGTAGTTTTTCTACAACAGGAGGTGCTTTTTCACCGTTTGTTTTTTAGGGTATCGTCTACTTTTCAATATTCATCCGTGCTCTGCCGATTTTTCATATGAATCTTGAAGTCCCTTGGCTAATGAATAATTCATAAGTCTGAGATTGTGATACGCAAAGAATTGTTATCGATGATATTGTATGATATAGTATATTTGGATTTTATTGCAGGTGGTGAGGAAACAAAATGAATTTGATGTTTGATGATTGGATTTTTGATATTGATAAAGAAAAAAATATATCATTTTACAAAACTAATGAATCTTGCGAGTGTTTACCTTGCCAAAATTTTGCCAAAAGCGTTTCTTCAATATTTCCTGAATTAAATAAATTTCTAAGCCAGCTTGGCGTAAATATTCAACATCCAGAAGAAACTATTTGGATGGAAGAGGATATCGCAAAACAAACTGTTTACTATGAAGTTGTTTATACCGTTCATGGTAGTATTTTGAAAACAGGAAACTATGAAATTGATATTGATAACATAAATATCAGTATTTCACCATCTGTTGATTCTACAATAAACACCGTGATGTCAGAACCATATTTTGTTTTGAGTATATTTAACATTGTCTTGCCATGGGAAATGGATGAGAACTTTTTTGATGTTTTTTTCACTGACAACAGCAAAAACAATCCGGCCGATCAAAATATGAGAAAATATAAAAATACTAATGGTACTGTAAAATCAAAAAGTCGTTCATTATTTGGTTTCTATATAAAAATTTTAGACGACTTTGGTTCCTTGGTTACAGTTAAAGTTGGAGATGTTCTATATCATAAGATACTGATAGGCTCTAAGATAAGTGTCGGTCATATTGGAAAAAGGCTAATCAATATAAGCTATATAAATTAGAACATTTTAATTGTCAGATTGCAAAACCATACGATATTTTGACCAACTTCCCATCATGAACATAACCCTTATACGATTTCGTATCTCTGTGCATGCATTGAAAAACACTTTTCCGTTCATCGCCAAAACAAAATCATAGGTTTTACACTTTGACGTAACAAAAACAAGAAAGCCCAGCACGCTGGACTTTCTTGTTTTTCTGACACCTGGAAAACCCCAGGTGTTTTTTAATTGCAATTGGAT
>CAKXIK010000069.1 GCA_934875675.1 uncultured bacterium
TGTGGTGAACTCATTATACCATATCTCGCGGGAGGCTTCCTCTCTTTTTGGGTCACATCATTTTAACACATACAAAAAGAAAGATATTAACAATTATGCAAATTAATTTGAAAAAAATAAAGACAGATGCAGATTTTGTCATCATACTGCATTCGTCTCCATTTTTCATCAGATATGAAATAATCGATGTAGCTTTGGCTGCAAACGACGAGCATAGGTAGCTGCTAAGCATGTAAGTGCATAGTCATAAAGCAAAAAAATCAGATTGCCTGCAATCAAAAAAATAAGCGGCAAACTCTTTCCAAAAATTTCAAATTCGTCTGGTGAAAGACCACCCAATGCACTTAGAATAAAATATACGGCAATAACCGCCACATTAAACACTGCCAGCTTGAGACAAAAAGCAAAGCGTGGTCGATGCATTCCCTCAAACAATGCTTTCAGAATCGGATAATAACCAAAGAAGCAAACAAACATCAGCTTTGCTTCCAAATCCGGCGCAAGGATAAAGGAGAGCAGAGAAACCACCACATAAACCAGTGCTGCCCAACGTTTTCCCTTTTCCATGACAACTGCAATCAATAAAACACCTGCCAAGGCCGGTAAAGCATAGGTGGCAAACGGGATCAGCCCGGTAAGAAACATACACACAATACAAAGCGCTGAAACGATACCGCACAACGCAATCGATCCAGTCCGGTTCACATCCGGTCATCCCCTTCTGTTTTCTGCGAAATCCGACTGTTTAGCAACAGGGAATCAAGTCTCCTCCCATGCATTCACAACAGCAATCCGCACAAATTAAACTGCTACAAATATCACAACCGCTTGTGCCGCGTGTACCTTGGGTGTTGTATCCTCCAAAATTTCCATTGCGCTGTACTTCCACCTGATTGAGAGCGGCACGGTACTCCGTATTAGAAGGGTCCCTCTGGCAGGCCACCTGCAGATTGGAATAAGCATCATCCATCCAACCACGGCGATAAAGCACGGTTCCTTTTAGGAAATACCATTCTGCATCCCGGTTTGACGACGGAACGCCATTTAAAATCTGCTCGGCATCTGCTATGCGTCCGGAGCGAATCATATTGCGAACATCCGTAAAACTGGAGGAACCGCCATAGGAATTTGCGGAACCATCGCCATAGCTTTGATTTTGTGCCTGGCCCCAGCCATAGGGAGCGGAATTAGCTGCACCGGATGCTTTGGCTTTATGCTGACGCATCACTTCATCGTATGCTTCGTTAATCTCTTTCATTTTTTCAGAAGCAAGGTCATTTAAAGGGCTATCCGCATAATTATCGGGATGATACTTTTTTGCCAAGGTTCGATATGCTGTTTTAATTTCATCCTCAGTTGCAGAAGGCGAGATGCCGAGCACCTTGTAAGGATCTGTCATTCTTAAGACCATTCCTTTCGTTTCAGCGAGAGTTTAAAGCTTCGCTTCGCGCTTTTTTCTTTCACCGGCCAGTACACGACGCTGAGCATCGGCCAAACCTTGTGTAAAAATATTATCGATAATCGGCTCAAGCCTGCGAAATCCAAGCAGCGCCCCTGACTGCACAATCCGTGCGGCAGAAGCATTGAGCACTTCATTCATATATTTCCGCGCTGCAGCAATTTGATCCTCTGAGGCATTCTGCAAAAGCGAAAACTTCTGGATCAATGGATTAAACTGACCTTTTTTCAAGTCTTCGGGCAAATCATCTGAGGCATCCATCAAATAGACCCACCGACCGAGATGGTAACCTATTTCTTTCAAAATTCTGCGTTCTGATTCCTGACAGGAAATTTGCGCAAATATTTCTCTCAAAGCCTGTGCACTTGGCTCCGCACACCTGTCAATGCTTGACTCCGATTGTGCTTCTGCCTCGGTTTGCTTTTGCATAGCTTCCGCAATTTTAGCTGCAAGCTCCGGATAACGTGCTGTCGCTTTTTTGTTCCAGCGGGATGCCCAGGGCATCAACAGCCGCGCCTTAAGCCCTCCCAAAAAAGAACGATCCTCAATGTCATCCTTTAATTTGTAATAAGTGAGCAGCACTGTCACTGCTGCAGCCAAAGAAAGGCTGTTTTCTGCTCCGCAAAGAAAATTACAACGCTTGAGAGGATTGCAGGTACAGTGTGACTTCTGCATGGTAGCACATTCCTGCGAAAGAGAAATGCTCAACAGTGCAACAAACGCACCATCATAGCTTAGCGCAAATCTTGCAGCAACACCATATTCTTTTCCCAGCGACTTGCACAGCGCGCAGTAAATTCCTTTGTATGCTTCATATTCGCAAACGCGCATTTCCGGTTTAAACGGTCTGATATAACCGAACACACAAACACATCCTTAATATATCAACGTTTATTATTTTACAATAGCTATACCGCCGATACATTAACAAGGTGTAAATTTTTCTTCATGCAGCTCCAAACTCCGCGCAAACAGAAGAAAATTTTGAAACACTGTTAACCTTGCTGATCGGCAGAATGAAAACGAGATGTTTGTTCACAAACTTTTGGGTGCGTCTCTTAACCCAAGAAAATGTCCTTACCTACTCTTCTTGATTTTCTGAGACAACACTTACGAACGAATTCAACGAAAAATGTAACAACATAGAAGTTCTCAAGAGAAAGACATATGGCGGCCGCCGCTTTAAACACCTCCGTAATTCTATTTTTATAGGTTTCGTTACCCCTTCAAAAAGAAAGTTGGTACTTTCTTTCCACTCAACTATTCTTTTAGCTTCATTTTCCGATTTATCCCGATCATCGACAAAGAACTTCCATTATTTCGTGTTCCTTATCCCACGTAAAAATTGAGAATATTGTTCTTGTGCATAAAAAAAGACTTCCTGCTGCAGCTACAAACCACAACAGGAAATCTTTTGATGCACTGTGTTTCGTCGGTGAGACCGAACAAAGTCACAGCAGATTTACGGAATCATGGGACAATTCTGAAATTCAGATACCCTTCTGCATTTCCTCAATAGAGGCAAGTACAGCATCTGCCATGTAAGCAAGCTGCTCATTGGAAAGACCATAAAGCGGCAGATGCGTATAGCGATGGTAGAAATATTCTTCGCACACCGGGCAGCCCTTTGCAATTTCATCGGCATCGTAACCGAAAGTGCGCAGAACATCAAAACGATAAAGCGGACCAAAGTGAGCGATCTGAGTAACGCCTTTTTCTGCCAGCTTCTTCTTAAGAACCTGAATGTCGCCACCGGCCTTTTCAGGATCGATGCGCAGCAGATAAAGGTGGAAGGTTGGCACGGTGCCATTATCGCCCAGCTCCTGCGGAAGAATAGCAGAATTACCAGCAAAGCGTTTATCCAGATATTCAGCCGCTTCACGACGAGCATCAAGGATATGCTGATAACGCTCTACCTGCAGGCGAAGACCAAGACCCTGAATTTCAGTGGTGGAAGAATTGATTCCGACAAACGGCTCATTCTTGCCTTCAATTGCACGGACATCATACAGCCAATCTTTGATCTGACGCTCAAAGTTCAAGCCGAAGAAACGAGCTGCTTTTGCTTCCGCACGCAGTTTATCATCTGTTGTAGTCATGATGCCGCCTTCACCAAAGGAAGTGCAATTTTTAACCTCATGGAACGAGAAGGAGGCAAAATCACCAATCGTACCCATCTTTTTGCCATGATAAGAACCACCGAACGCGTGAGCAGCGTCTTCAAGCACCAGAATGTTATGTTCTTTTGCAAGCTTCATCAGCGGATCCATATCAACCGGATAACCACCCAGATGCACCGGAACAATCATCTTCGTTTTTGCAGTAATCTTGCGTGCAACGTCAGCCGGATCCATACACATGGTTTTCGGATCAACGTCGGCAAAAACAAGCTTACAGCCAATAGAGAGCGGGTATGCCATTGTTGCGATAAACGTAATTGCCGGAACAATTACTTCGTCGCCTGCTTTCAGGTTCGCATATTTGTAAGCAATTTCAAAACCTGCAGTTGCATTGTTTACAAAAAGGCTGCCGGTAGTGCCAAGGAACTGATCCACAGCAGCTTCTGCCTTTTCAACCTCTGTGCCGAGAGAAAGCTTTCCAGGAGGTGTGGAAACCTTGGCAAGCTTCTGCACGCTTGCTGCAACCTCAGCAATGGCGGAATCGTACTCTTCACCGCTTCCCTGCTGCATAAACTTAACAACTTCCATCAAATCCTGTGCATTGTAATTTTCACCAACGGCAGGCCACGGAACCTTGGAATCACCTGTGTTGTACCGAAAATCTGAATCCTTTTTCGCCATTGAAAAGACCTCCTGTTTCATTTCATTTATGCAATGCATAAATAATATTTTTAAAATTTTACGGAAGCGTAACTTGCTTCCGTTTGACATTATTATATCAAATCACATTTTTTTTGCAAGGGTTATCTGCTGAATGATAAAAAAATAACGAAAAAGAAGGAAAAAAGTTCTTTTCTTCTTTTCATGACGCTATTTTCTTTAAAAAGGCAATCGGACACAAATAGGCAGTGGTTCTTATTGAAATGAAACAAATACCCAATCCTATAGTAATCAGATCTTCTTACAAAATAATTTTCTTGAAAAATGTATGAACACTCTGTTTGTCTTCAAAGTTAAAATGTGTGGTAATATCTATGGGGGTTGCCTTGCGTCTATTGCAATGATCACTTTATTTTTATTTACAAATGAACGCACATATATTATAATGACTCAAAAGAAGCGCAAACTCTGCTATTTTATGAATAAATAGGAAAATTGGATCAATCCCCTTCCGCTATGATAATGCTCCTACCGAATATTCAACTGGTCACCTACTAAACAAATATGGTCCCGGATGTACATTCAATCTAAAGCCCGGTACTTTGACCTGCAATCACGTCCGACTTTTTATGCTAAATTGTGAGGTGCTAATATTTATGGAAATCCATGAATATGTGGAAAAATTCAATGCCGCCGATGAAGAATGTTATACGCAATTGATTTCTAATAATCAGGCGTTATCCTTTCTTATGGATAATGCGCCCAGGCTTTTTTGTCCCGATGCAGTAATCGAAGAAACCTTCGCTTTCCGCACATGGACGCTTCGTAAGCATTTTAAAATGACGGCAGACGGTCTCGTTTTGACAGAGTTTTTGCCAAAGGTTCCGTGGTCTGGTCTGCACAATACCATCAGTGCTCCCTTATTCCATCATCTTAACGAGAGCAGATGGTTTAAAAATTCTGACGAATTACTCGACTATATATCTCTCTTTTTAGACGAAAAAGCCGACACATATGCCTATTCTACACCTGCTGTTTGGGAAATCCTGAATTTTTTAAAGGTTACCGGCAATCTGAATTATGCTGTCACTCATGTTGAAAAGCTTGAGAATTATGTTGCGACATTTGAAAATATGCACGCTTTAAAAAACGGGTTGTTTTGGTCAATAGATGGATGTGATGCTATGGAGTTCTCGATCAGCGGCACTACTCCTGATCTTGAATCCTTAAAGGGGGTTCGTCCCACCCTGAACAGCTATATGTTTGGTGCATATGCGGCAATGGCAGAAATAGAAAAGCTATGCGGTAATGAGGAGAAAGCAAATCATTACGAGGAAAAAGCACAGCTGCTTAAAAAGGCGTATAACATCGTTGGTTTTGACGGTGATTTCTATAAAGCAATTCATCTTGATGTCGAGGCGCTAAATGGAAATATTGACTGCAGCGACATTCCAGGTGAACTAAACGTTCGGGAGCTGATTGGGTATATTCCTTTTATTTATGGACTTGGAAGCATTGATCAATCCGACTGTTTTAAATATTTGAAGGATGCAACCGTCTTTTCTGCAAAAACTGGTTTTGCGACAGCTGATATTTCACATCCGAGATTTTTATATCGTGTAAACCATGAATGCTTATGGAATGGTTATGTCTGGCCCTATGCAACCAGCCAGGTCATTACTGCCGCGATTAATTTTCTTGAAAACAGCACATCTGAAGTGTTAAGTTATCACGACTTATACGGATATATCAAAAAATATGCTGAAATGCATTATAGGAATATTGATGGTAAATCTATTAACTTTATTGATGAAGTGATGAGCCCTCGGGAACAAATATGGACATCCAGAGAAATCCTGAAACAGTCAGGATGGTTGCCTGATAAGGGTGGATACGAACGAGGCAAGGATTATAATCACTCAACTTTTATAGACCTTGTCATTCGAGGTCTGATCGGTGTTAAAGAATCTTCCGATCAATTGATTGCTGAGCCACATGTACAGGGCATCTGGTCATGGTTTAAATTAGAAAATATTTCTTTTCATAAAAAATCCTACACCATCTATTATGATGAAAATGGAACGAAATTCGGAAAAGGTATTGGCGTCATAATAGAAGAAGAAAAATAGAAAAGATAAAAAGAGTCAACCGCTGAATACTCAGTAGTTGGCTCTTTACTTATCGGAGTATTGCAAGCGTATACCTCTTGGGCAAAAAGGCACTCTTTACTTACTCTTTAATCCTAAGCGGTGTCATATTTTTATCCTGTGCAAAGTTGGTTGAATTATAAAGCACCAGCACATCCGTAACACCATTTTGTTCCATAAGTTCTCCCACATTTCCCTTGTAGTAACGCAGATCCAACAGGATAACGCTTTCAAAGTGATTCGCGGCAAACGGCGCAAAACAATGGGCATAAGAATCTTTCACAATCAGCAGTTTTTTTCCGTTTTTGACTTCGGAATCAATTTGCACCAACGGATTATTTCCACCCAGAAAATAAGCATACTGATCCTTTGTGTTGAGCTTTTCGGGATCGTACAGAGAATCGGTAACCTTTTCTCCCAAGTTAATTGTAACTTGGTAAGATTGCGGCACTACCGGTTCAAATACAGTAATTGAATCGGGTGCAACCGGCAGATTTATTTTTGATTGCACGGTGCCAAGGAAATTAGTTGACACAACGGTTTGACAAAAATCTGAAAGCGCAAATGGTTCAAAATCGCAAGCCTTTGCCCATTGTGTATAAGCATAATAAGCGCCGAGCATCGTCCAATGATGATCGGTACGATAGTAAAGTCCATCCTCCCGATGTTCCTGAAAGACGGGGCGCAAGTCGATAAACGAGCCCGTCGGCAGCCTTTGAGCCAAGGTATCCAGCAATGCATCCTGATTATATTCGGGTGCAAACGCAGGCAGTTTATCCTTCAGAACACCTGCTGCCGTTGGTGCAATCATCGCAAAAGCGTGATCTCTGCCAAGTTTTTGACTTGCTGCCTGCAAAAAATCAACCAGACGATCGCTGTTTTTTGTCAATTGCTCTGTATCAATTTTATCCTGCGTTGTCTTATCAATCAAGTAACCATCCTGACAAAAATATACATCATTAATATCCTGCTTGAGCTGAAGCCGTTCTACAATCGTTTTGGTTCCCACAAAAAGATTTCGTACCGGAAACTGATCCACGATATACGTTTCAAAATCAGCAGTAAATCTGCCGTTGAATAAAGATTGAAATGAAAACTGCGGCAGTTTGGCCAACAGACGATTTTCTGTTTCTGAAAAAGTTTTGTCCGGAAGAAACAACCCCGCCAGACCAAAACCATAGATCAAAACTAAAAACATTGCCGTAACAGCAATTGAGCGTTTTTTCATGCGGACTCTCCTTCCTGTTAAAAACGAAAATACAAAAACGGATTAAAAGATGCATCAACGAGATATGCTGTGCTGATTAAAAAGAGAACGCCCAGTCCGACACACCACCCGGTTCCGACAATGGCAGAATGTTTTTGCAGTCGATTTTGCGCTCCATTCAGCAACCGCATCGGAAGATTGGTGCAAAAGACGGCGCACAGAACGAGCAAAACCGCGCTGCTGAGCAGAAGGTAAATCCCATCGTTGTTCGCAAATCCTCCCGATGTCATACCAAACATCGCCTTAAAATAAGCGAATCCATCCGTGATACTGTCAAACGCAAAGATAACCCAGCTGAACAGCACCAACAGCATGGCATACAGGTGGCGGAAGAAGTGCGGTAATTTTTCCAATACTTTCAGCAGGAACAGCTTTTCCAGAATGAGTATGATGCCGAAATAGATGCCCCAAGCCATAAAATTCCAGCTTGCACCATGCCAGAAGCCCGTCAGCAGCCACACCACCATCAGATTGAAAAACCATCGTCCGCGGCCGCATCGGTTTCCGCCGAGCGGAATATAAAGATAGTCGCGGAACCAACTGCCCAGGGTCATGTGCCAACGACGCCAGAATTCCGTAATACTCTGCGATTGATAGGGATGGTCGAAGTTTTCAGGAAACGTGAACCCCATCATTTTTCCCAAACCAATTGCCATATCGGAATATCCTGAAAAATCAAAATAAATCTGGAACGCAAAAGCAATAATGCCAAGCCAGGCACTCAAAATCGGAATCTCTCCTGCCGGCTGCGCTGAAATGGTACTCCAGACCAGACCGATATTGTTCGCAAGCAGCACCTTTTTGCCGAGACCTGTTACAAAACGTGACACACCGGCAGCAAAGGAATCCATGGTTTCCCTGCGATGATCCATTTGCTCTGCAACGGCACTGTAGGTTACAATTGGTCCTGCGATCAGCTGCGGAAAGCATGTAACATAGGCACCAAACGAGATAATGTTCTTCTGCACCGGAGCCTTACCGCGGTAAACATCCACCGTGTAGCTCATTGTTTGAAAGGTATAAAATGAGATTCCGATCGGCAGTGCAATTTTGAGCAGCGGAATAGAGCTGCCAAACAAAGCATTACAATTACCCAAAAAGAAATCGGCATATTTAAAAAAACCCAGCAGGCTCAGATTAATGATCATCGAAAGAGCTACAAATCCTTTTGCCTGCCCAATCTTTCCGCGCTGTTTTGCAGAATCTACACAGCGCCCAAGTGTATAATCTACCGCAATTGAGAATAGCATGATCAAAACATAGATCGGTTCTCCCCATGCATAAAACACAAGGCTGACCACAAGCAACACAAAATTACGCCATTTTTTCGGCGCTAAAAAGTAAATCAGCAGCACCAAAGGTAAAAACACAAACAAAAAAAACAGACTGCTGAAAACCACGGCTTCATCTCCATTTCTCGTTATATTTCTCACAAAACGGTAGTTTTTCAGATAAAAAGCCGCTGTGAGCCCTGTTTCCCACGGCTCACAGCGGCCAACCTAAGAGAGATGTCAGATCAATTAACCGAGCAGATCGGTGATTGCTTTTTCTCCGATATCATTCTGTTTCTGGAACGCTTCCACTTGCTTTTCTTCGTCAAGTTCCTCTTCTTCGCTGGAAATATAACCAAGCATCAGGAAGAAGACATAATCGCCCTTGCGGATCACACGGGAAGCCTGAATTTTGGGCATGTTCATCGGATACTGCATAGCACCTGAAATCTGGGTTTCACGATAATCGTTCAATGCCTTTTCCACTGCTTCTGCCTTGCCTTCAGCAGCTTTCACCGCAATAAACGTATCAACATGAGCGCTCATCATTGGGCCTTCGGCAATAACCTCATCATACATATCTTTTTTCAGTCCAAACTGCTCTTCCAAAATATCGGACGGATACTCCATACTGGCACCGTAATTGTCACCATAAGCTTTTTTAACTGCATCGTGAATCTCTGTCAGCGAAACATCCTTTACCGCCTCAGAGGAAGCTTCCTGAGAAGAAACCCCTGCAGAAGAGGACGTGCCTTGGAAAGAAGCATCGGAGGAAGAAGAACCGCTGTTGCAGGCGGTAAATGTTGCGAGCGTCAGCGCGCATACTAAAACAAATGCAAAAATCTTTTTCATGAATAACCATCACTTTCCGGCTGAAGAAGCCTGTTCAAAATTTGAAACGGACTGTTAGCGGTTCAGTCGTTTCCTTGTCTTTGAAAGGGTCTTGCAGGGGAAACGAAAGCTTACTGCGTTTTACCCTTGGCGCTTTCTGTGCAAAATGATGCGCCATACACCGAAACCAATCGCAGCCAGAAGCAGCACAACACCACACACCACCCATGGCCATGCTGACGCACTGGTGCCTGGCTCCAGCCGCACCAGTGCAGGTGTGTCATTCTGTGAAAACTGCGCATTCATGATAAAACAAAACACTGCTGCTGCTGCACAGGCAACGGCACCGAATGACACGCCCCACGAACTGCGTCCGGAACGGGAAATACTTGGCTGCTCTTTTTGCAGAGCGACTTTCTGATAAATGCCTTCCAGGAATTCTTGATTACTCTTCATGACAATACCCTTCTCTCTCCAGCGCAGCACGGAGCGCTTTGCGCGCCCGGAACAGCGTAACTTTTACCTGCGGCAGGCTTTTGTGCAATACCTGCGCCGCTTGCAAATAGGTCATTCCTTCAAAATCAATCAGCTGAATCACTGTTTGATAGGATGATGACAACATTCGCAGGCACTTGCCCACCAGCTGTTTATTTTCCTGCTGAATAACCCTGCGTTCCAGCTCGTTCTCCTCGGGCTCAGGAAGTTCCTCCGGCATTGGTATCAATCGGCTGTTTTTTCGAAGCCAATCTGCCGATTTGTTCCTTCCGATGGTATAAATCCATGTTTTAAATGTGGTGCGCAGCTTTGTCCTCTCTGCCTGCAAAAAAACATCCACAAAGGCATCCTGGGCCAATTCTTCTGCTAAAGCAATGTTATGGACATAACGGCTGATAAAAAAAATCAATCCGTCTTTATGACGCAGCACCAACGTTTCAAACGCCTGAGAATCGCCTTGCTGAAAGGTGAGAAACAGTTCTTCGTCTGAGAGCATTCCGATATTCCTCCCTGCCCTTTCGCTAATTAGTCTTTCGCACTTCAAAAAAGTTACACATAAAAAAATTTTTATTTTTATAATTGTATGTGTTAAAATGATGTGACCCAAAAAGAGAGGAAGCCTCCCGCGAGATATGGTATAATGAGTTCACCACAA
>CAKXIK010000070.1 GCA_934875675.1 uncultured bacterium
CTAAGGCTTTGAAATGCGATTGTTACCATATCTTTTTTTTTCGGGTAGATGGGTCATATCTATTTACAACGCAGATTTTCTATGGATTACATTAACTGCGTAGCTTGACATAAGTTTATTATTAGACTATAATACATAAAAACATATCTGTTTTGTATGATAATACGGAAAGGGAAGGATAATTTATGATTGCACCAGATGAGGCATGGCAGCTTCTTTGTAAATATTAAGGAAAACTTTCATTGAAAGCATGCCGTAACGGTTGAAGACGTCATGCGGTATTTTTCCGCTGAGCTCGGTTATAACAATGCGATTATTTCTTATAAACGTCGTTAAGTTCAACATTCTTTCTTAGATGATTATGATGAGATTAGATAAACACCAAGGAGTATGAAATAAGGTATGTTAAATCAGTTTTCAAGAACGCAGCTTCTTTTTGGAAAAGAGGCAATGAACAAATTAAGTAAATCAAGAGTGGCGGTCTTTGGAATCGGCGGTGTGGGAGGATACACAGCAGAAGCACTTGTTCGCAGCGGAATCGGCGCTGTGGATTTGATTGATGACGATAAGATCTGCCTGACCAATATTAACCGGCAAATATATGCCACACGAAAAACGGTGGGCGAATACAAGGTCGACGTTGCGGCGGAGCGCATTGCTGAGATTAATCCCGACGTAATCACCTGCGTATATAAAACTTTTTATACACCTGAAACTGCAAATCAGTTTGATTTTTCACAGTATGATTATATTGTCGATGCAATTGATACGGTCACGGGAAAGCTGGCACTTGTTGAAAATGCTGTTGCCGCGCAAACACCGATTATTTCCTCTATGGGTGCGGGAAACAAACTTGATGCAACTGCGTTTGAAGTTGCAGATATTTATGAAACCTCTGTTTGTCCCCTTGCAAAAGTAATGCGTACAGCATTAAGAAAAAAAGGAATAAGCAAGCTCAAAGTAGTCTACTCAAAGGAAAAACCGCTCAAGCCAATTGAAGATATGGCAATCAGTTGTCGATCCCATTGTATTTGTCCTCCGGGTACTGCCCGCAAATGCACGCAGCGTCGCCAGATACCGGGCAGTAATGCTTTTGTTCCCTCTGTGGTTGGGTTAATCATTGCGGGTGAGGTAATCAAAGATTTGACGGGTGTAAAAGGAAATGGGATGGGGATATAGTGCATAGTTAAATGGTCAGGTTGCAAAAATTCAATCATTTTGCATATTGTTTTTAATATATTTCTCAATACTTGTTGCTTTTTAGAAATCTTCCCATGCGATCGAGCTGGGGAGCAAGAGAGCCGTCGGTTCATTCCGGCGGCTATTTTACTGTGCAAAAACAAACAACACCACTGTGCGAAGGAGATCTCCCGTTTTGGAATCTACTGCAATTATTTCAGAGGGGAAGCCTTACCGGCAAAAACGGTGCGAAAACATCTAGAACTAAAATAAATTGGATTTGTGCTGAGTGCAGGAAAGGGAAATCGATCATGAAAACTATTCACAGCACCCGGATGAGTGTTAACCGCAGCAATGAAATATGAAAACCCGGCATTAATCGCAATTGTCATGGAAACGAAGTATTGCGCTTTTTTACACACAATTGCAAGGATATTTGCTTTGCCGGTATCATATATGTGAGTATTAAAATGATTACAGGAGGAATCCATGGAATACGATGTAATTGTAATCGGAGCCGGGATTTCAGGGCTCTCTGCTGCAAGCCTGCTGGCAAAACGCGGGCTTCGTGTCGCCGTGGTAGAGCATGCACAAACCCCAGGTGGCTCCTGCGGAATTTTTAAACGGGCAGATGCTGTTTTTGACCAAGGTGCAGCTATGCTTTATGGATTTGGAAAACACGGGTTTAACGCTCATCGGTTTCTTTTTAACTGTCTGGAAGAACCGATTCATGTTGTAAAGCATGAGTTACTTTATGTTGTGAATTACCAGGGAAAACAGATTCGGTTTTGGCCCGATATCGATCAGTTTACAGAGGAATTGTCACAGGCATTTCCAGAGGACAGAAAGAACATCAAACGATTTTACCGTAAGATGAAAAAACTTTATACGAATGTTATCAGCGAAAACCCAAGCTATACCACGCCGGATGAGGTCGCTCCACAGGATGCCCTGCAGAGTGTGTTAAAGCACCCTATTTCTTATCTAAAATTTCTTTCTTATCTGAACATCAGTGCAGAAAGACTTCTCAAACGATATTTCGGTAATTCTGAAATATTACATTTTTTTGATAAGCTGACATCTACTTATTGTTATGCAACCTTAGCGGAAGCTCCCGCTATTTTAGCCTCTGTTATGTTTATTGATAATCACGAAGGAGGCAGTTATTATCCCGCCGGTTCCACCTTGTTTTTACCGGGAAAACTGGAAAAAGTGATTGAAGAAAACGGAGGGGAAATGCTGTATGAAAACACGGTAACGAAAATTTTGTTTGAACAGGAGAAACCGCGGGGTGTATTGCTGCAAAGCGGAGAGACACTGTCAGCAAAAAAAATAATTTATTCCGGTACCGTGTGGAGCCTTTATGATACGCTTTTAGCGGATGCGCCTATCCCACCGGGCAAAAAGCAATGGGCAGATGATCAATCCCCGACGTATCCCAGCGTGGTGCTGTATGCATTAGTAGAAAGTTCGGCCATTCCTCCCGGTACTTGTCCCATAGAGATGTTGGCAGACAATCCAAATTCCATTGATGAATCAGAAATTACGGTTTACTTGCTCAGTATTGACGACCACACGCTCTGTCCTCCCGAATTTCATACGGTCATTGCAATCGGACCAAGCTTTCACCAGTGGAATTGGATGAATCCCACACTGTATCGTCAACAGAAACAAGAAGAGATTAGAAGAATAATACTCCGTTTGGATGAACGCTTTCCCGGGTTTGAAAAGAAAGTGACCTATTGTGAATTGGCTACGCCGCAAACCATCGAACGATATGCTCTGAAAAACGGCGGTGCCGTTGCGGGGCCAAAACAGATGCTGGGGCAGCATCTGTTCTGCCGGCAGCATATCAGAACCGTATGGGATTCATTGTTTTGCTGTGGAGAATCTACCGTAATGGGAACCGGAACTCCTACCGTTACGGTATCGGCAATCGCTGCAGCAAACGCAGTGTTAAAACAGTTTGGTAAGCAGCCATACCGTTGGAAGGCGGATATGAAAAACTATGTTCAGGTGCTCCGACCGCCGGTGGAAAGCGGATGGCTGTCTGATTGTTATCCGGCAAAAGAAGCGGAAATTATGACATTAGCCGGCCGTTGCTATTACTGCACCCGCCCTTCTTGCTGCAACAGAAGTATTCTTGACGTTCCCGCAATGATGCGCCGTACAGCCTGCGGTAATTTTGCAGGAGCCAAAAACGTGGTGCAGCACAATAGTCAGCCGCTGACAAAAGAATTTGTGGCAATGTGTGAAAAGAATTGCATACAGGCATCTTTGTCCCAAGGTAATGTAGCAATAGGCAGAGTCCTCAATTATCTTAACGAAAAATGACAAAAAACACGGGTCTCAGACGAAAACGAGACTCGTGTTTTTAATGCTTATTTTTCCGCGAGAGTTTCCATGTTGTTATGGACATGCATACAATTACAGTTACTGCTAAAACAGCAATGCTCTGACCGACAGAAAAAATTTTTTCTCCAAATGAATAGCGAATGCCCATATAATTTTTAAATTCGAGAGCAGCAATGCTATCGGGTGAAGCGAAGTTCTGTGTAATAAATGGCTCCATCAATTCCTGGCGGAACAACACGACACTGTGTGCAACGGGAAAACATTTGATCAGACCCTGAACGCCTTCCGACAGGCTGCCCATTGGGAGATAAATTCCCGTCAAGAAGCCAATCAGCGCTCCCAGAATGGTACAGCAGCCCGCCAATGCGTTGCTGCTTTTTAGAAACGAAACCAACAGAAGTACCAAGGATGAATTGGACAATGTAGTCAGAATAAGAATACCGTAAACTAACAACATTTTTCCCGCTGCAAGAGTTACCCCATAGCAGCAAAAAATATAAATTTCCGATACAATCAACAGCACAAACGACATAAGAAGTCCGATGAAAACGGCACTCATCATGTACCCGCCCAAGAGAGAGGCCGTTCGAATGGGGGAGGTTTGAAAATCACGGTCGATTTTTTTGCTTTTATCCTCCACCAAAATTCCGTATGCACCCATTGTGGTGGTCACCGAAGTGACACCCAATAACCCTGCAATCATCCATACATCCATCAACAATCCGGCATTGTCAACCTGTGGAAAGCTGGCAATCAGATTATCCCGGATAAAAAGAATATAAAGACCCACAATAATCAGTTCTGCTAAAAATGAAAGAAAAACCGTCATTTTATCTTTAAAGAAGAGCACCAGATTGCGAAATCCGAAATCAAGCATGATTCTTTTTCTCCTCTATGACAGACAGATATGCATCATCCATGCTTCCCTGCAGCACTTCAAAGCCGGTATAGTAGCCACGGCAAAGCTTCAGGAGCGGCAGAGCCTGCAAAGTTTGCGAAAGAGAAATCTCCGTTGCGTCTTCATACTTTTGAAAGGCAATTCTGTTTTGACAAAGTATGGATTGCAGTGCAGGAACGTTGTTAGATTGCAACACCAGACGATCCTGTGAAAAATTGTTCTTCAAAGCAGACGGGCTTCCTTTTGCGGCAATTTTCCCGTTTTTCATAATTACAATATAGTCCGCCAATGCGGCTTCTTCCATGTAATGGGTTGTGAGAATAATAGTCATTCCGGTTTGATTCTGAATTTTGCGAACGGTCTGCCAGACCGCACTTCTCATCTCCGGATCCAGACCGGTAGTGGGTTCATCTAAAAACAAAATTTTGGGCTGGTGAAGCAGAGCGCGGGCAATGTCACAGCGTCTGCGCTGACCGCCGGAAAGTTGACCGTATGGTCGCGCAAGGATATCTGTAATTCCCGTCATTTCTGCAATTTCAATCATTCTGCTTTGCAGGGATTTACCGTGCATTCCATAAAAACTCCCGCGTGTGAAAAGATTCTGCCTGACGGTCAGAAGATCATCCAATACGCCGTTTTGAAATACTACGCCGATTCGGCTGCGGATTTCCCAATCCTGCCGACCGAGTGTCAGTCCATCAATCACAACGTTTCCTCCGTCGGAAGAAATGGCAGTGCAAAGAATGTTGATCGTTGTAGATTTGCCGGCTCCATTGGGACCCAAAAGTGCAAATAACTGTCCTTTGTTGACTTGAAAACTGATCTCACGCACTGCCGGGCACCCATGATACATTTTTTTCAGTTTTTGAATCTGTATCATTTTTTCCATGGACAATGAACCCCTGCCTTCTTGCAAGAATAATAAAGCCAGCCCAAAGCAAGCGCTTCGTGCCGGCATTTCCTGCTATTAAGCATATGCAAAGTGGGTACAGATTTATGTGAGTTATCTCCCCAAGAAAATAATTGTAGGGGAGTATGTTGTCCTTCCCTATACTGCGTCAACGGCTCCTCAGTACAGAATCTGCTGACGGGAATCAAGCCCCAATTTTTTAAATCCGGAATACAAGAATTCGATGTATATTGGCTTGATGCGAATCAGATACATGGGGTGATCAAGTTTTCGCAAAGCGGATTCGGGAATTTTTTTGAACGCAAGCAGAGCAAGATAATCCTCCGACCATGGTTCAATGATCTGTGCTTTTCCCGTAATCTGCATGCCTCAAAGCCCGCTGAAGCCAGTATAGGAGTCAAAAATTGCAAGACTCACATTTTTATTTTCTTTCAAGTTGCGAAACTTTTCTCCACCCTCGGAAAGCAGCCAAAAACAATCATCCCAATATGTGTACTCAATAGGCGTACAGCGTACCTGTGTGCCAAAACCCGTTGCCAGTGCGCAGGTGTTGTGGGATGAAATGAATTTTTGTACTTCAGAAGTCACAGGTTCTTTGTTTGCCTGAGCGGTACATGATTCCTGTTGCTTCCAGTAGTTTGCAGCCTTTTCGTAATCCATACCAGATACCTTCTTTCTCCGGCGCTCAAGCCAGCAGCAGCGCAAGAACAAAACAGATCTGCGCCACGGTATTTGTTAATTGTTCAATCCAGTTGGATGAAGCTTTTTTTCTGTCCAGTCTCACCGCAAATAGCATCATCATTGCCATGCCGATGCAACCCAGTATTACGAATATCAGCGCGGGCATTCTTAGTAATGACCCAAGCAGTATATTCCATGAAGAAAGGGCAAAGGGAACACTGAATAGCATTAGTACAAAGCCGGATGGCATTAAATAATGAAAAAGTCTTGGCAACAGTGGAATATCCCGGCCGGATGAAGAAATAATCAGCTTCCAACCGGCCTTACATAACCCCGCCAACGTGCTTAGGAGTACACCGGCAAAAAACAATCCGTTATGCAGCTGTCTGAAAAGAACCATGCCGCCAATGCAGAACAATGCCACAGGAAAAAAATCTGTCAATGCCATACCAAGAGTAAACCCGTTATCCGAGAAAGAATTGTTTTGTTTCATTGATATGACCATCCTTTTCCACGAATCCGCAATGAGAAAAATTTATCGTTTCAAAATATTTTCAAACGGGTTTTTTCTTGCAAAGATGATAGAGTGGAACTAGCGGCAAAAGAATTGGCGTATGATCCGCATAGGCACGGTATTCGGGTAGGCTGCCATAACGATTGTCCTGCCGCTTTTCCAAACGCTGCGCACCATTGAACATAATGGCAACAATACAGACATATGCCGAAATTGCCATTACCCATTGTCCCCATCCTTGCAAAGCAGTCAGACCGCCAACGGTAACTCCTGTCCAGAACAGAATTTCCCCCAAATAGTTTGGGCATCGCACTATTTGATACAGCCCTTTTGTCGCTACCATATTAGATTCGTTGCTTTTTGAGCCGTCTTTTGATGATCGGCAAGTGTTTCAATCCATAATGCTGCACCGCTAATGAAAACGCCGATCCACGGCAGGACAGAGTCCGTTGCGCGGTTATACTGACGATAAAATACAGGACTTACCTGCGCTACATATAATACAGCCACACTCAACCAAATTGCCGCTTTGATCCATACAGACATGGAAGATTCGGAGTCTGTTACATTAGATAGAGTTTTGCGATAGGCAGCATTTTTAATTTCCCGATACAGCAAAAACCCGGATAACCGTATACCGTATAGTAAAAACACCAGACATTGTAAGTAATGTACCGGCTGCATCTGCGTGTGAAACAATACTGCAATTGCGATTCCTAACCCAGCTACGGAAAATCCGTAACCAATGGAAAGAAAATAAACATACTTATAAAAGCCAATGGCACACAGCACGGCTGCAACGATCAAAAGAATGCCCAAATACTCCCATCCCATCCTGCATTTCTCCTTTTGATTAGAAATTTTTTCTAATATATTCGGCAAAACTTTGTGTTCCGGTCTGCACATCGCCCACCATCGATTCGGTGAGCGTCCATTTACTGAACCGCAGAATTGCCTCTTTACCGTTCTTCTTAAAGTGATTGACAAAGGCCAGCACATCAAACAAAACTGCCGGTGCATGCTTGATGACCGGATTTTTGTTTGCAGCAGCAAAGCACATCCGGGCAATTTCTTCGTAAGTATAGGTCTCCGTTCCTCCGATGGAGATAATCCCGTTGCTTTCACCCAGATGGGAGACGATATAGTCAGCAAAATCCGGTGTATCAATCACATTTGCACTGACCGGCTTATTGCCCAGCAGTGTTACGGATCCCTTTTCAATCATCGGCTTAAAGACCTTGACAATATCATAAAAATATCCGGTTGGACGGTAAATGATGTATTGCAGTCCGCTCTTCCTGAGCTCTTCTTCCAAAAGATATTTGGCGTGGAGCATGGGTACCTTTGGTGCTTTGTCGGCTTTTAGTACGGAGATGTAAATAAATTTTTTTACACCTGCAGCCTTTGCCTCATTGAGCAAATTCAGATTTCCCTGATAGTCGATATCGTAGTTGGTTACGGTTCCGCTGGTTTTTGTCAAACCGACCGTGCTGATGACGATATCTGCACCATCGCAGAGACCCTTCAGAGAATCCGCCTGCGTTACGTTCAGCTTTTGAAAGGTATAATTTCCTTGAAGCCCTAAATCGCGCTCAATCATATCCGCAGCAACCACCTCATGCCCGGCTGCAAGCAGCGAGCGAAAGATATCACTGCCCAAATTTCCATAAGCACCTGCCAGTACGATTTTCATCCGAATTCCTCCTAATTTTTTAATGAGTCAGTCTCAAAAATTACAGGCATCACATGGGTGCGAAAGAAAGTCTCTGCTCCGTTTTTTCCCAACACCCGCTGCAAGGTGGCTGACGAAGGATTACCGTCACGCACCATACGGTCAGCAAAAACTTTCAGCTTTTCACGGTTCGCGTTGTCGGGTTCTGCGTGCAAAGAGCATTCTTCCACATAAGCGCAAACCGATTCTTTCAGCATTTGTGTCAACGCCGCTTCATCCGTTCCACCTTTAATCAAGGAATAGTGCGTCCGCTCCTGAAGGTACCACGCCGGTTTTTCTGGATAATCCGAAATGTTTGCATAGCGATTCGCAACCTGTATCAACTTTGGCATTTCCGCACCAGCAGAGGTACAGTCGTAATATTCAATAAACACTGCCCGCTTTTTTCCCATTGCCATCACATCCACTAACAACAGCGGTACTTGCGTTCCCTCGTTTGGTGTACAGACAAAGGTAGCCAGACGCATCAGCCCACCCATCGCAACCGTGTTCATCCCAAACAGATTCCCATAGCCGGGGACTGTATATTGGTGCACCGCAAAGCGCATAAGCGGCAATCCCTTTGGCCACCGCATGCAGGATTGATCTCCAAGCGGACAGGGCTTTAGCGAAAACCGTGCTCCAAAGGCAGCCGTCAGCTCCTCCAAGAAGCCGGAAAAGTTTTCAAAAGTCATGGAATTTTTCTCCTTTAACGATGAATCCTATTTGCCCTTTTCTTTACTGCGCTTATCGTTGATGATGTCCATATGCTCCGCCGTAATCAGGGTAATACCATGTTCCTTTGCCCACGAGACGCACCCTTTTAATGCGGTTGGTAAGAAGATTCGCGGCACCTTAATCAGTTTCATACATGCTTCATCCGTAAATTTCACCGTGTCGTCTGCACGTTTGGCCGCGTAACGAACCGATTCCAATGTTGTTTCCCGAACGGGCAGAAGCTCCGGACGTGGGCGACGGAACCGGGAATACCAAAAATTTTTACTGTCACGGTATCCGTAATCCACCGGAACCGGCGGAAAGTCTCCTGCATGGACGCCGTTTAGAATAGCATTGTAATAACGCTTTTTCATAAGTATTTTGTCAACCCGCAGAATGAAGTGTGCACCAAACGGGGAGGTAATTCCATTAAAATCGTGATAAGGCCCGGGGTAGCCGTTGAGTTCCCCGGGCTGATCCTCCTGCGCACCGTCAAGCTCGCGCATCCAGGTACATTCCATGACCTGATAGGATTCTGCAATTACCTTTGGAAAGACCTCGTCCGGATGCTCCTCTGCCATCTGGCCGCTCTCAAAAGTGAACAGGCAATCCTTCATTTTTTCATCGGGACGATCGCCCGGAAAACCTAAGCGCACCGCCTCTTTAAAATACTTTTTTTCATCTGTAATAAAGTTGAGGGCGCATTTGCCATTGCGCAAAAGATGCTGTGCCGTATTGGATGAATTGCGTGCGCACAATAACATTGCATAATAATCTTTTCCGGCAATGTAATAGGGCGACACCAGTGAATACGGACCAAGCGAGGTGCTGCCATCCTCTGATAATGTGCTGATAAGGACGGTAGGCATGGGGAAAAAGGCTGAGGTTTGATAGAAGTTATCTACGATACGCAAATTCTCAAAACTGGACATGATGCTGCCTCCTTTATTTATAATTCTATGTTTTCCGGGTGATTCACCGGACATTTCCAAAGCTGCTGTACCATCATCTGCAGGGAAGAAAATTTCATTTCAGAGCTTCCTGCGCACAGAAGAATATTCTCCGATAGAAACAAAGCTGCCTGTGGAAACCGTTCCTGCTTTGTACGTTCCAACAGGGGCGCCAGAATATCCGCAAGCTGACGCACCAACTTGCGGTGTCGTCTCACATAGTCTGGGTTTTGGCTGCCAACAAAAACGCATCCTGCCCATATTCCGCGATAAGGTTCACTAAAATCCATTACCCCGCGGTACAACGCCTCCATTCCTTCCCAAAGGTTTTGTGCATGGGCACATGCCGTTTGCATCAGTATCAAAGCTTCCTGCCAGTCCTCAAGCATAATGCTTCCTGCAAGCTTTTCTTTAGAAGAAAAATAATTATACAGCGTTCCCACCGCAATTTTACAGCGTTGTGCGGCATCCCGCATGGTAAATGCTTCATATCCGCTTTCGAGCAAAAGCTGCCTGGACTGCTGCAAAATCGTCTCTTGTAAATTTTCAATGACCTTTGGCATGGCTTGACTCCTTTTATGAACGTGTTCATATACTTGATGGTAATTATATATGCATTAAAAAGCAATGTCAACACTGCTGAAAGAATAAATTTAAACCTTTTCTGCGTTGTAAATAGATATGACCCATCTACCCGAAAAAAAAAGATATGGTAACAATCGCATTTCAAAGCCTTA
>CAKXIK010000071.1:0-4423 GCA_934875675.1 uncultured bacterium
GTTTTGAGCTGATTGAGAGCATCATAAGTGTAAGTGTAGGTAACGCCGTCAACTGTCATCGAGGTAATGTTGCCGAGCGCATCATACGTATACGATGTGCCGAGGAGCGTTGTGCCGCCCTGCGTGTAGCTCAGGCTGGCGGGCAGGGTGGTGGTGCGGTTTCCGCTGACGTTCAGGTACGAAACGGAGCGGTTCAGGCTGCCAATGCTCATCGAGGTTTCGCGGTTGAGGCTGTCGTAAACCGTGCTCCGCTGTTCACCGGAAATCAGGGTGGAGTTGGCTTTCAAGCCATCCTTACCATAGCTGTAACCGGCGGTTTTGGTCTGACCGGCGAAGCTGTAGTTGATGCCCGTAACGCGGTTCATGATGTCGTAGCTGGTAGAAATATCGCTGAAATTCGGTTGGAAGGTGCGCAATAATCTCCCACTTATGTCATAAGTATACTCGGTTTTGCGGTTAATTACAAGGTCATTTGTTTGTGCAACCTGACCTTTGTTGTTATAAACCGTTGTATATTTTTGAGTGCCATTAATGCTCATAGATGTTACGCGGTCATAGGTGTCATAACTATAACCATAGGTTGTTCCATTGCCGTATACTGCACTGGTCAAATTGCCGTTGTTTGCGGCATAATTGTTTGTCACGAGCGTTTGCGTTCCAACCTGCACGCTGCTTGTATTGCCGAACTTGTCGTAATTCATCCGGTAGGTGGTGCCGTTGTGCAGAATGGTGGAGAGCCGTTTATAAGAATCATAAGTATAGCGGTTTGTCACCCCGCCACCGGAAACCGTCAACGGCAGCAGCGAACCGGATTCATAGGTGTAGTTCGTGGTGTTTCCTTTTGCATCGGTAACGCTGTTAATAAGTCCTGTGGTATTGTTCAGATTATAGCTCGTCGTGTTTCCTCGCTGGTCGCTCACAGCGGTAACGTAATTTCCGGTCGAGTTATACGTCGTGCCGCTCTGCAGATAGGGGGAAGCGGTCGAAAGTGTTCCCGTTGTGCTGACGGTTCCCATTTTTGAACCTGTCACATTGCCATAAGCATCATAGTCATAGGTAAAACCATTACCAAGCTGATTCGAAAGTGCAGCAACCAGTCTGTGCCCGTTTGCTGCGGCGTAGGTGTAGGAATAGCTTTCGTTTTTCTCGTCGGTGTATTTGGTTAGCTCGTCGGCGCTGCTGTAAGTGCAGGTATTGTTCCGATTTGCATTGTCCTTTGCACTCACGACGTTACCCTTGCTGTCGTAAGTGTATGCTGTCCCGGTTTCATCAAACGTCAGCATCACATCGTCAAACCAGGCAGTGCCGCTGTTTTTGTAATACAGCATAAAGAAAGTAATTGATGCGATGGTCAGCTCCTGCTTATTGGATGGTACCGTCAACGTCGCGCTGAGGTACTGCTCGCCTCCCGTCGCAGCATTGAACGGTTAGTCGTGATAGGTAAAGGTTCCGTCCGAATAGTAAACCTTCAGGCAGAGCGCAAAGTTTCTCCCCTCATATCCAATCGGAACTGAGTTCGCCTGCGCCTTGCCCGAAATGGTAACGCTCACATTTTTCCGGTTCACCGGTACATTTTGGTATATGTTTTTCCTGATATTGGCCTGACCCACCAGTGTACCCTTTTGCTTGTCCAGATTCACACCGTCAGAGACACCCAGATTGTCTCCGCCCCAGAAGTACCGCGTTGCAAAATTGCTTTCCGAAAGCATATTGTAGTCGTTCATTGTATTGCCGGTTTCAAGCTGCAGGCAGTCAAACCATACAGTACCGGTAGCGTTGCGCAGTCCGCAATAGGCATTGATTGCATTGGCTGTGGGAGGAGCGATAAATGTAATCTTAATTCGATGCCAGTCGGTTGTTCCCGTTGTTCCGGTCATCGTTGCAGACGAAAGATATTTTTCTTCGTTATGAAAATCAATAAACAAGCTTGCTCCTGCGCCTGCACTGCCATTTGTCGCTACATTGCTTGTTTTCATATATCCCGAGAGCGTGTAGGTCTGGCCGCCAACGATGGAAAGATGCTGGCAATAGGCGTGACTTCCGGACATGGCAGCGGTCTGCGTAATCTTGAGAGATTTTACGCCCAGAAAATGTTCTGTACTGTCAGTCGCAAAAGAAGCAGCTGCGTCAGGGTAATTGAAGCCGTACCAATTACTAGTTGCAAGCTCTGCACTGCTGTCTGGCAACAGATTGTTAACGTACTTTGCGCCTTCGGCTTCCTGCGTCAGGCGATTATTTATTTTGCCTGCAGAAGAGGTGTAGACACCCGTGCTTGCACTGCCGTCTGCATTGATGATGCAGACCGTTCTCCCAAGGTTATCAAAGCTGTAGGTTTCGCTTGTTGTTACGCCGCTTCTCACATAGGTGAATTTAGTTGTATTGTCAAGGTTGTATCGCACTGTCATAGAGTTTCCGGCGGTTCCATCTGCAGCAAATTCTTGAACTGTGGCAACCTTGGCAGCTTCAGTGGCAGATGGATTGGCGGGATATCCGTACTGCACATAGGTTCCGTCTTTATCTGTGACACGAGAAATTCTGTTGTAAACTCCTCCGTTGACCGTAATGGACGAATAAGCAAATTGTACAGAGGTTCCATCAGGATATGTTACCTTTTGCAGATTGTCCCCGCTATAGGTCAGTACTGTTGATCTTCCGGCGGGATCCGTAACTTTTGTCAGTCGCTGTGCACTGCCATAAGCAGAATAAGCAAATGTTGTTACCCGTCCTGCGCCATCAGTAATTTTTGTCATATAATTTCCGCTATAATCAACGGTTGCTGTGTTTCCGTCAGCATCTACCAGCTGATACAGATAGCCATAAGCGGTAAACCGAATTTTGCTGCCATCTTTGCACTCGATCAGATACGGAGCGTCCGTCTCCGCATTGATTTTCATTGTCATACCCAGTCCATCTTCATCTTCGAGTGTAAAGTCATTGGTTGTCGTCTTAAAATAATGAACCGTACCGTCCTCATCAATATAGATACGCTTGTACCCGGCTGCTTGCAATGCAGCAATTACGTCGCTTCCGAGTTCTGTCAATTGTTCGACGCGCCAACATCGTTGGCTGGTGTTGGCTTGCCACCCCTTGCCAGTTACGAGGCCGGAAGCGCCATTTAAAAATTGCTGATGTGAGGTATATCCATTGTATGATAAATTGACTGAAATCGGGAGCCTGCAGCCTGATTCCGACATTACCGGCACCTGATATACCAAATTACCGGAATAATCATTGATCGAGCCCACACTTCCGTTTGCAAGAGCCTGAGTATGATATGTCCAATAGTTTTCCAACCCACGGTTGTTTCGATAAGTAATCTGAAATACAGGGCGAACGTCTGAAATGTTTGGAAATGTGGAAGCATAATATATCACACGTGCCATAGAGGAAGCGGTCTCGCTGGGTGAAGTCAGCATCACACCATAGTTGGGGGATTTTCCGCTATACCATTCCCGCGTCATGGAGGTGATATCCCAAACATTGTACTTGTTAATATTATCTCCGGAATCGGTGATGTCATAATCCACAATAATATCAGAGCTGCAGCCATTGCTCATATTATTCCATGTTGCAGTTTTCATCGACCAATTGCTAGTTACCTTTTGCGCATTTACCTGAATAGAAGGATATGCAGCTTTTTGCAAAAGATATAGCTTTGCATTAATAATCATATCCCCTGGTGAAAGCTGCGGGAGCGTATTGAGTTTCACCAATGCACGCGTTTTGCCAAAGGAACTATTTGGTTCATAACCGACATACAGAGTGCCGATGTAACCCGAAGTTCCCTGTCCGTGTGTTGCATTCGGGTGACCGGATTCCAACGTCGTCGAATCAACGGTACCCCATGCTTTACTGGTTGCAAACGACGGATCAACCGTTACCGGGAATGCGCGGTCGGCAGAATGCAGCCATTCAGCGTCGGCGCTCAGCTTAATTTTCAGCTTGTTATTCTTGGCTTCCAAAATGCTGATGGAAAGCGAATTGCTCCATTCGCCTTTTGCCTCCTGCATCATCGGTGCAGTAATCGTGTAAACTGTTTTGCCGGACTTGTCCTGCAGTTCGATTGTTTTATCATCAACCTGCACTGCGGTTAACTGGTGAAACTTATATTCCATGGTAAAATCGGTCTGCGCATCTGCACTTTTCAGAACAATATTTTCCTTGACACCGGTCGGCGTTATCAGATACTGCAGATCGACGTTTGGGAAAACATCGTGATACCACGCTTCCTGCATCACGCTGGTCAGATTCAGAAATGCGTCATTACCTTCGCCTGCGGTTTCCTGCTGAGCAAATTCTACAGGAATCTTTGCAGCACCAGTGAATCCCCAGGAAATCTTGTTGCCGTCTTTTTCGACGGTTACAATTTTCTTGCTGCCGGCTTTTTGGGCAAGCCGGATATCCTGATCGCTTTGCTTGACTT
>CAKXIK010000071.1:4433-10458 GCA_934875675.1 uncultured bacterium
TGTAGCAACAGCAGAATCTGATTCGGAACCCTGGGCATATGTCTGGATTTCCTCGCTCTGTTGCTTCCGTGTCCAGAATGTCCGTTGTTTCCTCCATGCTGTTGTCATATTGCTGCCAGCCCCCATCCGCAGCCGCAAAGTGGACAGGAACCGCATACTGCACAGCCATCTGACTGCCATTATCCAGCAGAAAATATTTGGTGTATTCATCCCGTTCATCTGGAAATTCAGAGATAATAACTGGTTCTTCTGTTGCTTGTTCCTCCATCACCGGATCAGTTACGACGATATCGTCCTGATTTGGCGGCATTGCGTTGGCTACTAAAGGTAGTTGGGAGAGCATTGCAAGTACAAGCGACAGGGATAGCGCTTGCTTTAGCCTTTTCCATACGTTCATTTTGAATCCTCCTATTTTTTATTTATGATAACTCTTTAGATTCCTGTGAATTTGGCGCAAAATATTCTTTCTAAAACACTGGACTCACCTTCGATCGGATTAAGGGGGTGACAGATTGTTTTGATGCAATATCATGGATGGTATGATCCGAACATTTTTACGTTCTGTATATGATAACAATTGAGAGAGGCGTTTTGTGACATAAATTTGCAAAAAACTATTTTTTTAACTTTTTATAGATTCCCTAATTTTAACAGCTCAAATTTCGAAAGGGAATCAGATATCCGATAACGGTATCTATCATCTAACTAAAGGAATTGTTTTGTATTACGGCCTTGTTTTGTCTAAAAATGCGCAAAAAAAGAAAAGCCTGATAAAATCAAGCTTTTCTTTCAGGGACAGTGTGGTTATGGACGCTTTCTCTGGAGTGTAAAATTTAATCCTTTGTTCCCTCAGAAATAGAAAGCTCATATTCCCAAGGCGACCATTGATTAGATTTTGCCGATGCCAATGTAATGTGTTGTATTCCTATATGGTCATACCAAAAAGAGGTATCATTTTTAATATCTGGTTTACCGAATGCCTTTTCAAACTTTGCAAATAAGTTTTCCTTTTCTAAGGTATAGTTTACATATACTAATTTTGTAGTGTTCTGGTTGAACTTATAATAGCGGATATCATCCCCGTCCTCAACCAATAAGAAAATGGCAAAATCTTTCTCTTCAGGATGTAAAACCGTAATATTGTTTTTTCCGATTCAATTACTACCCTTATAAAAGACAGTTCGTTTTTTCACTGTCTTTTATAAGGGGGAACATATCTTTTCACAGGTGATAAGCCTTTTTTGATGATACCGGTCTTGAATTAAAGCTCCTCTTCAATTGCCGCCAGCTGCATATTTGCCTGACGGATTCTCTCAAACGCTTCGGGAGAAAATTTCATGGAGCGGTCATAGTAAAAAATACCGTTACATTCCTGCTCCACATCGGTAAACTGCGTATAGCAGAAAGCGCATACTTTTTTGCTGCGCAGCAATGCCGATGTCAGCCCGCAGTAGCGATCAACCACTTCGTCCTCGGTCTGTGCGGTTTTTCCATAACCCCAGCTATTGTTTTCCGCTGCTTTGGGATTCCACCACATACCGCCGTACTCGCTGATGAAATAGGGCTGACCCTCATAATTCTGCATTCCGGGGATACGGTCTACGCACGGATACCAGTTGTAATGTTCATTCTCCGGCGAATCCTGATATCTTGCGCGGTACACCTCCACATCGCCTTCATAATCATGCAGATCAAAAACATCCGTTACCACATGAATATATCCGCTCGTATCAATGACCGGACGCGTGGGGTCGATTGCCTTTGTCACATAATACACCGTGCTCAAAACGGACGGAATCTGCTCCTCGTGGGTTTCATTGAACGGGCACCATCCCACGATTGCCGGATGACTGCGGTCACGCTCCAAAACCTCCAGCCACTCGGGCAAAAAAGAATCGAGTGCCGTCAACTCGTGCATATTCAGCTTCCAGCTTGCCTGCTCTCCCCAGACAATATACCCCATTTTGTCTGCCCAGTAAAGATATCGTTCCTCAAAAACCTTTTGGTGCAGCCGAGCACCGTTAAAGCCTGCATCCAAGGAAAGCTGAATATCACGCTTTAGTGCTTGATCCGTTGGCGCGGTATAAATACCGTCGGGATAAAATCCCTGATCCAGCACCAAACGCTGAAAAACCGGCTTATGATTGAGGAGCATACGGTCACCCTCAATCGTAATACTGCGCATGCCGAAATAGCTTTGTACGCTATCAATCACCGTTTCCCCGTCCAGAAGCTCAAGGGAAAGATCGTAAAGTCTGCCCTGCCCTGCTTCCCACAGATGCATTTCTGCAAGCGAAAGAGTCGCCGTGGTGGAGGCTCCGGTAACGGGAACCTGCGCGCTGCCCATTACTTTTCCTTCGTAGGATGCAGAAAGGCGCAGAGTCTTGCCCACAGAGAAGCCTTCGACCGATGTTGTAACAACCGCCTGAGGATTCAGGTCGTCGCTGACCACATGGCAATGCTTTAAGTAAGTCTGGGGAACAAATTCCAGCCACACCGTCTGCCAGATGCCGGTGGTTCGTGTGTAATCGCAGCCGTTTGAGTCATGCTGAACGCTTTGCTTTCCGCCCGGCTGCAGCCCGCTGCGAACATCGTCGCGCGCACAGACAACAATTTCGTTTTCGCCATCCTTTGCTGCTTTGGTAATATCAAAGGTAAACGAAGCATATCCACCTCGGTGTGTGCCTACCTTTTGCCCGTTCACCCACACGTGGCATTCATAATCCACTGCACCAAAATGCAGCAGAATCCTTCCGTTCTTCTTTGCAACAGCCACCATTTTGCGATACCAGACCGCCGGGATAAAATCTTTGTATCCGATGCCGGAAAGCTCACTTTCAGGGCAGAAAGGCACCGTAATCTCCTGCGAAAACTCTCCGTTTTCAAACATTTTCCGATCCATTCCGGAATCACCAAAGTCAAACGCAAATTCCCATTTGCCGTTGAGATTTATCCAATCTTCACGCACAAATTGCGGACGCGGGTATTCACTTCTCGGAATCATGATGCTCCAACTCCTTTTAATTTATTTTCTAAGTTAATTATATCGTCTTAAAAATAAAAGAAAATAGAATATAGCATCAAATCAGTTGAAAATATGCGCATTGTCCAAATATTTATATTCTCTCAAAAAGAAAAGGAAAACCCTCCGAGTGTTAGTCGGAGGGTTTTCCAGCGAAGTATGAAAGATTAAGGAGTAAGCAAGTAAAAAGAGGAAGTTTAGAAATCAACTTCTGTATCGTAGTAGCAGCACTTAAGCAGTTTTTCCATTTCTTCCTGGCTGGGCTGGCGCGGGTTGGAACCGGTGCAGGCATCGCCGATTGCAAGCTCTGCAATCTTGGGCAATCTCTCGAGGAAGATGTTTTCCGGAACAAAACCGTTGGCAGTCGGATAGCTGTCTGCGCCGTAGTTCTGGATGCAGTGCGGAATATTCAGTTCATCATTCATCTTGCGCAGATATTTAATGAGCAGCTGAACTTTTTCGTCGTCGTTGGAACCGCCAAGACCCATGTAATCCGCAATGACGCCATAACGTTTCTTCGCGGTCTCATCCTTGGCATTGAAAGCGATAACCTTAGGCAAATACATTGCATTTGCAGCACCGTGGATAATGTGCGCGCCGCAATCGGCAAAAACAGCACCCGTTTTATGAGCCATGGAATGAACGATACCGAGCAGTGCGTTGGAGAACGCCATACCGGCAAGGCACTGTGCATTATGCATGGTGTCACGCTTTGCCATATCGCCATTATAGGACGGAATCAGATCATTCTGAATCGTCTTAATTGCGAAGATTGCAAGCGGGTCGGTGTAATCGCAGTTTGCGGTGGAAACATAAGCTTCAATTGCGTGAGTCATTGCGTCCATACCGGTGTGGGCAACGAGCTTCTTCGGCATCGTCTCTGCCAGATCCGGGTCAACAATTGCAACATCCGGGGTAATTTCAAAGTCAGCGATCGGGTATTTAACGCCTTTCTGGTAATCGGTGATGATGGAGAATGCCGTTACCTCGGTAGCGGTGCCGGAAGTGGAAGAAATGGCGCAGAAATGAGCTTTTTTGCGCAGCTTCGGCAGACCGAACACCTTGCACATATCTTCAAAGGTGACTTCCGGATACTCATATTTAATCCACATTGCTTTTGCAGCATCGATCGGAGAACCGCCGCCCATTGCAACAATCCAGTCCGGCTCAAACTTCAGCATTGCATCGGCGCCGCGCATAACGGTTTCAACAGAAGGATCGGACTCGATGCCTTCAAACAGTTCAACTTCCATGCCGGCTTCTTTCAGGTAGGAAACAGCGCGATCCAGGAATCCGAACTTCTTCATGGAACCGCCGCCAACGCACACCATCGCTTTTTTGCCTTCGAGGGTTTTCAGTGCTTCCAAAGAGCCCTTGCCATGATAAAGATCTCTCGGTAATGTAAATCTTGCCATACTTCATACCTCCATAAAATTTGTTAACAGCAAGCCTGAATGCTTGCTTTAATCTTTGTTAATATATTAACATGCATGTTTTTAAATGTGAAATACTCATTTGATATATCGATATATAATTATCGATATAGGAATATTTTTTACATGTTCAAAAAACTGCTTGACATACCTCAATTTTCCATTTAAAATATTAACTGTACTATCGATATTAGTACAGTTAATGTGAGCATTTCCTCGGAAAGGAGGAGTTACATGTTTCAGATTGATGCTTTGTCCCGCACACCGGTTTATCTCCAGCTGATTGAACAAACGGAACGATTGGTGCTCTCCGGTGTTCTGCAACCCGGCGCGCAGATGCCTTCTGTACGCGGACTTTCCATTGAACTGTCTGTCAATCCGAATACCATTCAAAAATCATATTCCGAGTTGGATGCACGCGGATTGATTTGCGCAGTTCCCGGGCGCGGATGCTTTGTCACGCCCCTGGCACCGGAGCTGCTGCGTCAACAAGCCCGCAAACAGCTTCCCGAGCTGGAAGAGCTGCTGCAAAAACTGAAAATTTCAGGAATATCAAAAGATGAGATTTTACGCTGTGTGCAGAAGGTTTACCTGTCTGAAACGCCATAAAATTCACCGCAAAACTAAAAAGCGAAACGGAGGTTTTCTCTGATGAAACATAAAAACACATGCTTTTCGCTAAAACTTTTTTTAGAATCGTTTCGTCAGCTGCGCTTGGTGGGAATCACCGGTCTTGCCCTGCTCTCCATTGCGGCAGTCATTATACCGCTGAACACCGCAAATAACCTGCAAAACGCACAAATGTCATCTGTTAAAACCTTGGGCGGTTTGCAAATGCACCCAGCGCTTTTTGCCGTGTTTTATCTGTTCGTTCCATTGATGACGATTCTGGCATTTCGTTTCCTCGACAAGCGCAATGAAAGTGATTTTTACTTTTCTGCACCGTTTACACGGGAATGCCTTTTTCTATGTCGCCTTTGTGCAGTACTTTCCTGGACTGTAATTCTGATTCTTGGCAGCAGCGCAGTTTCCGTCATTTCCTTTCGGGTACTCTGCAGTCAGGTGATCTTGAATGGGGAAAGCTTTTGGTTTTATCTGTTCAATACATTTGCAGCGTGTGTGTTTGCTGCCGGCGCGTTCTGCATCGCAATGTCTATTACCGGAACATTGTTCAGCAATATCATGGTGGCTACGCTGCTGATTTTTGTTCCACGAATCTTAATTTTTGTGGTGACGAACAGTCTGCGCGATATTCCGTTTGTTTTCACCCGCTCGCTTCCTCTTGTTTTGGATAGCTCGTGGAATGTGTTCACCCACCCGGTGTTCCAGTTTGTGAATGTTCATTCCAACCAGGATTCCGCAATGCTGCAAACGGCGCCTGCCGCTATTTACACCCTTTGCGTCGGGATTTTCTATTCTGCGGTTGGCTGCACGCTATTTCACCTTCGCAAAACCGAAAATGCGGAAAAACCGGCTCCAAACAAGCGGTTGCAGGCGATTTTCCGGATCATGCTTTCACTCGCTTTTACTCTTCCCTGCTGTGCAACGCTTTTTGGACAGCTCTCGTTCG
>CAKXIK010000072.1 GCA_934875675.1 uncultured bacterium
GTGGTGAACTCATTATACCATATCTCGCGGGAGGCTTCCTCTCTTTTTGGGTCACATCATTTTAACACATACATTTTTTGTCATAACGGTTCTTTATCGCTGGATAAGCTAAAAATAGTATGAGCGGCACCGATGAAATTTATCCATCAGTTCAAAATATCTCATGATTCGATTGCCATCGTTCGATTTTGAAGATATAATAATTTCATGCTTTAGTTAACAATTGTATCAGAAACAAATTTCCTGCCCAAAACGGCTTTGATTAATGAAAGGAATGGCTGATTATTCATGAAACAAGTTGAGATATTTACGGATGGGGCTTGTTCCGGCAATCCCGGCCCCGGTGGTTATGGAGCAATTTTGAGATATGGCGGTCATGAAAAAGAGATTTCGGAGGGCTTTGCTGAAACTACAAATAACCGGATGGAACTCCTTGCAGCCATCGAAGCTCTGAAATTACTAAAGGAGCCCTGTGAAGTTACTCTTTTCACAGATTCACAGTATCTGGTTAACGGAATCACCAAAGGATGGGCAGCGAAATGGAAGGCTAACGGCTGGATGAGAAATAAAAAGGAAAAGGCTCTGAATCCAGAACTCTGGGATCTGTTGCTTTCCCTGTGCAGCCAGCATCAGGTCTCTTTCATCTGGTTAAAAGGACATGCCGGTCACCCAGAAAATGAGCGATGTGATCGATTGGCAGTAGCTGCCGCCGAAAAAGCCAAAAATTAGTCAGTATGAGCAATTCTTCGACAGGAGGAGGATTGCTTTTTTGCTTTTTTTATGAATTTTTTTCTTGCTATTGCAAATTATACTGAAAAGGTATATATTTAATATCGCAGAAGAAAAACTGCGGCTGCAAATAATAATTTTTAATGATAGAAGGTTTGCTCATGTCACGTTTTGTTTATGCCGATAACGCGGCCACCACGTGTGTTTCCCCAAAAGTTGTGGAAGCAATGTTACCCTATTTGACCGAGCATTATGGTAATGCATCCAGTCTCTATTCTGTTGGGCGCGATGCAAAAACTGGATTAGAAAATGCGCGCGAAAAAATTGCATCTATCCTTGGTGCAGAACCGGGCGAAATCTTTTTCACTTCGGGCGGCAGTGAGGCGGATAACTGGGCAATCAAAGGTGTTGCCCATGAAATGGCCAAGAAAGGCAAAAAACACATCATCACTTCAAAGTTTGAACATCATGCGGTGCTTCATACCTTTGCGGCACTGGAGAAGGAAGGTTTTGAAACCACTTATCTGGATGTGCACGAAAACGGAATGATTCGTCCCGAGGAATTGGAAGCAGCCATGCGCGAAGATACTGCTTTGGTTTCCATCATGTATGCAAATAATGAGATCGGAACCATTCAACCAATTAATGAGCTTGCTGCAATTTGCCACAAACATAATGTTTTGTTTCATACAGATGCAGTTCAAGCTGTCGGGCATGTTGCAATTGATGTTCACAAACAGGGAATTGATCTGCTTTCCCTTTCCGGGCACAAGATTCATGCGCAAAAAGGCATTGGTCTTCTTTATGTTCGCAAAGGCGTGCGTCTGCAGAATTTAATTGAGGGCGGTGCTCAGGAGCGCGGTCGCCGTGCCGGTACTGAGAATATACCCGCTATCGTCGGACTCAGCGTTGCATTGGAAGAAGCATATCACAATTTGGAAGAAAAAAATTCCAAAGTTTCTGCAATGCGTGACCGCTTGATTCGTGAGGCACTCAAAATTCCGCATTCTCGTCTGAATGGTGACCAGAATCATCGTTTGCCCGGCAACATTAATATGTGCTTTGAGGGAATCGAAGGGGAATCTCTGCTGCTGATGCTGGATATGAAGGGGATTTGTGCATCTTCCGGTTCTGCCTGCACATCAGGTTCGCTGGATCCCAGCCATGTTCTGCTTTCTATCGGACTTCCTCACGAAATTGCACACGGTTCGCTTCGTATTTCACTCAACGAATTGAACAGTGAAGAGGATGTTGATTATATTCTTGAGGTTCTGCCGCAAATTGTATCCCGCTTGCGTGATATGTCTCCTCTGTGGGAGCGTATTTTGGAAAAGGACAAGCAGAACGGATAATGTTGATTGAATGAAAGGTGGTCATTGATATGGCATATAGTGAAAAAGTAATGGATCATTTTGCAAATCCGAGAAATGTTGGCGAATTGCCGGATGCTAACGGTGTCGGAGAGGTCGGCAATCCAAAATGCGGTGATATCATGCGCATGTACCTGAAAATTGAAGATAACACCATTGTAGATGTGCGCTTTAAAACATTTGGCTGTGGTGCCGCAGTTGCAACAAGCTCCATGGCAACAGAACTCATCAAAGGAAAAACGATTGATGATGCATTAAAGCTTACCAATAAGGCCGTTATGGAAGCGCTGGATGGACTGCCGCCCGTGAAGGTGCACTGTTCTGTTTTAGCAGAACAAGCTATTAAAGCTGCTCTTTCCGATTACTATCGCCGCAAAGGCATTGATCCAACCCCGATTGTCGGCGTAATTCCAGAATGCGATCATGAAGAGGGTTGCGGTTGTTCTCTGTAAAGTTCCATGTGCAAGATACAGTATAAAACAAGCCTGTGAAAAGAAATTTTCGCAGGCTTGTTTATTTGTAGTCTATATTGGCATTAGGCTTTCGGCAAATACCTCAGATATGCCCCGAAAGCAGATGGAATAGCAATATCGTTTTGGCGTTCCTCCGGTGTAATCCAATGAAGTTCACATGATTGCAGCGCAACCTCATCCGTCCGAACAAGGACTCCGTGCATGTTCCATTCAATATGCGTAAAAATATGCTTGGCATCCGGCAATGTCTCTATTGTAGCCGAAGATGGAATTCCCCATATCGCAAGCTGTTCCGCTTGTTGAGATTCAGTAAGCCATCTGTTGACTGTTGGTAATTCCCACATGTCGGCCAAAACACTGCCAGAAAGGCGGCGGCGGACTGCTGTTTGATTTCCGCATACGATTACAAAAACAGTCTTTTGTTCTCTTTTGCGCTCCGGTTTTGCCGCTTTTACAGGAAGGCTCATCTGGCAGTTTTGGGCACGTGCCATGCAGATATTCACAAATGGGCATTCCGTGCATTTGGGTTCGCTGTTCGGCAGACAAATAGTGGCACCCAGATCCATAATTGCCTGATTAAAGTCCCCTGCCCTACCCTCCGGAATCCAATTAGAAATCAATTCCGCTGCATTCTTTTTTGTTTTGGGAAGAGAAATATCACTTTTGTCGCAGTTGAGTCGGGAAAGAACGCGTAGCACATTTCCATCCACTGCAGGAACCGGAAGATTAAATGCAATAGAAGCGACTGCTCCGGCGGTATATTCGCCAAACCCGGGTAACTTTTTCAATTCCGTGACCGAAGAAGGAAAGTTACCACCGCATGCTGCAATTAATTTTGCGGTTTTCTGCATATTGCGCACACGGCTGTAATATCCCAATCCTTCCCACGCTTTCATAACGTTTTCCTCTGGTGCTTCTGCAAGTGCAAAAACATCAGGGAAACGCTGCAAAAATCTTTCATAATATGAAATAACCGCTTCCACACGCGTTTGCTGCAGCATAATTTCAGAAACCCAAACGCGATACGCATCGTGATTTTCGCGCCAAGGTAAAATTCGCTTGTGTTGATCGTACCACGACAGCAGTTGTACAGCTGTTTTTGATGTGCAAACATCCATACTAAAAAAATTCTCCCATAAATTAGAATACAAAACAAAAAGATCAACTGCAACCGGAGAGAACACACAAATTTCGGTGCACTCTTACAGCCGCAGCTGACCGTCATTAATATAATTCCCGAATTACATTCCGTGAATCTCTTCTGCGGAAAGAATTTCTATTCCGGCAGCCTGTAATGAATTAACCGCATGGTCATTATCGTTTACGCGCAAAAGAACATATGCCTTATTGGTATCGCGGCTGATAAAGGCATACATATATTCAATTCCGACGTTTGCGTCTGCCAAAACACGCATTGCTTTCGCAAATTCACCGGGTTTATCCGTAATGCCAATCGCAATCACGGTAGTGAGCGAGACCGTCATATTCTCTTTCCGAAGTGCTTCCACGGCAACCTCCGGACGATCCACGATCAAACGCAAAATACCAAAATCACTGGTATCTGCAATGGAGATGGCGCGAATGTCAACGTTAGCCTTGGCTAATGCTTCAGTAATTTCGGCCAGACGACCGGATTTGTTCTCAACAAAGACAGAAAGCTGTTTAATTTGCATTCTAATCGCTCTCCCTTTCATTTGGTGAACCAATGGTACAATATTATTATGGCATTAAATGTGACGATTGTCAATCACACGCTTTGCTTTTCCTTCAGATCGCGGAATCGAGTGGGGCTCAAGCAGACGAACCTTCGCTGTAATATTCAAAGTAGAATGCAGTTCTTCTGCAATCTTATGCTCTGTAGTCTCCAAATCCTTAACGGTATCGGAGAACATCGCATCCGACATTTCAACCTGAACCTCCATACGATCCAGGTTGTTGATGCGATCAACAACTAACTGATAGTTCGGTTCCATACCAAGAGAAAGCAACACATGCTCCACCTGAGACGGAAATACGTTGACACCACGAATAATCAGCATGTCATCACTGCGGCCCTGGGGTTTAGCCATGCGAATGGTGGTTCTTCCGCAGGCGCAAGGTGTATTATCCAACTTGCAGATATCGCGTGTGCGATATCGTACAAGCGGCAAAGCTTCTTTTCCAATGCAGGTGAACACAAGCTCTCCATACTCACCGTATGGCAAAACCTCTTCGGTGTCCGGGTCAATGATCTCCGGATAAAAGAAATCTTCTTGAACGTGCATTCCGTTCTGACATTCACATTCACAGGAAACACCGGGACCGGCAATTTCTGAAAGGCCGTAAATATCGTATGCCTTGATTGCCAACAGGCTTTCGATCTGTTTCCGCATTCCTTCCGTCCACGGTTCTGCACCAAACACACCTGCGCGAAGCGGCAGTGTTTTTGGGTCAATCCCCATGTCCCGAATCGTTTCACCGATAAAGATCGCATAAGATGGCGTGCAGCACAGAATATCAGAAGCAAAATCCTGCATAATCTGTACCTGACGCTTTGTGTTACCAGATGAAACCGGAATGGTGGTTGCGCCAAGCTTTTCCACACCGTAATGTAGTCCAAGCCCACCCGTAAACAATCCATAACCATAAGAAATGTGCACACTGTCCGTTTTCTTGCCGCCGATACTGGTAAGTCCGCGCGCAACGCTGCGTGCCCAAATGTCAAGATCGTTTTGCGTATAACCAACAACCGTTTGCTTTCCCGTGGTGCCGGAAGATGCATGAATTCTCTTCAAATCTTCTCTTCCGCACGCAAATAAGCCAAACGGATAGTTGTCCCGCAAATCCTGTTTGTAAGTAAATGGCAGCTTATGCAGATCATCAATCGATTTGATATCGTCCGGCTTTAAACCGATTTCATCAAATTTATTGCGGTAAAACGGTACTTTTTCGTAGCAGCGCTGCACCATTTCTACCAGACGTTTAGATTGGATAGCGCGCATCTCATCGCGGGATGCACACTCAAACTGCGGCTCGTAATACTGAGACATAGCAATCTCTCCTTAATCGGTTTGGAATCAAATCAAGCATTAAACCCGAGCTCAAACGCTTTCAGGTTCATGTCAACAAATTTTGCCGGAACGGTATCTCGGATTGTCTGAATCCATACTTCCTTGTCGATCTCCATATGACGGGCAACCACGCCCATTAACACTACATTCACAGCTTTTGCAGAACCAGCCTCTTCGGCAAGCTTCAGAGCGTCAATTGCAACCGTATGAACACCGGCATCCTGCATCTTGTTTAAAATATGTTCAGGGTATTCTGCTACGCCGGTAATGACGGGCATCGGATCAATCTGCTGTGTATTCACAACAACGGTTCCACCCTGTTTGAGATATGACAGATATCGTGCAGCCTCCAACAGCTCAAACGCAATTATTACGTCCGCCTCACCGGTTTCAATAATCGGGGAGCTTACATGTTCACCATAACGCACATAGGTAACAACAGACCCGCCACGCTGGCTCATTCCATGCACTTCGGACACCTTGACATCATATTTGCAGCTGATTACTGCATTTCCCAGCAATCGGCTTGCAAGCAATGTTCCCTGCCCTCCAACACCTACAATCAAAACACTTTTCACGCTGTTCATTCTGCTGCCTCCTGTTCCACAATTGCACCCGGCTTGCAAAGGCTCTTGCACACGCCGCAGCCAACGCACTGCGTATGGTCAATGACAGATTTTTTGTTTTTTATGCTGATGGCAGGGCAACCAATATTCAGGCACTGCCTGCAACCAACACACTTTTCTGTATCCACCTTCAACGAAGCTTTATGCTTGACATATTTCAGAAGAGCACACGGACGGCGGGAAATAATGACAGATGCTTCATCTGCTGCAAGTTCTTCACGAACTGCCTTTCTCGTTTCGTCAAGATCATAGGGATCTACCACACGCACACGGCGAATGCCGACTGCTTCTGCCAACTTTTCCAGGCTTACTGCTGCGGCTGGATCGCCGTAAATATTTTTACCGGTTGTGGGGTTTTGCTGATGTCCTGTCATTCCAGTGATAGAGTTATCCAGAATAATCACGGTTGAATTGCTGTTATTGTAAGCAATATTGATTAATCCCGTAACACCGGAATGAATGAAAGTAGAATCGCCGATAACCGCCACGGATTTATGCTCGGCTTCTGCTCCGCGCGCTTTGTTATATCCATGGAGTGCAGAAACGGATGCGCCCATGCAAACACAGGTATCCATAGCAGAAAGCGGCGCGCTTGCGCCAAGCGTATAACAACCGATATCTCCGCTGACATATACCTTTTCCTGTTTCAGAACATAAAACAGTCCGCGATGCGGGCAACCACAGCACATGACCGGAGGACGAACCGGTGCTTTTATATCGATAGCGCAGCCTTCAACCTTTTCATTCAGGATTAATTCGCGAACCATCTTCTGAGAAAATTCTCCACAGCGCGGGAACAGCTTTTTCCCAATCGGATTAAGTCCGATGCGAACACAATGAGTCTCTATAATATCGTCAAGTTCTTCCACAACATAAAGGGTATCTACTTTTGAAGCGAACTCTTGAAGAAGTTTTACCGGAAGCGGGTTCACCATGCCAAGCTTGAGATAGGATGCTTGATCTCCCAATGCTTCACGAGCATACTGATAAGATGCACCCGACGTGATGATGCCAATTTTGGTATCATGCATTTCCATACGGTTAATGGAGGTGCTTTCCGCCCATTCAATCAGCTTTTGTGTGCGTTCCTCTACAAAAATGTGGCGGGGACGCGCATGTGCCGGCAGCATAACATTCTTCTGCGGATTTTTTACATATGGTTTTAATTCCAATTCCTTGCGATCAGAAATCTCACAAAGTGAACGGGAGTGAGAAATACGAGTAGTCAGACGAAGCATTACAGGAGTATCAAACTGCTCTGAAAGCTCGTAAGCTATTTTCGCATATTCCAGACACTCCTGAGAGTCTGCCGGCTCAAGCATAGGAGCTTTTGCACTAATTGCATAATGACGGGAATCCTGTTCATTTTGTGAAGAGTGCATACCGGGATCATCCGCAACACCGAGGACAATACCTCCGTTGGCACCAATATACGAAACCGTGAAAAATGGATCTGCGGCAACGTTTAATCCAACATGCTTCATCGCGCAGAACGAACGCGCACCACCAAAACTTGCACCGATAGCAGTCTCGCAGGCAACTTTTTCATTGGGCGCCCACTCACAATACATCTCCGGATATGTAGCAGCAAATTCGGTAATCTCTGTACTGGGTGTTCCCGGATAACTGGAAATTACCCGGACGCCAGCTTCGTACAACCCTCTGGCAACGGCCTCGTTGCCAAGAAGAAGCTTTTTCAAAAAAACCATTCCTTTCAAACTGTTTCTTGCAGTAAATATGTTGCACTTAAGTTTCAAAACGAATATAAAGCATTATTCCTTTACATTCCTTAAATCCAAGACACGCTTGGCTTTCCCTTGAAAACGCTCCAATGTTTTTGGCTCCACCAGAGTAACTTTTGTCTCAAGCCCAAGAACACTCTTCAGCCGGTCGTGAATATTTTTTTGGAGTGATTCCAGTTCGCTATAATGCTCCAGCAGTTCACCATTGGTAAGTTCCACCTTTACCTCCAGTGTATCCAGCAGATTTGCACCCCTGCGTACCACCAGCTGATAGTGCGGTCCAATATGATCCATGCCCACCAGCACGCTTTCCACCTGTGACGGGAAGACGTTAACACCTTTTACGATGATCATATCATCGGTTCTGCCGGTAATCTTGTCCATCCGAACATGCGTTCTGCCGCATGCACACGGTTCATAATTCAATCTTGTTATATCCTTGGTGCGGTAACGCAGCACCGGCATGCCTTCGCGCGACAGCGTTGTAACAACCAGCTCGCCTGTCTCTCCTTTGTCCAGGACTTCTCCGGTTTCTCGATTAATAATTTCTGGCAGGAAGTGATCCTCTGCCAAATGCATTCCGCAGCGAAGTTCACAATCTCCCGAAACACCAGGGCCGCCAAGTTCGGTTAAACCATAGTTATCCGTCACAAAAATGTTCAGATTCTTCTCAATCTGAGTACGCATCTCCGGTGTGCATCCTTCAGAACCCAGCAATCCCAGGCGCAGCTTATAGTCGCTCATTGGGTACCCGGCTTCACGGACTGCTTCACTTAAATAGATCGCATACGACGGAGTTGCAACTAGACCTGTAACACCGAAATCGCGGAACATCATCAGTTGCTTTTGCGTATTGCCGCTGGAGGCTGGAATAACGGTTGCACCGACTTTTTCCAGACCATAATGCAGCCCCAGCGCACCGGTAAACAAACCATAGCCAAAAGCAATCTGAATGATATCCTCATCGGTTACCCCACCGGCTATGGCAACACGGGCAACCAGATCAGACCACACGTCAATATCCTTGCGCGTATAAGCTCCTACCGTCATCTTACCGGTTGTACCCGAAGAAGCCTGAATGCGAATAATTTTCTTCATTGGTACGGCCATCAAACCGAATGGGTAATTATCGCGCATATCATCTTTTGTGGTAAACGGAATATACTGAACATCCGAAAGTGTCTTGATCTTATCTCCGGTAATCCCTGCTTTGCCGAGTTTTTCGTGATACATGGGCACATTATTATAGCAATAATCCACCATGTACCTAAGCTTTTTTAGCTGCAGCTCCTCAATTTCCTTGCGGGACATCGTTTCAATGTCTTTTTGAAAAAACATTACAAGCACCTCATTTATTTTTCTAAATAACTGCACAAACCACAGGAAGACGAAATCGCCTTCCTGTGGCTGAAATCAAAATTATCATACACTTCCGCTAAAGCCGTGCATGCAGTATTAAGAATAGATTTATTATATCATACTTTTTCGTACTGCACCAGTTTTTTCTGCTAAAGTGTCTCTTTTTCCGCATTTTTCATAGTTTTTGTCTTTATTTTTGTTTCCTCTGCTTTCAAGCCTCTTCTGCTTCTGCATAAAACAGTTCATTTTCAGCAGTATTGATCGCTGTCACTTTTGATGCAACAGCGCTGCCGGCAAAGCACAAAACAACCGATACAACCATGGACAGACAAGCAAACAACGGTCCCTGGTTCATCATTGCACCAAGCCCAAACGGTGCCTGCCAATTGTTGATAAACAACTTAGCAACAACCGGCATCAACGCAATTGCAAATCCGCCCAGCATGCCACACCATGCGCCTGCACGATTAAGCTTTTTGCAGTAGAGTGCCAACGCATAAGGAGCAAGGAAAGAACCGGAAATGATTCCCCAAGAATATGACATCATTTCGAGAATCGGCGTATCCGAATTGGCAATAAAGTAAGAGGCGACAACAAATAACAGACACAGGACTCTGGAAATCGTGCCCATCTGATTTTCGGAAAGATTTTTCTTTATTCGGTCTTTTACCAGATCCATTGTCACGGTAGAACATGCCGTTAACGTGACGCTGGAAAGCGTTGAAACCGATGCAGAAATCAGCAATACAAGAACAACACCCAACAGAATTGTGGGTAAGTTTGCTTGTGCCAGCATGTTGGGAACAAGATAATCTTTTCCTCCCTGCGGCAACTGATCTCCAAAGAACAAATGCGACAATGAACCGATAAAGTAACCGCCACCTGCCA
>CAKXIK010000073.1 GCA_934875675.1 uncultured bacterium
CATTCCGTATTTATCAACATCTGCCTTATTCCGGTCATTGTGAGACAGGCATCCGGCGCCTCCGATGCAACCGCCCACACAAGCCATGCCCTCGATAAAATTGTTGGGCAGCATCCCTTTTGACGCTTTGAGCAGTGCCACGCGGCAGGCTTCAATGCCATCACAGGCGATCGGATTAAATTCGGCATTTTCCAGTCCCTGTTCTTTCAAGCCCTCACGAACCGCATCGGTCAAACCGCCGCTGCGGGCAAAAATGCGGCCAAAATAAGATGCGTTGTCCAAAACGCCTTCTTCAAAAGAAGTGATGTCGAAATCGCGGCTGTCAAACAGGGCTTGTAACTCTTCAAAGGTAATGACACTGTCAATCCACGGACGAACCTCTTCACGCTGAAATTCCATTTTCTTTGCAGTGCAAGGCCCGATAAATACAATTTTGGAGTTGGGGTCAGTGCCCTTGATATACTTTGCAATGGTGGCAGCTGGCGAAAGATTGTGAGAAATATGCTCTGCCAAATCAGGAAATTGCTTGTTGATATACATCACAAAGGCAGGGCAGCAGCTGCTGGTCATAAAGCTGTCCCGTTCTGTCAATTCACGGGATTCCGCATGGGCAACCATATCAGCACCCAACGCGGCTTCAACCACATGAAAGAACCCGAGCTTTTGAATTCCGGTGATTACCTGACCGAGTTTTGCATAGGAGAACTGACTGGCGATCGACGGTGCAATTACAGCATAAACCTTGAATTTCTCGTTGGATTCGCTTGCTTTGAGCATGTCAATGACATCCAGAATAAATGATTTATCCATAATGGCGCCAAACGGGCACTGGTAAACACATGCACCACAGGCAATACATTTATTGTTATCAATTTCTGCAGCTTTGTCATTGCCCATCTTAATTGCTTTTACCTTGCAGGCATTTTCACACGGGCGTTTGCGGTTTGTAATCGCGCTATAGGGACAGACCTTGGCGCATTGACCGCAGTTGACACATTTTGTTTTATCAATGTGCGCTTTCTGGTGTTCATCAAATGTAATGGCGCCGCGCTTGCAAACATCCTCACAGCGATGTGCAATGCATCCGCGGCAGGATTCTGTCACTTCATAGCCGCTCATCGGGCATTCGTCACAGGCAATGTCCAACACTTCGATTACATTTGGATTTTTCCGATCACCACCCATGGCAAGCTTCATTCGTTCCAGAACGATTGCGCGTTCCTTGTAAATGCAGCAGCGCATGGTGGCAGTTTCGCCGGGGACAATCACCTTTGGAATCTCGTTATATTCCTCCATCAGGGTGCCGTCAAATGCGCGGCGTGCCACCTCGCGCAGAACCTTATACTTCAGGTGCTGAACTTTTGTATCGAATTTTCTCATTTTGCAATCGTCCTTTCTCGGGGAGTCAAAGGGTTAAAAGTATCTTACTTTGATGCGCTTGCCCATTTTTTTCAGGCATTCGGAAAGCTCGTCGACCAAGCGCATTTTAATATTAAAATTGATGGGCAGATTCGGGTTTTGGTGCGCGGGATTCACCGCTCGACCAACAAAAAACTGAATATCGGTGGCATCCTCAAACAGCATCCGTGCAATCAGGGAAGCACCGTCTTTTTTGTAGCTCCACTGTTTGTAATGTTCATTGTCCTCCAGATAATTCTGTGCATAGGAAAGCACCTTGTTGATGGTGATCACACCTTCTGTCACCAGATCAACTCCTTCCAGCTTGGAGGTAGGAGGAATTTCCGGGTCAATATACACCGGCAGACCGGTATCCAGCGGTTTGTTCAAAAATTCCGCTGCCAAAGATGAAGTGGTTCCCCCGCAAACAATATGCTTGCCTTCCTTAGAAAAGAAGAGGGACATCATTTCGGGGACATCGTCCGGGTTTGCAGGCGGTCCAATCATCAGATTCATTGCTTGCCGTTCGCGCAGCTTTACCGTGCATACGGTGGTATCATCGCCCGGCTCGCCTTCATACAGGCGATTGCACTCATCCAGCAGAATCGTGCTCAGAGTTTTGGCGGTAAAGCCGCTGTCGTACATGGTTTCCATAAAATCGATGATGTTGTCGCGCTGCCACCCATAATTGAGCGATTTTTCGACACCGGCATAAATTGCACCGTCGCTCATCGCGATAAAGGTATCGTTTTTTTGCAGCTTGATATGGGAACGGTGAATGGTTTTGCCGCCGATTTCAGAGGTGGTTTGGGGATAAATAAAATTTTTCCCGTCTCGCAGCAAAATCACCGATGGATTATCGTATTGAATGATATCCGCCTCTTGGTTATTCTGAATCAGGATGATGGTGAAGGTGGAGTAGGCAATCCCGCGAACCTCGCAAACAGGCAAGGTGGAGGCGATGGTTGCCACGCATTCTTCAATCGGCATCGATTGTGCCATCATGGTGGAAATAATCTTGCTGGTCAGCGTGGAGAGAATGCAAGCCTTCACACCACTGCCCAGTCCGTCTGCCAGAACAATGACAGGAGAATTCTCATTTTGCTCCACTATGTCCACATGATCGCCGCAAAGCTGTTCACCGCGTTTGTTCAGACTGTAATAACCAATGTCGGTGCAAAGATTATTCATCGTTCAGCGACTCCTTCAGATTGGTCAGGGCAATCTTGGTTTCGGCAGTTGTTTCGCCCAGCAGGGAAGCAATCTCCTGCACAACGCGCATCTGTTTTTCAATCACTTTATCTGTAATTTCAATTGTATGCCGCCCCAAATCTTCTTTTTTGCGCCGTTCGTTTTCTTCGTCGGTCACATCCCGCATGAAGCCCATCAGAATATGATAGCTTCTGTCGTAAATCACCGTAAGCTCGACGTATTTCTGGTATTCTGCCAGATAAACGCGTTGGTCACGCACGGCACGGCCGGTTTGCAGCACATCGAAAAATACAGTGGGGTCAAGCACACGCAGAACCTGATCGCCCAGAATTTCTGCCGGATTTTTCACATTCATAATTTTGCAGGCGGCACGGTTGAGCTGCTGCACTTCCAACTGCTCGTTAAGAACAAGAATTCCGTTGGGGGTATTTTTGATTATATTATCAGAGAAGGATTCCGCCTTTTCTTTTAAGAACGGCAGACACATGGTCAAATCCGCTTTGCCGTTAAAGACAGCAATTGCTTTTTCCCGGCAGGTGTTGTAGCCGCAGCTTCCGCAATTCAGCTCCTGCTCCGGCGAGGTTTTGCCCATTTGACGAAGAATCTCGGTAATGGCAGCGCTTCCGGGCATTTCACGACGAATATCCATCGAAGCCATCTGCTTTTCCAGCAGCTCCGGGGCAACCTGCGGAACAGAAAAATCTTCTTTTCCTGCAAAATGATCGACCGCCATAAAGCTGTGTACCGGGGTGATGCCGTGCTTTGCCGTAATGGGACCGCCGATGCAGCTGCCCACACACGCGGACATTTCAATAAAGCAGTTATTAATTTTTCCGCTGAGAATATCCTCCAGCGTGTGAATGCAATTTTCGGTGCCATCCACTGCAAGGTAGGAAGCATCTTCGCTATCACAATCCATAGTGCGCAAAATTCCGCCGGTGGTGGGGAAGAGTCGGGCTCTGCTTTTTTTGTTGCCGTCCACATCCTGTTCCGGCACAATGCTTTGTTCTGCAAACCATTGTGAAAGTTCTTCAAAGGTCAGCACGCAGTCCACGATGCCGGGATAAAGATCGCCTTCGTCTTTTTTAGAAATACAAGGTCCGATGAAAATGGTCTTGGCATCCGGGTGCTCACGCTTGATTTCCGCACAGTGAGCCTGCATGGGGGACTGAATTTTGGCAAGATATTTGAGTGCCTGCGGATAATGTTTCTGAATCAACAGATTGACCGAATGGCAGCAGGAGGAGATTACCACATCCTGCATTTTTTCATCTACCATGCGGTCATATTCCTTTTTGACAATGGTAGCACCCAGTGCAGTTTCTTCGGCAGCGGCAAAACCGAGCCTCTTGAGCGCCGCTTCCATCGAAGCACAGCTGGTTCCGGGGTAATTGGCAATAAAGGAAGGCGCAAGGCTGGCAAAAACAGGTGAACCGCTGTTGATTAATTCTTTTGCGCGGTCTAAATCGGGGCGGATCACCTTGACACCCTGCGGACAAACCACATAGCACTGCCCGCACAGAATGCATTCACTGTGAATGATGTGTGCCTGATTGTCCACGAAGCGGATTGATTTTACGGGACAATGACGGATACATTTATAACAATTGCGGCAGTCGGATTTCTTAGAATGCATCGCTTCGTTCATGAAGACCGACTCCTTTCGTTACTTGAATTGATTAAGAACATTTGTTTCAAAAAAATCGGGAAAATTTGCAGGATTTACACCGGGAATAACCGTGTCGTCCACTTGGATGGAGACGCCGTTTCCGCCGCATTTGCCAAGGCAGAACGCAGCACGCAGGGCAACTTTGTCCTGTAAACCGTTTTTCTCCACTGCTTGTTTCAGCAGTTCAATCACTGCGGGAGAGCCTTTCAAATGGCAAGAGCTTCCCACACAAACAGAAATTTTCATCATATGTTCGATCCCTTTCCGGAACGCTGCAGGATATCATGCTGATTTATGTATTTTTTCAAAGAATTAACCGTTCAGCCGCGACAGAACTTCGGAACTGAAAAAATGATCCAGTGTTTCCGGGTGAACCGAAAACCGTTCGCCGTCGATGGTCACATTCACACCCTCGGCGCAGTGGCCCATGCAAAAGGCACCGGTGAGCGTAATCTGATTATCAAGCTCATGTTCGTTGATGCGCTGCTGCAAACCTTCAACAATCTGTCGGGAACCTTTCAGGTGGCAGGAGCTTCCGATGCAAACAGTAATTTTCATAAGCAGTTTCCTCTTTCTTTAACCGGCAGCTGTGCAGCTTGCCTGGTATTGAACTGCACGTCCTTGTGCAGAGCGAAAATTTGTCTTATTAAAGAATTATTGTATCATGATTTTGCCTGTCCAACAAGATGAAAGTTTTGTTTAAAGCGCATAGTTTTTCCTTTCCTCTTGCGGATTAATAAGAAAAAAGCCGAGGGCAAGGCCGGCACTTTCTGCAACAAAAGTGCACGGCGAAACCATCGGCCTTGTACCCGAATAATTATTCGTATTCGACAACATCTGCCCATTTGAGCAGGAATTCACGCTCTTCGGGCTTGCCTTTGACCGACTGCGAAGCGGCAACAATCGGCAGCCAGCGCTGCACATACTGTTTTGCGGTATCACTCTTTTGGCAGAAGAGGTTCAGGTATTTGTCTGCGAGATCACTTTTGCCGGCGAGGCAAAACAACAGATAAGTGCGGGCAACATCGGCGCTCGCATTGCCCTGCGTGGCATGTGCCCAGTCCAGAACATAAGGCTTTCCGTCTACGTCGGAAATGATAATATTGCTGGGGTTAAAGTCACCGTGGCAAACCTTTTCATGCTTCGGCATGCTTTCCAGACGCGTGTGCAGCTCATAGCGGGTGGTTGCGTCTAGGGTGGACTGAGAAATTTTGCGGTTCATTTTATCTTTCAGCTTGTTGAGCATGGGAGCGCGTTTGCTGTTCATTTCCAGCTGAAGATCCACAAAAAGATTAAGATATTCGTCCTGCTTCTCCGGATTTTCTTCCATCAAAGTTTCCAGTGTTTTGCCGGGAATGAATTCCGTCACGATCGCCCATTTGCCGTCAACCTTGGTTACTTCGATCAGTTTGGGAATGCAAAGGCCGGTTTCTTCCACACGTGCCTGGTTGAGTGCCTCATTGAGAACATCCGCCTTGGAATAATCCTCATTGAAGACTTTGATCGTCAAATCCCCGTCACGGTAGATGGTTTTGTCGTTGCGTACGGCAATGACTTTTTCCAGTTTCATAAACTTGACCATTCCTTTCATAGCGAATTGCAGAAATTACCTGTAAGTGCTGCGGTTCCTGTCACTCAGACTGGGGCGCAGCTGGTGAAATTGCAGCTGCGCCAACCGCGTGACAAACCTTTGAGGTGAATTTCTTATTTTGTTTCCTGACGGCCGTAGTAAGCGTTAAGATACATCTGTTTGATTTCCTTCATCAGCGGATAGTGCGGGTTAGCGCCGGTGCACTGATCGTCGAACGCCTGCTCCACCATTGCGTCAAGAGTGGAAAGGAACTTTTCTTCGTCCACACCGTAATCACGGATGGTCTTTTTAATGCCGACGCGCTCTTTCAGCTCATCGATTGCAGTAATCAGGTTTTCAAGTTTTTCGCTGTCATTCTTACCTTTGATCTTCAAGGCATCGGCAACTTCGGCATAACGGGCGAGCGTGTGGGGGTGATCATACTGCGGGAAGGTACCCATCTTTGCAGGGCATTCATCTGCATTAAAGCGCAGTACTTCGTCAATCAGCAGCGCGTTGGCAACACCATGCGGCAGATGATGGAAGGCACCCAGCTTATGAGCCATCGAATGGCAAACGCCCAGGAATGCATTTGCAAAAGCCATACCGGCCATGGTTGCGGCATTGCCCATCTTTTCGCGGGCAACCGGATCGTGGGGGCCGTCGTCATAGGCACGGGGCAGATATTCAAAGATCATCTGCAGGGAACGAATGGCGAGACCGTCGGTGTAATCTGTGGCAAGCATCGAAGCATAAGCTTCCAACGCATGCGTCACCGCATCAATACCAGAAGCGGAGGTCAGTCCCTTTGGTGCGTTCATCATCATATCGGCATCCACGATTGCCATGTTCGGCATCAGCTCGTAATCAGCCAGCGGGTATTTTACGCCCGAACGCTCGTCGGTAATAACGGCAAACGGAGTAACCTCGGAACCGGTACCGGCAGAGGTCGGAACGGCAATAAAGTAAGCCTTTTCGCCCATCTTGGGGAAGGTGTAAACTCTCTTGCGGATATCCATAAAGCGCATGGCCATATCCATAAAGTCGGCTTCGGGATGCTCATACATCACCCACATAATCTTACCGGCATCCATCGCAGAGCCGCCGCCCAAAGCGATAATCACATCAGGCTGGAACGCGTTCATGGCAGCCGCGCCTTCTTTTGCGCAAGCCAGGGTCGGATCGGGAGCAACGTTGAAGAAGGTGGTGTGCGTAATTCCCATCTCGTCAAGCTTATCGGTGATAGTTTTGGTGTATCCGTTCTGATACAGGAACGTATCGGTAACAATGAAGGCCTTCTTTTTGCCCATCACGGTTTTGAGCTCATCCAGAGCAACCGGCAGGCAGCCTTTCTTGAGATATACTTTCTGCGGAGCGCGGAACCAGAGCATATTTTCTCTCCTCTCGGCAACGGTCTTGATGTTAAGCAGATGCTTGACGCCAACGTTTTCGGAAACCGAGTTGCCGCCCCAGGAGCCGCAGCCCAGTGTCAGAGACGGGGTCATGTTAAAGTTGTAAAGGTCGCCCAGGCCACCGTGGGAAGAAGGAGAATTAACCACAATGCGGCAGGTCTTCATGCGTGCGGAGAACTCATCAAGCTTTGCTTTTTCGGTGCCGATATTCAGATAAATTGAAGAGGTGTGACCATAGCCGCCGTCTGCAACCAGATGCTCTGCCTTGCTTACAGCGTCTTCAAAATCTTTTGCACGGTACATCGCGAGCAACGGAGAAAGCTTCTCATGTGCAAACTCTTCAGAAACATCAACGCTTTCCACTTCACCGATCAGGATCTTGGTGCTTTCGGGAACGGTCAATCCGGCAAGCTCTGCGATTTTATAAGGATACTGGCCAACAATCTTAGCATTGACAGAACCGTTGATTAAAATAACCTTGCGGATCTTGTCCAGTTCGTCTTTGTTGAGGAAATAACAGCCGCGTTTCTGGAATTCTTTCTTAGCAGCGGCATAAACGCCGTCCAAAACGATGACAGACTGCTCAGAAGCACAGATCATGCCATTATCAAAGGTTTTAGAATGAATAATGGAGTTGACAGCCAACAAAATATCGGCGGTATCGTCAATGATGGCAGGAGTGTTACCGGGGCCAACACCGAGTGCCGGTTTGCCGGAGGAGTAAGCAGCTTTCACCATGCCCGGTCCGCCGGTTGCAAGGATGATGTCGGCTTCGCGCATGACAAGGTTGGTCATTTCAAGAGAGGGAACATCAATCCAGCTGATGATGCCTTCCGGAGCGCCGGCGGCAACTGCAGCTTCCAGTACAATTTTTGCAGCGGCAATGGTGCAGCCCTTTGCACGGGGATGAGGGCTGATGATGATACCGTTGCGGGTTTTCAGTGCAAGCAGTGTCTTAAAAATTGCAGTGGAGGTCGGGTTGGTGGTTGGAATAACCGCTGCGACTACACCCAGCGGTTCCGCAATCTTTTTGGTGCCGTAAACGGTATTTTCTTCAATGACACCGCAGGTTTTGGTATCCTTGTAAGCGTTGTAAATATATTCGGAAGCAAAATGATTCTTAATGACCTTATCTTCCACGATGCCCATACCGGTTTCTTCCACCGCCATTTTTGCCAGCGGGATGCGGGCTTTGTTGGCAGCAACCGCAGCGGCGTGAAAAATTTTGTCAACCTGTTCCTGTGTATAGGTAGCATAAACCTTTTGCGCTTCATGCAGCCGTGCAAGTGCGCCTTCCAGCGTTTCCACGCTGTCTACAATGGCATACGTCTTTTCGTTTGTCATAGTCAGCTTACTCCTTCATCATTTCATTTTTTGTTGCCGATTGTTTTCCAAAAGGCAAAGCTTCAAGATTTAAAACACATTTTAAGCCAAGCGATTCAAAAGATAGTATGCCCAGAATGTGTCTCAAATCTTTGTTAATTATTTAACGTTAATATTTTAACATACTTATAGTGAAAGTGAAAATATATTTTATCATATAGATATATATAATTTTATACATATAAAATCGCAAAATGATAAAGAAAAATTAAATATAGATAGTAAAACGAAGGTAAATTGACGATGAAAACTATAATAAGTATATATATGTTAAAAACATTTGTCAATGATGCTACAATAAAGATGGTTAAAAATTGTAAAAATCGAAAAATAATTATTTTTTTAGAAAAACCATTCTACCAACCCGAGCACAATTAACAACACCCCGGAAAGAAAAGGGGCGAATTTGCCCAGCAGCTTGCCAAGAAAACGGTTGCCAAGCAGAAATCCGATCGAGAGAAATGCAAAACTGGAAACAAAGTTCAGTAAGGCAACGGGGATGATTGGTATTCCTGAAACTCCTGCAATTAACCCGGTGCCAAGATTATTGAGAGTTAATCCAAGTCCCACAGCAAAGGCTTCCTTGATGTCAATGAAACCAGAGACATCCTTGTCGGACTGTGCGGCGTAATCAATCATCTCGTCGGCGTCTTTTAGCGCAACGCTATGCACCGTTTGATTTTGGTGCAGAAAGTGCAGGATGCTCTGAACCAAAAAGAATAAACCGAGCAGCATCATAATTCCGGCGCCGATTTTGCCGGCAAGAGAAACAGGTAATACAGAAATTAACAATTTTCCGGCATACATGGAAACAAGGGTTCCGATCGTAGTGAAAAAAGCGATTAACAGGTTAGAAAAAATCTGCATTTTGATTTTTGAAATGCCATAAGCGATTCCAATCACAATATTGTCTAAATTGGCGGAGATAACAAACAAAAGGACGCTGCATAAATGCGTCATGAAAACACTCCTTTGCAACAAAGCTCCCTTATCATATGTTTTGTATGCAAAAGGTGTGAAATTTCGGTTTCTGTCGATCATACAGTTCCTGCAATTTAAAACGGTTTATCCGGGCTGATGATCAATTTTGCATGGTTGTGGAACAAACGCGCCTTTTATTCTGCATTGTATGTGTTAAAATGATGTGACCCAAAAAGAGAGGAAGCCTCCCGCGAGATATGGTATAATGAGTTCACCAC
>CAKXIK010000074.1 GCA_934875675.1 uncultured bacterium
GAAGGTTTATCAGGCTCGTGCAGATCGTTACTTCAATTACGGCAAATAAACGATAATTAAAAACGGGCACGTGTAACTGGAGACGCCTTTGATCCTTTATTCAAAGGCGTCTTTGTTTTTTGGTAATTTGGTCATATGAATGAAAGATGAACCGGTGATGCGATTTTGCACAGAAAGAAAGCAAGTCAGTATACACCAGTAAGGGATTTCGGAACATTGAAATAGAAAACTGTATCGGATTTCTACCGGTCGAGTGACACAAGAACCGGTCAAAACAGTTGTTTTACGTATTACAAATAGGTTTTCTGCACAGAGCATAGCGCTTAAGCATTCGCCATATACCGGCAAAAACTTTCCATACATTAATCAAACTGAGTCGTCTGTCTTTTAAAAAAATGGACAAACAAATAAAATGAGCAAGGCGTGTTTTATTTAAAAACTTATCGCTGATGTGAAATAAGTTGAGATTTTATTTACAGCAATATACGAAGAGGATCATTATTCAGAAGTCTTTATGGAGGGTAATCGGCACAAAACTTTTATTGAGAGACCAGGAAAAGTGCGCATGCTCCAATTTTGTGAAAGGAAAGGGTTTTTATGAAAAAGGTATTGGCTATTATTCTTGCGACAATGCTTTTGATGTCTTCTCTGGTCATGGCTTCGGCATCCCCGGAAAATACTTCCGAAGAAGTTATGTCGCCTCAGTTTTCGAATTCTTCCCTGCGTGTTGTGACACAAAATGTTCTGACTGATCTTCTCGCTGATGATGAGGTGAATAATTTTTCGCTTCGGGCTCCCAGACTGGTACAGGTGCTGAAAAGTTATCAGGCAGATTCTATCGGATTACAGGAATGCCGCCCGGAATGGATGGCTTATCTTTCGGATCATCTTACGGATTATGCCTATGTTGGTGTCGGGCGGGAAAATGGAACCACCGATGCTTCCAGCGGTGAAGCTTGTCCTATTTTTTACCGCAAAGATAAATTTGATCTGTTGGATAGTGGAACATTCTGGCTTTCAGCATCGCCGGATATACCGTCTTACGGATGGGGAGCAGATTACAAGCGTGTATACACCTATGCGGTTTTGAAAAATAAAACGACAGGTGAGAAATATCTGCATGTCAATACACATCTTGATTTCAGCGATGCTCCGCAAATGGGCGGAATGCAGCTGATTTTGGATAAAATTGCAGAGCTGAGAAAAACATATCCTGATATTCCGGTGGTTGCTACGGCAGACTGGAATATGAGTCAAGCAGCCAAGGCGTATTCCTTAATGGTCAATGACCCGGTAACGGATATGGAGGACGCCCTGTTTTGTACACCCGAGGATAAAATTTATAACGAAGGCGGAACCCTGTGTGGTTTGACCGGAACTTATAATTACAAAAATGATTCCCCAATTGATCATGTGTTTGTTTCCGCGGATGCATTTGATCCGCAGACGTATCAGGTAATGCACGATGTAGTGGATGGACACCGCGTGTCGGATCATTATGGAATTTGTGTGGAATTGAATTACGGGGCGGGGACTCTGGTTCGAGCGAAAGGCAATTCCATTCCCAGTGATACGGCAATTCGGGGTACCGCCACGGTAGACGGAGAGAAAGACACGGTTTATCAAAGCGCTCCCGAAATCAAAATTAATCAGACAGTCGCCGGATCTGGAGTCACCGATGGCAGTGCTTATCTGACTTTTGATGATGATTATCTTTATTGCTTTGTGGATGTGCGTGACGCACTTGTAAACGACAGCAGTATTACAAGCGCTGATAATTATGAAATTGACAGTGTACAGATTTTTTACGATTTTCTCAACACAGATACCTCAGCTGGCAGCGGTTCCTATCAATTTGTAACAGGGGAAAGCGGATATATCTTTGCTTATCCGCAGGGGAGTTCTAAAACCTCCAAAAATCTTTCGGGTAATAATATGGTTGCCTGTGAAAGTAAGCTGACGGAAAACGGATATACCATTGAAGCACAATTTAAGCTCAGTGATTCCGTAAAGCAGCGGCTTAAAATTGAGGATCGCGTGACCATGGGCATTGGAATCCAAATTAATGATGATGAAAATAACGATGCCAAGCGCGAAGGAATGATTGCGAACTATTCCCCGGTGGCAAATGCATACCTCAGCCCTAGTTACTTGTCTGAATTGGTTATGGAACGCGGTTCCAGCAAACCATATCGTTTTGCTCCGGGTTCCGCCAATGTGGACGGAGTGTTAGACGACAGCTATCTTTCCGCGGAAAAAGTCTCCATTAACCGCTATATGGATGATACGGTTGCACCGAGCGAAGCAACACAGGGCTATGCATATACCATCTATGATCAGAATTACATTTATTCCTATATTGAAGTGTTTGATGCAACACCGAGCACCGCAGATGTCCCGCGGCGTTCGGATGAAAATTACGGAAAAGACAGTGTGCAGCTTTTTTACGATTTCGGCTCCGGGGTGCGCGGATATAATACCATTGACGTATTAGGTGTCCCGGTTCAGACGTGGTCCGATTTTTCATATAAATGGACCCAAACGGACACGGGCTATATTCTGGAAACAAAAACGGCAATCCCCGATGCACTCAAAGCCAAAATTGCGGCAAATCGTAATACGATTATTGGTGCAGGATTCCAAATTAATGATGACGCCAATAATGATGCCAAACGGGATCAACTGATTTTTTCCAAGGCTTCCTTGCAAAATGCATGGCTGCCCGCAGAAGATGGAGCAGAATTCCATCAGGATTATGCCAGAGCGACTTTGGTTTACGCGAACAAAATCACAATTGCGGGTGCCGAAGAAGAGATGACCGGGCATTATTTTGCCTATGGTACTCCGGCTGCAATTGATGGAACCAAGGATTCTGCCTATGCTGCGGCAGAAGCAGTGCAGATTAATAAGGATCCGCATGACGCAACGGTCTCAGAACAGGCGACCGGTGTTGCCTATACCCTATATGATGCATCCAATCTGTATGCGCTTATTGAAGTGACGGAAAGCACTTTGGCGGAAAACCCGGCAGCACATACGGATATTTATGGAACAGATGGTGTGCAGATATTTCTGGATCAGCTTGACCAATGTGCTTATCTGAATTTAAATTATGATAAAACAACCAACAGCTGGCCGTGGACGATGGAATACCAGATGGTTTCCACAACCAAGGGCTATAATGTTGAAATCCGGATTGCACTGACAGATACCATCAAAACAATGATTCAAAGCGGTGATGCCGTCACATTGGGATTTGGATATCAGATCAATGATGACAGCAATAACGACGGAAGCCGCGATTTTTATGCAATGTCCAAGGGCTCACTCGACGGTGCGTGGAATGGTGGGCTGAAGCAGGGAACCTCCATTCATCCCGATTACGATACGGCACTTCTTCGTCCTGCAGCGCAGTCCCATTATTTTGGGCTTGGAACTCCGGATCAGATTGACGGCGTGCGTGACGCGGTATATGATTCCGCAGAAAAGTTGGCAATCAATCTGGATGAGAACGGAACCAATGTTGCGGCAGCTTCCGCTGTGGGCGTCGCTTATACGTTACATGATGATGAGTTTCTTTATTCGCTGATTGAAGTAACCGATACCACCAAAAGTCTGACGAACGGCGATGGTGTTTATCAGACAGATGGCATTCAGATGTATCTTGACCAAATCAGTGAGTGCAGTTATTTGAACCTGTGCCGAAATGGCAGCAGCAATTTAAGTAACTATGCATATAAGACGGGCCTTGAGTATAAGATTTTGGAAACAGATGTGGGATATACCGTTGAAATTAAAACACCGCTTTCCGAGTCAGTCAAACAACAGATTCAGCAAGGAAACACAGGAATCACGCTGGGCTTTGGCTATCAAATTAACGATGACCAAAATAACGACGGTGTGCGGGATGCGATGATCTTTTCCAAACCATCGTTAGCAAATGCGTGGAATCTGGGCAAGAAAAGCGGGACCGCACTTCATCCGGACATGGATACCGCTGTTTTGAAAGGTGTAATAGCGGGCGGAACTGTCACAGCGCCAAAAAGTGCGGCAACCGGTTCGGTTGTAACGGTTCAGGTTGTTCCGCATACTGGATTTGCGGTCAACAAGATATCCGTGAATGGAAAGGTTTTGACAGGGAATACGTTTGTGATGCCGGACGCTGATGTGAACATTGAGGTTTCGTTTACCAATCTGAGCACCGTTCCGGTTTATACCATTACGGTGGATCCGGCAATAACGGGCGGTACCATTCAAACCAGTAAAACCTCTGCAAAAGCAGGCGAACAGGTGGAGGTAACCGTTACACCGGATGATGGAATGTATGCGTATTCCTACACCGTGAATGGCTCTGTTACCGAGGCCAGATATTTTACGATGCCGGATCGGGATGTTACCATTCAAGCTGTATTTTCTGCACGTCCAGATCGATATGCAGTCAGCGGTTCTCCGGTGCTGGATGGCAACATGGACGATGCGTATACGCTTACCGAGGCAGTAAAAGTCAATCGAGGCGCGAGCAATACGGAATATACCGCAGATAAGCGCGCCGTTGGTACGGTGAGAACACTTTACAATTACGACGAAGGTTATATCTACTGCTTTGCGGAAGTGACAGATTTAACACCTGAAAGTGAAAATACTCGTCCGGTTTCCGATTCCTACACACATCGGATTGACGGTGTTGACGGTGTTACATTCTTCTTTGATTTTGAGCCCCAGAACGGAAAAACCTGGAACATGACAGAGGTTCCTTACATTCAGGGAGAAAGTGGCGCTTATTATTGTGATCTTGCTGCCGCTAAGGATAATCTGACGGTGGAAGGCAAAACAATGAACCGTCTGACAGGTGGCTTTGACGGATATACCGCCGAGCAGGCTTCATTTGTGGCGGTCAAGACAGGAACCGGGTACCAGATTGAGCTGAAACTTGCAATGAGCAATCAGCTCAAAGCGAAAAAGGATCAAAAGGATGTCCCGATTGGAATGGGATTTATTATCAACGATGATAAAAATGATGACGGAGTGCGTGATAGCTACGCATATAGCTTTGGTGCAATGAATTACGCAACCAGCAGTCCCAAATACCTGGGCACCATGCTTTTGTCCGACACAGAAAGCATACCGGAGGATCGACTGGAACCCACAACCGGAAACGGTGATGTGCGTGTTGTCAGCTACAATGTCCTGACCGATTTGCTCAATGATGATTCTGTGAATTGCTTTGCTAATCGCGCGCCCAGAATGACGCAGATTTTGCAGAAGTATCATGCGGATTCGATCGGCTTGCAGGAATGCCGTGTGGAATGGATGGCGTATCTGACGGAGCATCTCACGGATTATGCTTATGTGGGAGTGGGACGTGAAAACGGTACCACCAATACCATCAGCGGTGAAGCAACTCCGATTTTTTACTTAAAGGATAAATATAATTTGCTTGAATCGGATACCTTCTGGCTTTCCACCACACCGGATGTGTTCTCATATGGCTGGAAGGCGGAGTATCGCCGTGTTTGTACCTTTGCCGTATTGCAGAATAAAGAAACAGAAGAAACTTATCTGCATGTTAATGTTCATCTGGATAATTCAAGCGAAGAAGCACGTCAGAACGGAATTAAAATGGTCTTGAAAAAAATAGATGAACTGCGCGGCAAGTATGCGGATATTCCGGTAGTTTGCACTGGCGACTTTAATTTAACAGAGGAAAGCAACGGCTATGATGAAATGATCCACGGCGACTGTGCAGCCGATTTGGAGGACTCTTTGTATTGTGCGCCGCAAAATAAGGTTGTAAATGAGGGCGGAACGTTTCCGAACTTTAACACGGCATACTATCCCGAAAGCTCGCTGGCGATTGACCACATCTTCTTGTCTGTCGACACAGCGGATGCCCGTTTTTACAAGGTAATGCATGATCAGGTGGACGGGTGTTTTGTTTCCGATCATTACGGAATTTGCGTCGAATTCGATTATAGTGCAGGAGAAATCCGGCGTGATGACAACGCAACCGATTCCGACCCTGTGAAATACACGGCGGGAAACAGCACGGTGGTTCTGGATGGTACTGCGGCCAAAGAAGAATATTCCGACAGTACCAAAATTCCCATTACAATCGGAGGTCAGAATCAGAGCAATATTTCCGCCAACGGATATTTTGCATATGATAAAAACTATCTTTACTATTTTGCAGATGTACAGGACAGCACGGTAAATGCAGACGGAACAAAATCAAATGAGGATGAATACGGTATCGACAGTGTTCAGGTGTTTTTCGACTTTTTGAACACGGATACGGATGAGTCTACCAGCACCAATTATGCTTATACAAGCCAGACGGATGCCGCAGGCGAAAGCGGATATATTGTGGTTTATTCGGACGGCAGGCAAGCTTTCCGTGCATATGGTGCAGCTAAAATGTCAGACGACAGCCTGAAATATGTTGTCAGCAAAACAGCCTCTGGGTATGCAGTGGAGGGAAGAATTCCTCTGAGTGACTCACTGAGCGCAGGGCTGGATTCGATGAAGAACAGTCCGACCATTGGAATCGGTCTGCAGGTCAACGATGATTCCAATGCGGACGGATACCGCGAGGACTTCCGTTATTCGGCAAAGAGCATTGAAAGCGCGTGGATGAGTCCCCTTTATTGTGAAGATATGATTCTTGCCTCTTCGAATCCGGATCGCATCGCTCCTTTGATGGGCGAGATCTCGCTGGACGGAGAAATGGACGATGCGTATCAGTATGCAATTCCGGTAGCCGTTGACAAAGACAGCAAAGATCAGACGGTTGAAAATATGGCGACCGGTACCGTTTGGACCTTGTACGATGAGAATTATGTCTATGGATACTTCTTGGTGCACGACACGACTCCAAGCACAGCGTTGTCTGCAGCAGATCGTGATGGAAATTATGGATTGGACAGCATTCAGGTTTTCTATGATTTTGGTGAAACGGCAACATACAGCACAATTGATGCGTTTGGTGCGACCGTTTCCGGTCTCAACCAGACACACGTCTGGAAACCGGTGATGGAAAACGGCGTACAGGTGGGGTATGCGCTGGAATACCGCGTGCCACTGAGCGATAGCCTGAAGACCCGAATCAAAAACGGTGAAAAAGAAATTATGATCGGTTCGGGGTATCAGATCAATGACGATACAAACGGCGTTGCGGGGCGCGAAAGACTTTGCTTCTCACAGGGAACAATTGATCTGGCATGGAATGGCGGAAATTATTATGCAAAATCCATGCTGGTTGCAATGCATTCAATCCAGGTGGATACAACAATCGCAGGAGGAACCGTTGCCGTACAGGCACAAGCAGCATTTTCAGCAGATGTAAATGTGACGGTAAAACCCGACAATGGAATGCGTCTGGTAGCAGGTTCTCTGAAAGCCAACGGAGTCATCGTTTCCGGCAGTACTTTCACAATGCCTAATGAAAATGTACTGCTCACTGCAGAGTTTGAAAAGATTCCAGACTACACGATTACCACCGATTCTCTTCCGGAGGGCATTACCATTATTCCAAGTAAAACGGTTGGTCTGGAGGGTGAAAAAATTACGCTGGATATTCAGCTGGCTGAAGGCAAATATCTGAGCAGTATCCGCTACAACGGAATGATTTTGCCTGACAATGCCGATTGGTTTATTATGCCGGCAGAGTCTGTTGTAATTACCGCAAAGGTAACGGATAGACCGTCCTACCAGGCTTACAAAGGGACAGCACAGTTGGATGGCGTTATGGATGATGCATATCAGTCGGCACAAACAATTAAGGTTGCCTATGGCTCCACGGGTAAGGAGTATAATGCTTCCAACCGTGCAGTCGGAACGGTTCGCACCATTTATGACAATGGATTCTTGTACTGCTTTGCGGAGATTGTAGATTCGACCGTAAATGCAGATACAGTTCGTCCTCAGACGGATGCATATACCCAGCGTCTGGACGGCATTGATGGAATCCATTTCTACTTTGACTTCCTGAATTCCGACCGTCCCGGTATCGGAGATTCCCAGTACGGATATGTGGACGGTGAAAGCGGAGCCTATTACTGTGACTTGACTGCAACGGACGATAAGACATCAGATGGAGAGGTATTCAACAGATATTTCGGCGGATTTTCGAATGGAGGATCCTATGTGGCGGTAAAAACAGAAACAGGTTACTGCGTGGAAATGAAAATTGCGCTGAGCGATTCTCTCAAAACCAGATTAAGCACAAATGAAAAGAACATTGCTATTGGTATGGGATGCATTCTGAACGACGATCAGAACAATGATGGGATACGCGATTCGTATGCATTTTCAGATCAGAATATGTACTATGCTCCAAACAGCCCGAAGTATCTGGGAACGATGATTTTAGCAGAGAATACCACTCCGGGGGGATCTTCATCTTCACAACCGGAAGGTACTTCAAGCTCAACGCCATCTCAGGGCAGTTCGGAATCCTCGGTTTCTGCGGGATCAAATCAATCTGGCAGCACCGTTTCAGGTTCCACACCGGCAACGGGTAATGCTTCCAATCAAATGCTTTGGCTGGCAATTATCCTGATTGTTGCAGCGATTTCCGCTGCGGGTATCGTGCTCTTTAATCAGCAGAAGGCAAATAAAGAATTTAAGTAAAAAGATTTTGGAACGAATTCAGATCTGCACCAAAGAGCTTTCAGAACCCGCAAAAAACTATTGACTCCTTGATTTTAGTGTATGACAAGCAAAAAAAGGCAACCGCCATTTCAAGTGGTGGTTGCCTTTTGTCGATGCTGCAATGGTGGATCGTGCAATTTCTATCGTAGACGGGCTGTGTAAATCGAATCCATAAACTGTATTACGGGATTTATAGTGATAGAGGGTTAGAAGTGGTTGAATTTCTTGACCGGATTTTGGGTTGAGCGCATGAATCTTTCTCTGAAATCGTCTGAATCTGCCGCAAAAGAATACGAAAATGATATAAACGTGAACAAAGGGTTGAGAATATGGGTTTGAAAATTAAGGATAGTCAATGTTGGTGAGCAAATGGAGAGATACACACACTTTGCCCAACTTCACAATTGCACCTGCAAACTGCCGTATCATCCGGAAGCATTAAAACGATGATCTTTCAAGATGCAGCCAATGAGAGCGCACAAACATATTATCACTTCCCAACGATGAAGTATGCAAACGCCATAAGCTACCGGGTTACAAACATTGAGCGCAGAGGAGAGTTTTTCCTCCTGGCTTTGAATGGAAAGCTTTGCAAGCCGGAATCCGTTTAGCCTCTCGAATATAATACGGGATACACGTACAATCAAATTGGACGCACACCCTAAGACCAAGTGCGCCGGACGCTACCAGTTTATTTGTTGCCGGACTATTGGGCTGTTCTGCCAAAATGCCTGCCAACAGTGTTGGTGTCATCTGGGATTTTCGTTTTCCGGTAAGGTATGTGGAGAACAGGTATAAGCGCTATTGTTGGATTTTATATCTGCTAATCGTTTTTTCTATGGATTACATTAACTGCGTGTATGTGTTAAAATGATGTGACCCAAAAAGAGAGGAAGCCTCCCGCGAGATATGGTATAATGAGTTCACCACAAA
>CAKXIK010000075.1 GCA_934875675.1 uncultured bacterium
TGTGGTGAACTCATTATACCATATCTCGCGGGAGGCTTCCTCTCTTTTTGGGTCACATCATTTTAACACATACATTTCTCGGTACTGTTTTATCGGCAGTGTATTGCGTTTTTTCTAACCATCGGGTATAATATTTTGGTTAAGGAAAAAATACACTCTTTAATACTAATTTCTCTTGAAACGGGAGATAAACGTTTTGGAAAAAGCCATGCAACCAAGCCTTTTCCTCGATTTTGATACCCTTTCTAATTCGGAATTATTATAAATTTGTAAATAAAGGATGATTTTGATTGTTACAGTACGAAGAATTGCGCCTTGCGCTGGAAAACATGCAGCCGGAACTGCACGATCTGGCCGATGCGCTTGGATTGGAGAAAATGGCCAACGAAGTAGCTGAACTGGAACTGAAAGCATCACAGCCCGGCTTTTGGGATAACGCTGAGGCCTCCCAAAAAGTTTTGCAGCGCAGCGGCGCACTCAAGGGAAAAATTGAGGCATACCACAAATTGCAGAGCGTGTTTGACGACACCATGGCGCTGATTGAGCTGGCCGATGAAGAGGGCGACCTTTCTCTTTTGGAAGAAGCTCAGCAAGGTGTAACTCATGTGCGGGAGGAAATGGAAACCCAGCGGCTTTCTACTCTGCTCACCGGAGAATATGATAATCACAATGCAATTCTGACGCTGCATGCGGGTGCGGGCGGAACCGAAGCCCAGGACTGGGCGCTGATGCTTTATCGCATGTATTGCCGTTGGGGTGAGCGCCACAACTTTAAGGTGAGCATGGTGGATATGCTGGACGGTGAAGAAGCCGGTATCAAAAGCGCTACCATTACCGTTGAAGGCGAAAATGCTTACGGTTACCTGAAGGGTGAAAACGGCGTGCACCGTCTGGTGCGCGTTTCCCCGTTTGATGCTTCCGGTCGCCGTCATACGTCATTTGCTTCGTTGGAGGTTATCCCTGAAATTGATGACAGCATTCAAGTTGATATTGCTCCCGAAGACATTAAAATGGATGTGTTCCGTTCAAGCGGTGCCGGCGGACAGCATATCAACAAAACCTCTTCTGCCGTTCGCCTGACACACATCCCCACCGGCATTGTTGTTTCCTGCCAGACGGAGCGCAGCCAGTTCCAAAATCGCGATACCGCAATGAAAATGCTCGTTTCCAAACTGATGGAAATCAAAGAGCGCGAGCATCTCGATCAGATCAGTGACATCAAGGGTGTGCAAAAAGAAATTGCCTGGGGCTCACAGATTCGCTCCTATGTTTTTATGCCCTATACGCTCGCCAAAGATCACCGCACCGGCTTTGAATCCGGCAACATCAACGCGGTCATGGACGGCGATATTGACGGCTTCATCAACGCTTATCTCAAGGCGCAGAACCTGAAAAAGCTCGGTGTTGATGAGGATAACGGCTGATTTTCTTAATTTTGTGCGCGGGGCAATTCGGATCATTGCGCCGCGCTTTCTGAAAAAATCTCGCAAAAAAGCAGGAATCCCGATTTTATCACCGGGATTCCTGCTTTTTGTTTCAATTTTTACCAAATTTCTTTTGCTGTGGAGTGCTGCGCTCACGGTTATTTTGTCACAACCATCACATTTTTCAGCCCGGCAAGCCATTCGTCTGGCTCGGTTCCCGCCAGCCCCACAATCGTGCTGTCGGTTTTCAGCGCGCACCATCCGTCTCCGGCCGAAAAAATCTGGTCGATTCCTGTCTGGTTTGCCAGTTTTTGCGTCTTTCCCTGCTGCGAGTCGGCGTTGTAAAGCGTTCCATCCGCAGCCAAAAACCACGGCGTTCCCGGAAACAAGCGGAGAATATCGGTTTGCGCAGGCAGCGTCGCTCCGTCACTGCCGCCATAATTGTTTTGGTAGGCGTCGCTGTTCGCGCAAAACAGCGTTCCGTCCGCCTGCAGACCGAGCAGTCGCCCACCGTAATAACAAATCTGCACCAAACGATTCCACTCGTTGACCGGCAGACTGCCGTCCGACTTAAAATCGGCGCAATTGTATTCGGCAATTTTTCCGCTGCTCGTGAGCATTGCCAAATAGCCTGAAACCGGATCAATACTGCCCTGCGTGCAATCAGAAAAAGTTTGACCTGATGCCCAGCTGAGTTTTCCGCTTTGCTCCAAGATCACGACGGCGTTCACATCTACGGAACCGCCCGCCGCAATTGCGGCAACCGCACGGTGTTCTGTTTTTGTGACCTTGCCCCAGCTGTTCGTGCTTCTCTCGGAAAACGGGTCAAAATCCGCTTCCAGCTCCGTTGCGGAACCATCCTTCCACATCACGCAGACCTTCCATTGCGGATTCGTCACCACAAAGGATTGTGCGCCGTTCTTTTCTTCTATTTTTTTCAGCTCGGCGAGGAGCTCCTGTAAATTCTTGTCGGATACCGCATCCAGAAAATCCGGATTCCAATGCAGTTTTCCCTGCGAATCGATATAGCCGTACTGCGAAACGGTCTGACGCATATATTCTGCATGAAACGAGAGGTTTTGCGAGGATTTCGGCTGGGAAGACAATGCTTCCGGGGAATCCGTGGAAGAGGGCTGCGCCGCAGAGGAAGCCTCGACAGACACAGCCGAATGTGTCAACGTTATTTTTCCGCAGCCAGTAAATAATATCAACAACACAGCAGCAATTGCTACTAATTTATACATGTACCTTATCCTCCCATCAGCTATCGTAGTACAATTCCCAGACGTAAGCGTTCCAAAATCATCACAATGATATGTTCTGTCGCTATTGGGAAATCCAATTGCCATACATGTCACAGCGCATTCTTCTGAATCGTTAAAGGATACCCTTGCCTGACACTTTTTTCGTTTTTTCTGAACCTTGCAAGTTAACACATAGCAGTGCAGTGTTCAAAGAAGACTCGGGTTCCTCCGATGATGGTAAATCTGTAATATTGTTAAGTGTAATAGGTTCAAGTTGGCGGATAAATTGTACTGAACCTTCATCGACTACCGGGGTTAAGTTCAAAAGAAAATCTTCATTATAATCTGTTGCTGACCAAGTTGTCAGCGATTGTGATGCGCCAAAAACAACTCCCAAGGACATACAGAAAATCAACACGACCCCGATTAATACCAGAAAGGCTTGCTTTGTTGTCTTTTTTTATCAAAAATTCTCCTCAATTTTTTATTTATTGGGCATATTCCTAATAAAATTATATGTTTTTTTAAAGTTTTGTCAAGGGTAATTTTGGCTTTCATGGAATATTTTTTTATATTTGATTTAAAAAGTGCTGTACGCATCGTGCGCGGCAAGTGGAATCCGTCAACTTCTTCGTGAAATACGCAAAGTAATATTGCTGCCGCTGCCGCATAATAGAACCAGACAGTTACCAAATGATTGGTACTGAACGCAACAAATGAACTTAGAAAAAAGGAGCGATTATAATGTCTGAATTAGCAATTTTGGGCGGGAAAAAAGCCGTAACTTGTGACACAGGCGATATGTTTACTTGGCCGATTATCACCAAAGAGGATGAAGACGCCGTTCTCGACGTGTTGCACAAGCGCGCGATGTCCGGCACCAACATTTCGATGGAGTTTGAAAAAGAGTTCGCCAAGTGGCAGGGCGTCAAATATGCACTGGGCTTTTCCTCCGGAACTGCTTCTCTGCAGGCTGCAATGTATGCTGCCGGAATCCGCCGCGGCGACGAAATCATCTGCCCGAGCGTGACCTACTGGGCAACCTGCATGCAGGTATTCTCTCTGGGCGGCACAGTTGTGTTTGCAGACATTGATCCCGACACGCTCTGCATCGACCCGAAAGACATTGAGCACCGCATCGGCCCGAAGACGAAGGCCATCATGGTAGTGCATTATCTGAGCCATCCGGCCGATATGGACGGAATTATGGCGATTGCCAAAAAACATAACCTGAAAGTGATTGAGGACGTTTCTCACGCTCAGGGCGGCATGTATAAGGGCAAAAAGCTCGGTACATTCGGTGATGTTGCCGCAATGAGCCTGATGACCGGCAAATCCTTTGCCATCGGCGAAGCCGGTATGCTCGTCACCAACAGCCGCGAAATTTATGAACACGCTCTGGTGCTGGGTCATTACGAGCGCTTTAATGCGAATGAGATTGAATCCGAAGATCTTAAGCCTTACTGCGGTCTCCCGATGGGCGGATATAAATACCGTATGCATCAGATGAGTTCTGCGGTCGGTCTGGTTCAGCTGAAATATTATGATGAGCGCTGCACCGAAATCCGCAAAGCAATGAACTATTTCTGGGATCTGCTGGAAGGCGTCCCGGGCATTCGCGCACATCGCACCAATGAAGCAGAAGGTACCACGATGGCAGGTTGGTACTGCGCACACGCACATTACATTCCGGAGGAACTTGGCGGGCTGAGCATCACACGTTTTGTGGAAGCTTTGGAAGCAGAAGGCGTGGACGGCATTTATGCCGGCGCAAACAATGCATTGAACACCCATGCTGTCTTTAAGACTGCCGATATCTACGGCGACGGCAAACCCACCCGTATTGCATTCAGTGACCGTGATGTTCGCGAGCTCGACAGCGATCTGCCAAACAGCGAAGCACTCGGTGCGCATACCTTTGCAATCCCGTGGTTCAAACATTTCCGCCCGGAAATTATTGAGCAATATGCAAATGCATTCAAGAAAGTTGCCGCCAATTATCAGGAGTTGCTTGCCGACGATCAGGGTAATCCCGAAAACATCGGCGGATGGCACTTCTTCAAGCATACGAAAAAAGCTTAATGCCTTTTGTAATGCAGCTTTTCTATTCACAGTAATATTGAATGCCGCGATCCAGCAACAAGGATCGCGGCATTTTCCTGTTTTTGCGTCGAATTCCTGCAAAATACTCTTTTCGGCGTTGAAAAAAAAGGGTATAATTATAATACGTTAAAATCTTGCAAAAGGAGCCGGTGCCATGATACGCCAGCGCGAGGAATCCGTCGTGCTCTGCAAAATGAGCGAAAACAATAACGGGGGGCTCAGTTTCTTTATCCGTAAATATCAGATTACCCCGGAAAGCGTTCCCACTCTCCACACACACGACAGCATTCAGATTGATTACATTTACAGCGGCAGCGCCCGCCATATGGTACATGACAATGTTTGTGACGTGGTGCATGGCGACATTTTCGTAATTCCGCCGTTTGTGCCGCATGTTCTTTCTTCCACCGGTGAAACCGGAAGCGTTGCCGAAGTGGTGGAATTCGAATTTTTACCCAGTTTTGTTAATCCCGCTTTCGACAACGTAACCACCTCCGAAGCATTTTGGGACTTTGCGTATATTGAACCATTCCTCGTGGAAGAGAATCTGGTAAAACCGCGCTTGAATTTAGCCGGAAAGATTCAGGTCGAAGTGGAAAATCTTCTTAATGAAGCACTGCGGGAAAATGAACTGCACCGCCCTGGCTTTGAATTACTGATCAAATCGCTGCTGCTGAAGCTGCTTGTCATCGTTGGCCGCGAATTGACCGACGATCTCTCCGATTCCAAATCACGGCCGCTGTTCGACCGTCATCGTGACGCGATCAAAGGCGCAATTAATTATATTGAAGAACATTTCACCGAAAACTTAACAATCGATTCCGTTGCAAAGATGTTTATGCTCTCCCCCTCTTTTTTTGGCTATCTGTTTAAAAACCTGACTTCCAAAACATTTACGGAATATCTGAAAGACTTGCGAATTGCCAAAGCAGCGGAAATGCTGAAAACCTCGGACAAAAAGGTAATCGACATCTGTTACGAATCCGGGTTTAATAACCTCAACCATTTTAACCGCACATTCAAACAAAGCATTGGAATCTCGCCCGGTGCTTATCGAAAGGAAAATTTGTAGTCTGCTGCCTTTCGATTTATGTAAAACGCGCATTGTGCTGCATACATCATTTATGTTAAAATATTAGTCGCGCGTTTTTTGCGCACTGACCAAAAAGAAAGGCTGGATGAATGGATGAATATTGCTGTCGCTCAATCCGGAGGTCCCACTTGCGCAATCAACGCTTCCCTGATTGGTGTTTTTCGTGAGGCTTTGCGCAGTGAGCAGATTGAAACGGTTTACGGTTCGCGAAACGGAATTGAAGGAATGATCCACGACAAATTAGTGAACCTTTCCGACCTACTTGCCACGGAGGACGAGCTTGCCCTTTTGCTGCAAACCCCTTCAACAGTGCTTGGCTCCTGCCGGTATAAGCTCCCCCCCGCCGAAGAAAATGAGGCCCCCTATGAAGCCGCACTCGCCGTAATGCTTCGCTATCATATCGGCGCTTTCTTCTATATCGGCGGCAATGATTCGATGGACACGGTTGCCAAGCTTTCCGCATGGCTGACGGCAAAGGGCAGTTCCATCCGTGTCATCGGTGTTCCGAAAACAATCGATAACGATTTGATGTATACGGATCATACTCCCGGCTTTGGATCGGCTGCAAAATATGTCGCCACAACCATGCAGGAAATTATTCGGGACAGCTCTGTTTACAGCTTACAGTCCGTCACGATCGTAGAGGTTATGGGACGCCACGCCGGATGGCTGACTGCTGCCTCATCAGTACTGCGTGTAAACGGAGAAATTGCACCACACCTGATTTATCTGCCGGAAAATCCGTTTTCCGTAACCAAGTTTTTGGACGACATCCGTGAACAGCAAAAAACACATAAGGCGGTTGTGGTTGCTGTTTCAGAAGGAATCGCACTTTCCGAGGACGAGCTTGGCGGGGGCATCACCTCCGGCGTAACCGATGCATTCGGGCACAAGTATCTTTCGGGCATGGGAAAATGTTTGGAACACATTGTGCGCCGGGAACTGCACTGCAAGGTACGTTCCATTGAACTCAATGTAATGCAGCGCTGTTCCTCTCATGTTGCATCGCTGACAGATCTGGAGGAAGCACAGCAGATCGGATCCGGCGCTGTACGGGCCGCTCTTGACGGAGAAACCGGTAAAATGATGACCTTCCGCCGAATTTCAGATCATCCGTATTCTGTTTGCATTCAATCCGTTGATGCGGGCAGCGTGGCTAATAAAGAGAAGCGGTTCCCTGCCGAATGGATTAATGCACAGCAAAATCAGGTTCTGCCCGAAGCAATGGATTATTTTCTTCCTTTAATTTTAGGCGAACCCGTACAACGCACACAGAATGGTCTGCCGATGCACTTGATTATTCCCAACTGATTAAAAGCAACTCGTGGATGTAAAAGCAACCACGGGTTGCTTTTTTGTCAACTGCCTGTTGGTTGTCTTTTGTTCGAATATTCGTATAATGGAAGACAGATTCCGAAAACGAACGATAGAAGGGGCGATTTTGCATGTTTCACCAAAAACTGACCTCGCTGCGCAAACGTGCCGGAGTTTCGCAGGAAAAGCTTGCCGAAATTCTTGATGTAACACGACAGGCAGTGCAAAAATGGGAGCACGGTACCACGATGCCCGATATTGCAAAGCTTATTTCAATCGGAGAATTATTCGGCGTATCGATTGATTTTCTACTCAACACTTGTGAGCCCGATCCCGATGAATTTCGCCATGAAGCCACCATATCCCCGCAGTATGGCGCGCTGCACCCTTGGGAGGCTTATTATGCAGAACTTCCACTGGAGCTGCGTCAGTCCTATGAGGAAGGGCGCGACGTGAAGCGGTACGAAAAACTTGCTACGGAAATTGACCATTTAGTGCCCGATGTTCACAAAAAGCAAATGGCGGATGCCTTCTATGAAATCATCGAAGCCTCGCCTCAGCGGAGCAATTACCACTATGTGGAGCCATCCGATTACGCTCACATTGCACTGCTTTGTAATCCTCCCCAAACACAACCGGCCCCCGAAGATTCTATTCTGAATGCAAAACTGCGTGGCGCATGGGAAGGAAGAATTTGCGGCTGTCTGCTTGGCAAGCCGCTGGAAGGCATCAAACTCAATGAACTCATTCCGTTTTTAAAAGAAAGCGGAAACTACCCCATGCACCGGTATTTGCTTTCTTCCGATATTACTGACCGGGTAAAGGAAAAATATGCTTTTTCCTTTATCAGCTGCTGCGCTGCCGACCAAATTTGTTCGGCACCATCTGACGATGATACCAATTACACTGCACTTGCTTTGTGTCTTTTAGAAAAATACGGACGGAACTTCACTTCAGAAAATGTGGCAACATTATGGGTCGATTCACAGGTCAAAAATGCCTATTGCACCGCCGAACGGGTCGCATATCGCAATATTGTCAACGGGTATTGCCCTCCGGATACCGCAACTTGGCGCAATCCATATCGTGAATGGATCGGCGCACAGATTCGTGCCGACTTTTATGGTTACATCAATCCGGGCAATCCAAGGGCTGCTGCCGAAATGGCTTGGCGTGACGCACGTATTTCACATGTAAAAAACGGCATCTATGGAAGCATGTTTGTGGCTGCAATGCTTGCTCAGGCAGCTGTCTGTTCTGATGCGGAACAAGTTATTGAAGCCGGGCTTTCCTGTATTCCGTTTACCAGTCGTCTTCACGAAACAATCTTGGGTATTCTGAAAGATTACCGGTCTGGAGTTGAAAAGAATATCTGTATTCAAAAAATTCAGGAACAATTCGATGATTGTTCGCCACATGATTGGTGCCACACCATCTCCAATGCTGCCATTGTGACGGTTTCATTGCTTTACGGCGAACTTGATTACGGCAAAACGATCTGTCTTGCCGTGGAGTGTGGCTTTGATACAGATTGTAACGGCGCAACCGCCGGCTCCATTTTGGGAATGATGCTCGGCGAAAACGGCATTGATTCCAGTTGGACTGCTCCGATTCACAACAAACTGCGGACCACTATTTTTGGCGTGGGGACCATCACAATTGACGAACTGGTGAAACGCACAAAGGTACATGTGGTTTCCTAAAAAATATGATACGCACAAAAAAGCCTGCCGTGAATTGAACCGCACCAAAGAAAATGGACATTGAATAAAAAAGCCTCCAGTCGTAGAATAGAAACTACGATTGGAGGTTTTTCAATGTCAGGAAAACA
>CAKXIK010000076.1 GCA_934875675.1 uncultured bacterium
ACATAAAATAACCCCCTTAGTGTAGTCTTGAAATCTTTTTGTTATTTCAAGTGTCTACTCTATGGGGATTATATCATTTCACAGGGCTCAGACCGTTTTGTTCAAGGCAATATCGCAGTGTATCATACTAATTTGACATCCGCACTATTTCGGGTGTCTTTTTTTAACACACAAATTACCGCTACATATCGATAATCCCGGTAAGACTTCGGTTTGCTTGTTTCTGCTGGTACCAAACTCATGGTTGCGTAAGATTCGTAAATCACGCCGGAATAGAGAATCGTTTTTTGAAGAAGCGGTTGCGCGCTTAATTATAACGGTTGCAATTGCAAAATTATCATTTCCACCTAAACTGCCGTATGAATCTGCAGGATGCTAAAAGTTTTAAGTATTCCTTTTGATACACTTGATTATCATGTGATCACAATTGCATACAATTTTTTTAATTTAGGTAAATTTTTCAAAATTATGAGGAAATTCGGTTGTACCGTGACAAAATTTGTGATATGCTAAATAAAAATAAAGGGAAAAACAGAATAATTTGTCAGATTGCATGATGGTAAGGTAGATATTAAAGACAAACTTTTTAACGACAAAATCATACGCATTGGAATTTAAAATGGTTAAAAATTTTTCTGGAAAAGCTCCAATGGATACGGTTTTCCAAAGATTTTCTCTGCTGTTTCAAGAAAAATGCGTATGATGCCATTGGGTTTTAAGCAACCGCAGGTTCGACAAGCCCAAACCAACATCCGAATTGCAGTATAGCGGAAAGGTATGGCCATAGCAATGAACACCATATTTTATGCACATAGTGAAAATGCAGAAAATCAAAAAGAAACTGCCGCGGAACACCTCCACCGTGTTGAGAAAGTCTGCGGCGAATCGCTCGCACCGATTGGTTTTGAAAAGCTGGGGCAATGCCTCGGCCTGTTTCATGATTTTGGAAAGATTTCTCCGGTGTTTGCGGAAGTGCTGGAACACAAACGCTGCCATGTAAACCATGCAGCTCCCGGTGCCGCGTTAATGCTGTACCTGTATGGCAAGCGATCACGCGTCACAGCGGAACAATTGGCAACGGTTATTGCCGCACATCACAGCAAGCTGGATTATGATTCGATTCATTGTCTGGAAAGAATCATGAAAGGGGATGGTTCCCGTCTGGATGAAGACGGCAGCACCTTTTCCCTATTTGGTCAGCAAGAGTTTCAAAACGCTGTTACAATCTGGCAACAGCAGGTACTGCAAGGTGGACGCACGCCTTTTTGCGCACTGCCACCGGAAAAAGACGCTCAAAGATCACTGGTCAAAATGCTTCAAGCACGATTTCTCCTTTCCGCATTGGCAGATGCTGATTATTCCTGCACCGCGGAACATTTTTTACCTGGTTCCCTGGCAGAATGCACCGGACCACTGCTCGATGCAGAACAGGCGCTCAGGCGCCTGTTGTCCGTACGGGAAGAAAAGCGCAAGGGATCAACGGCTGCATCTTCTCTGAATCAATTGCGTGACGAATTATTTGACACTTGTCTGACCGCAGCTGAACTGCCTTCCGGACTGTTTACACTAACGGCACCAACCGGTCTTGGCAAGACACTGAGTCTGTTTGCTTTTGCAGCCCGCCACTGTGTCAAACATCACAAACGGCGAATCATTCTTATTCTTCCCTATCTGTCAATAATCGAGCAGAATGTAAGGGATTATCGTGAGGTAGAACCGAATCTGATTGAAAGTCATTCGCTTGCCGCCCTGGACGACAGCACACGGCAGCTGGCGGAACGTTGGTCTGCTCCATGCATCGTCACCACAAATGTCGGCTTTTTTGAGCCACTGTTTTCTGCAAGACCAACAGACTGCCGCCGCCTGCATCAGCTGGCAAACAGTGTAATTGTTCTGGATGAGGCACAATCCCTGCCGGAAGAATTGCTGGAGGCCACATTGAATACGGTCAGGCTGCTTTGCAGTGATTATGGCTGCACCGTTGTATTTTCCACTGCAACCCAACCCGCCTTTGCGCAAATCAAAGGGATGGAATGGCATCCGACCGAGATTGTCAAAAATGCACCGGAGCTTTTCCGGCAGACGGTACGTGTCACCTACGACTGGCGTCTTTCCGCTTCAGTTTCTCTGGAATCGATTGCCTCCGAGTTGCTTGCACTGCCGCAATGTTGTGTAATTGTTAACCTGCGCCGACATGCACGCAAACTGTTCCGGCTGCTTTGTGAGGCAGAACCATGCGACGAAAGCATTTTTTACCTCACAACCGACCTTTGCCCTGCACACCGGCAGCAGGTAATCCGTGAGGTAAATGAACGGCTGCGCGCAGGGAAACCGTGCCGTTTGGTGGCAACCAGCTGTATCGAAGCGGGCGTTGACCTGAGCTTTCCGGTACTCTACCGCGCACTTGCTCCGCTGGAATCCATTATTCAGGCTGCAGGACGCTGCAACCGTAACGGCAGCGGTCCCGATGGTCGTGTCGTGATCTTTCTGCCCGACGAAAAATCGCTTTATCCCCCGGGAACTTATTACGCACACGCGGCAAACTGCGTTCGCTCCATTGCCATGGAACACCCGATTGATTGCACGAATCTTGCGCAGATAGATGAGTATTACGCAATGGTTTACTGCAGCCGTGACGGGGACAAGCAGGCATTGAACGATGCCATTAATCAGGAAAATTTTCTGCAGTGGCAGATGCTTACCGTCTGATCGATCAACGCGGTGTTCAGGTAATTGTTCCTTGTCCCGGGCAGGAGGAACTGTTTTCCGCGCTGCGTGACGCATATGATGCCGAGGGCTTGACCCCGCAGTTTTTGCGCAATGCACGCATGCTGACGGTGACCACCTTTGAAGAAAAGAGCGTGAAGGAAACGTGTGTTCCGTTGTTCCCGCGCCGTCGCGGAGAATCCGAAGAACCGTTTCATGCTGCGTGCTATCTACTCGGCGATCCGTCTTTTTATAATCCAAAACTCGGACTCAGTTTTGAAAGTGAAAACAATTCTGTCTCAATTTTTTGAAAGAGGTGATTGACACATGAGTGACCAACAGGCAACCATCGAGATCTGGGGCGATTTCGCGCTCTGGACCAGGCCGGAAAGCAAGGTTGAACGGCTGAGTTATGCGGTTCCCACACCAGGTGGAATCCGCGGCGTGCTTTCGTCCATCTATTCCAAACCTCCGGAATTTTACTGGCAGATCAAAAAAATTGAAGTACTCCGCCCCATCCGTTACATCAGCTTTAAGCGCAATGAAGTCAAGAGCAAAATGGCACATCTTTCCGAAAGCAACCCCCTGCAGTGCTGCATAGAGATTGAGGAGGACCGCACACAGCGGCAATCCGTCGTTCTGCAGAATGTGCGATATCGCATTACCGCCGAAATGATTCCCCGGGTTGATTTTGGCGGAACTGTTGCCCAGCTTTATAACCAGTTTGAACGGCGTGTGCGGCGCGGACAGAATTTTATGCAGCCATGCATGGGTACACGGGAATTTCCTGCTTATTACGAATGGGGCAGCAGCGGTGATGAACCGATTGACGAAAGTGAAGATTTTGGTTTGATGGTTTACGATGTATTTGATCTGAACCGGCGGGAGATCTCCAAAAAAACGGAATCCTCTGTTTCACTCTTTAACGCAAAAATGGTGCACGGCGTTATCGAAATTCCGCCATACAATTCTCCTCTTGTGCTCAAACCGGAAGGGAGGTAACAAAATTTGCTTGCGGAATTATATCAATATGCGCTCTCGCATGAGCTGACCGCTCAGCCCGGCTTTAAGCCAAAAAGACCAAAGGCATACCTGATGCTGACCAGTTCCGGTGAATACGTCGGCATTGAGCTGCGCGACAAAGCCGCACCGCCTGTGATGGCGCCGGATATTGGTGCCATGGCAAACGGAACCCGTTACTGCAATATTCTGATTGAAAAAGCCTGCATTCCGCTCGGCATAATAATAGATCCGGTCAAGGATAAAAATATTCCCACGAAACGCGAATTTTATCTTTCGGCACTGGAAAGCGGAACCGCAGATGAACCATATTTCGGTGTACTGGCGGGCGCACTGCAGAATGAAGAAACGGTGCAAAACATGCGCCAGGCGCTTACCGATAACAAGCTCAAGCCCGCCGACCCTATCGGCTTTCAGGTGGGCGGCATGGCACTGGAACGCAGCGACCGTTACCTGAACTGGTGGAATACGTTCCGCGCGCAGTTCGGGGATGCTCCCAAGGGAGAGCTTCCGCGCTGTCTGATTACGGGTCAGCTTGCTCCTGCTCTTGCCACGGTACCGAAAGTTTCCGGACTGCTGCACGTTGGCGGCCACACCTCGGGAGATGCATTTCTCTGTTTTGATAAGGATTCATTTCAGTCCTATGGGCTAAAACAAAGTGCCAATGCATCGGTTTCCGAAGAAGCCATGACGGCGGTTAATGCCTCACTGACCAAACTGATTGCGGAGGCGGAGGTTCTGGGCAATGCAAAGCTTGTGCACTGGTACTCCGGCCCCGTTCCGTCTGACGAGGAACCGATTAATTTGGTGCTGGACGGCTGGGACGACGCGAATGCAGAAGATGACGCTTCTGCTGAAACGGACTCGGCGGCAGATTTTTCAGATGAGTCGGGTGCCATGCGTCGTGCCAATAAGCTTATCCGCAGCATCCACGATGGCACCCGACCGGAAAACACCGGCGCAAAGTATTATATGTTGCCGCTTTCGGGTGCAGGCGGCAGAATGATGGTACGCGGCTGGTATGAAGGCAGCTATGATACACTCTGCAGGAATGTGGTGCAGTGGTTTGATGACCTTTCTCTGGTGACGAGCGATGGCAAGGGAAACACACGGCCGCCAAAGCTCAAAGGTCTCTGCACCCGCCTTCTCCGACCGGGCGGAGACCCCAAAAAAGTTTGGGATCGGCTTGATCAGGAGCTTCCAAACCTGCTCGGCAGAATCCTAAACGCCATAATCAGCGGCTCTGCTTTGCCGGATGAGGCTGCAAGCCGTGCCCTCAACTGGATTCGTTCCACCATGCTGCGCGGCAGCGACGAAAAAAGCACTATTGAACGTGAAACGCTGGCATTCCAGCTGCTTAAGGCCTGGCACCGGCGCAAACAGCAGATGAAAGGAGAACAACCGTTTATGGAAACTACCTGCAATGAAACCTGCCGCAGCACCGCTTATTGCTGCGGACGGTTGATGGCAACCTATTCCGCGATTCAAAAGGCGGCTATGCCGGGGGTGAACGTCGGTGTGGCGGAACATTATTATGCTGCAGCGAGCGCAGCACCCGGTTTTGTGATCGGAAAACTTTCTCAGCTGGCACAACACCATCTTGCCAAGCTCGACGGCGGTCTTGCACACTATTTTGAGGATCGTCTGGCGGAAATTTACTGCACAATCGGCGAACAGAAGATTCCCTCATCGCTGAACATGGAGCAGCAGACCGAGTTTGCACTCGGGTATTATCAACAACGTGCGAAGCTTGCTTCGCCAAAACAAACAACCATTTAAGGAGGGCGTTTCTAATGGCTATCAACAATCGTTATGAGTTTCTGTTTTACATCGAGTGCCGAGGCGGCAATCCCAACGGTGATCCCGACATGGGCAACAGTCCCCGCACCGACCCGCAAGATCTGCACGGCTATATTACCGACGTTGCCATCAAGCGCCGTATCCGCAATTATGTGCAGACCGCTTATGCTGACAAACCGGGTATGGAGATGCTTGTGCGCAGTGCAAGTAATATTAATACCGGCATCGCAAGAGCAAAAAGTCTTGCCGGAGTGGAACTGAGTGCCAAAGGTAAAAATGAAGTTTATAAGGGAAGGCGCAAAGCTTGTGAGCTCTTTTACGACGTGCGCACGTTTGGTGCCGTCATGTCCACCGGGCCGAATGCCGGTCAGGTTCGCGGTCCGGTACAACTTTCCTTTGCCCGTTCACTTGACCCGATTCAGCTTCTGGACATTTCCATCACCCGAATGGCAAGTGCAGACAAGGTTGATACCGCTAAAACGGTGGACGAATACCTGGAGTGGGAAAAAAATCAGAGCGAAGACAAGCTCCGCACAATGGGACGTAAGCAGCTGATTCCTTATGGTCTCTATGAAGCGCATGGGTTTATCAGTGCAAATCTTGCGCAGGAAACCGGATTTGATGAGGATGACCTCAAGGCGCTTTTTGAGGCGATTCTCAACATGTATGAACATGACCATTCTGCCAGCAAGGGAGAAATGGCGGTGATTACCCCTCTGGTTGTTTTCAAGCATGTGGGCACGGATTCTGACCTTGAACAGCGCGCGCGTCAGGCAAAGTTGGGCTGTGCACCAGCACATCGCCTGTTTGATCTGGTTCATGTGGAAAAGCTGCCGAACGTAGATTACGCTCGTTCCTGGCATGATTATCAGGCGACAATTGATTTGGATTCCTGCCCGGCAGGAGTTGAAATCGGACTTCTTTGCTCTCCATACGGAGAATTCAGCTGGAACCAGGTGCCGGAAGATGCCGAGTTTTTCCGCTGAACAGGATCTTTTGCCGCTTTCGTGGATTTCACAGTATGGGTATTGTCCCCGTCGTGCCGCCTTGTTAGCACTGGAACAGCTGTGGAATGAAAACGAATATACCGCAGCAGGCCGGTCACAGCATGATCGCGTTCATACGGCTCGCATCGAGCACCACGGTACGCAGATTAATCTGTATGAGCTTGCAGTTTTTTCGCGCGCACTCGGCATCAGCGGAAAATGCGACTGTGTTGAAGCACAGGAATCTCCAAATGGGGTTCCACTGCCGTTTGCTGCCGGACGTTTTGTTCTTTACCCCGTGGAATACAAGCATGGTGTCGTCCGAAGTGAGTCGGAGTATCAGATGCAGCTTTGCGCACAGGCACTTTGCTTGGAAGAAATGTATGGGGCCCAAATTTCCCACGGCGCTCTCTTCTTTATTGATGCACACCGGCGCGATGAGGTCATACTGACTCCTGCGCTGCGGGAAAAAACGAAAAATGTTACGCGGGAACTTGCCGTGCTTGCGGCACAATCGCATCTTCCCACGGCCGAATATGGTCCCCGGTGCAAAAGATGCTCCATGCAGGAACTGTGTATCCCCACACTCAAGCACTCTGCCAAAAGTTATTGCAACACCCTCTGGAAGGATGTCATGCAGGAGGAAATGCCATGAAACAGCTGCAGAACACCTTGTATATTCTTACACCGGATACCTATCTTTTTCTGCAGAACGAGGCAATTACAGTCAAAGTCGGCGGTGTGGAAAAGGTCCGTGTTCCCGCGCATACAATCAACAGCATTTTCTGCTTCGGCAATATTTCTGTTTCCACACCGTTGATTGCCTTTTGCGGCGAACAGGGAATCGGGCTTGTTTTCTTTTCTGAGTACGGTCGTTTTTACGGTCGTGTACAGGGACCGGTACACGGGAACATCTATCTGCGTCGCAGGCAATTTGCTGCGTTGGACGATCCTCTTTTCAGTGCACATCTGGTACGCAGCATTCTGCTGGGTAAACTGGTTAACAGCAAGAATTTTTTACAACGAGAGCGTCGGGAGCGGACACAACCCGATGAATCCCTTAATGATGCGGTAAAAAGGATTACGGCAATGGCTGTACAACTACAGGACTGCCCAACTGTTGAATCCATGCGCGGATTGGAAGGCGCTGCAGCCGCTGCATACTTTTCTGCTTTTCCTTCCATCCTAAAACCGGGCGGACTTACCTTCGACGGACGCAATCGCCGTCCACCGGAGGATCCGGTTAATGCGTTGCTCTCCTTCCTTTATACATTGCTGAAAAATGACGTGCAGTCCGCACTGGAAGGGGTGGGACTTGATCCCGCAGCAGGATTTTTGCATACGTTGCGCCCAGGACGGCCTGCCTTGGCGCTGGATTTGATGGAAGAACTGCGTGCACCGCTCTGCGACCGTCTGGCAGTTGCCCTAATTAATCGGGGGCAGATCAGCGAAAAAAGTTTTGAACAACTCTCTGCTCCCGTACAATTGACTGATGATGGCCGAAAAACAGTGTTGACCGCATGGCAGAAGCGCAAACAAGAGGAAATTACCCACCCGTTTTTGCAGGAGAAGATTCCAATCGGACTGATCCCGCACATTCAGGCACAGCTTTTGGCTCGTGTTTTTCGAGATGAGCTTGATGAATATCCGCCATTCTGTTGGAGGTGATCGGAATGATGGTTGTTGTTTCCTATGATGTTGATACCACAGAGTCTGTGGGTGCCAAACGATTGCGTAAAGTTGCAAAAATCTGTGAAGCCTATGGGGTGCGGGTTCAAAATTCTGTTTTTGAATTGCTGATAGATCCCGCTCAGCTTGTTGCGCTTAAGGCGCGCTTAGGCACAGTTATAGACGAAACAAAAGATTCTGTACGTCTTTATCGGCTTGGAAGCAATTGGAGACCTCGTGTAGAATCGATTGGAAAACCTCCTCGTTTTGAACAGGATGGCATTCTGATGCTGTAACGATGTATCTTTGTTTTACTGCAAAGCATTTGCGCGAACCCCAATCATTTATCAAATCAGCTTAGGTTCGCGCACAAAATCCTACTCCTGCAAAAAGAAACTTATTCATATTTTTTTATTTAACTTACATTATTTTACCTTTTTCTTTTTAGTCTGGTTTTTCTGCGGCAATTTGTTCAATAATATAATTATTTTTGTGCATTTTTGCTGTTGCCCCTTCGCGGGGGCATGAATTGAAACTTATACAGTCGGGGTTTAATCCGTATACAGTGCAGTAGTTGCCCCTTCGCGGGGGCATGAATTGAAACAAAAAACCGTCTGTACTGCAAATGAATTATTACGTTGCCCCTTCGCGGGGGCATGAATTGAAACCTACCCTCCACGGCCACCTGCTCCCCGGCCTTTACTCTGACTCTAATACGCATCTGACGCTTCCGACGACGAT
>CAKXIK010000077.1 GCA_934875675.1 uncultured bacterium
ACCGCTTAATGAAATCAATTATTCAGTTTAGATACAAGAGCCACCTTGGGGCACCTTCCTTACGGAGGGTGCCCCAACCGATGGCTCTTTTAAGCAACAGCTCCAAAGATGCGTATAGCTTCCAAAATATACTGTATGCTCGGTTAGCGCCATGCCTGCTGTTATGTCACAAGGCGGAACAGAAACAATCTCCGGCCGGTTCTGCGGTATCAGAATACGATAGATTCCATGCTCCAATAGTCCATAAATACAGCCGTCTTTTCCTGTTTGCATTCCATCACGCACAACACTCCCATATGCAGAAAGATCTTGTGTGTATAACGTTTTTTTTGAGACACAATCAAATGCAAAATAGATAGATTCGGCTGTAATTCCATGTAAAACATGATTGTCATCAATTTTCATTAGCGAAATTGCGCTTGCATTTGCCACCGGAGTGCATTGATACAGAACTCTTCTGCTCTTCCAATCAAATAAAAACAGTGATGCTTCTTTTTCATATACATATCCCCCGCACGGCGCTTCTATGGTTGTTCCGCAGAAAACCCTTCCGTCACACTGCTCTGCCATACATAAAATACTGTGGTGCAACAGCAGATAATTATTTGCAATCGCCTGTGAACTGCGAGATAATGTATGATACACAACCATCCCCCCTCCAGTTTGTCCGTTGGGTGGAAATCCGCCAAACAGAACGGTTTCTCCATCTTTGCACGCTAACGCACAACGCGGACGATAAATTTCATCATATGCAGCCTCGAGGGTAGGATTGATATTACTTTTTCGGGATATTTCTTTTTGGGTATCGATGCGCACAATAAATCCCCCGCAATAAGCACATCCACTTAAAATATCCCCCTGTGCAGCATAAGCACAAATGTTTCCCCACGCATCTTTTGGCAGTTCTTGAGAAAACGGTGATTTTCCATAATTGGTAACCTTGTTTGACTCTGGGGAATATGTGTAGAGTTGAATGGGATGATTGGTGGTGCCATAGATTCTCCCATCCGGTCCCAATGTCAGTGGAGACATATCTGCACCTTCTGTTTGATATTCCAGCATAAGTTCAACTTTTTGGGATGTAATGGGATGACGGTAATACAGTTGATGATCTTCCAAATCGATTGAAAGTATTTCCGGTGCACTGTCATAAGGTGAATGGATAGTATAAAACCCACTGTTGCGATAGTTGTTGCAAACGGACGGATCTGTAACCCTTGCGCAAATAGTGCCATGTTCAACACTATACCATTCTAAGGGATTCTGCATCTGTTCGCATGTCAGGGTACTATGCGAAAAGGAAACATACACCTCCCCGTTGCGCCCTTGACTAACTGCAGCGCCATTCTGCTGTTCTTGCGGACATGACAGTATCTTTTTTTCACCATTGGCCGAATTCCATACAACAACTTTATAGGTTTGTGTTCCTATCACACAATACAAATATCCAAAGCGATCAAAGGCCATTGTTCCCACATAAGACTGTGTCGAATCCAGAATCCCGCAATCTGTCAGTTTGCGACTGAATGGGTTGTATCGTGTCAGCCACGTTTGCGGATGTGCTCCAAAATAGATTTCTCCATCCGGTGCCTCTGCAAAACACCAGGCATTATCACCAGGCGCTTCAGGATGAATGTGTTCATAATACGAAAACGAAGCGCTGGCTGGGTCAAACTCCATAAACATGGTACCAGCTCCAAGGTACACCTTTCCATTCGTCGCTGCCAACGATCCAAATGGGTAACCAATATAATTTTCCGGAAAAGGAATCTGAACTGCCGTCTCTTGATTTAGATTGACCAACATCACAAAGCCCTTGGAGCAAATCACAAGAAAATATTCCGATCCATTGAAAACCAGACAACTGGTACGAGGTTCCTCCGCATTGGCAACCACACCAAGGTCACGATAGGTAGAAAGCATGATAAACTCCTCCGCTCAAAGATGAAATTCTGCAGTTACGGTAGTACACTTGCAATGTGAGGCTGTTATTTGAATACATTGATTTTCTGTGCCTTGGATGAACCATTCTGCAGAAACACGCTCCATAGAGTCCAGCTTTGATATTGTAAATCGAGCCGGTCGGCTCAGGATTGTGACTGGTTTTTCTTTTGAAGATAACCTGATTGAAACGTCCGATTGAGCCATTGGGCCTTCTGCACCTGACATTACGGTTGTACCAAAGCGACCAATATTCATACATTGTGTACGAATCCGATAAACACCGCTTCCAAAAGATGTAACCTGCGGTTTTGCCAAGACCAGTCTTGGCCCCATTGCTGCATGCTCCAGCAGGAATTGTGTTGTCTTCGGAATTACCGAAACCATATCGGGAGGACACATGTAATATGCCAATCCATTTTTCATTCCTCCGATTTCGATTTCTCCAAGTTGCGGATGTGTAAATTTTTTCCATGGGATCAAGATCTCTTTTCCAGACCGGCGATGATGATTCACAATCTGGTGCAGCCAATCGTAGTTTTCAACAAAGCGCCAGTTTTTTAGAATTACATCGGTGGGCAGTCCGATTCCGGTAAATCCATTTCCAAGCTCAATTACGTAGCTTGAAATTCCCAGTGCATGATAACACCATTCACCGGTACATCCATAAGCCTCTTCCGGACGATCCCCTGGTTCCTGATATTCCCTTTCATGAATCAATGGCAAGCCCGTAATACATTCCGCCAATCTTCCCACGTCCTCAATCAAATGACGGTCTTCCTGATTCAGATAATCATCAGACGACATCAGCGGGCGCAGTATTCCTCCAGATCCGCAATGAAAATCAATACAAGCAAAAATATTTTGATGTGTGGTCATAAATTCTGCAATTGCCCTTGTTTCAATTCCCCTGCAGGGATAGGCCTCCGAATTTTTCATTGGACGCCAACTTGCAGGAAAACTCCGATTCATGTCAATGTTACACATTGCAGGCTGCCATGATCCACCATCATAGTTTTCAAAATATCCTTCCGGATACACATCATAAAATGAACCAGTCATGTTTGCTAAACGCGGAACCATAATTCCACTGTCATCAATATCTGCAAAAGTACCCAAAGGATTTAATTTTCGCATTTGCAGCACCATGCCATCGTGGTTGATATCCTGCGGAATGAGTGCGTTTGCTATATCCTTCTTCTGTTCAAAATATGACCGCACAGATGCACATTGTGTAATGGCATATTCACTGCCATCGGGGTTCACCCGAGGCACAATATAAAAGACCAAATGATCTAAAAGCTGATTTGCCGCAGTCTGTGTGAGCAGCATTTCAATCCAATGCAAAGCTGCGGTTGTACCGGCACCCTCTTCTGCATGCAGTCCTGCCTGAACATAATAAGCACTGCGGCTCTGTGATTCTGACATCGTAGAGAAATCTGTAATTTCCGCAAGCCAGATTTTTCTTCCCTGTGCCGTATCCGCAAGAGAAATAAGACGAAATTTTGCTGGAAACTCTCTCTCACATTCCAGCAAAAAATCAGTCATCTCCTGATATGGATAAAAATGGTCAAATTGTGTGGTTTGCATTTTCATCCTTCTTTCTTAATTTCTGAAGTATCCCCGGTCCCGCTTCAGTAATGAGAATGGCAATCAGAATTCCTGCACACCCCAGTGCACCAGATAAGGTAAGCTGCTCTGTATTTCCGGAAATCCCCGGTATAATAGCTGCAAACAGCACTCCAAACACCGGTTCGGCCGCAACAATCATTGCGGTATGGGTGGGATTTGTGTTGCGCTGCGCCCAATTTTGCACAGTATAAGCCACAGCGGTTCCCACAATTCCGGTCCAAAATAAAACGCCTGCGGCGACAGGACGACAGATGGGAAGGGACTCTCCAGAAAATGCAAATGCAATGCCACTGCCAAGCAAAACCGTCAAAACTTGAAATAACGTTTGCAGCGAAAAATCATCCGGTTCCGACAATCGATCCACCAGAATAATGTGAAAAGAAAACCCAAGCGACCCGATCAGACAAAAAATATCTCCCGGATTAATTCCAGATCGAAACCCTTCCATTCCGCCTGAAAGGAAAAACAGACCGACAAATGACAATATAACACCTGCAACCGAGCAGATTCCCGGCAGTTTTTTTTGAAGCAACGAGGAAAAGATAGGCACAAACACGACACTCAATCCCGTAATAAAGGCAGCATTAGATGCGGTTGTATATCCCAGCCCCATCACCTGCAAAACAATTCCAATCAAAAGCATTAATCCTTGTGCAATACCGTGTTTTACAACCCGAAGCGTAAGCTTTTTTAACCATTTCCACGATAAAGCTATCATGGAAACGAACGCTATTGCAAACCGGCAAAACACAAATGCAAGCGGAGTAACTTCTGCCAACGTATTTTTTGTGAGGACAAAAGAAATTCCCCATACAGCAGCAACAATCAGAAGAAACAAATCAGAACTCCATTGTGTTGATTTCAACAAGATCACCTGCAACTTATCTGAATATCTAAAAAGCGGTACAAAAATTAAGGAAACAGATTTAGACCCGCATATGCTTCCGCAAATTTTTGTTATCCGCTTTTTAGAAAAAAGGATAGTTATTCTTTAACTGAGCCAACCAAAATTCCTTTTACAAAGTACTTTTGAATAAACGGGTAAATCGCTACAACCGGTAACGCTACCAAAATAATGGCTGCCATCTGGTAGTTTTGAGGATTAAAGGTTTCTGCTTCACTGATTCCGGCAAGTCCTTCCGTTTGATAATCCATAGACTTTTCAAACACAACAATTCTCAAAAAGTATTGCAGACTCCAATATTCTCTTCGGTTGCTGTATAACATCACTGGATACCACATATTCCACATACCCAATGCCACAAACATGCAAATTGCAGCAATAGTTGCCGTCATCGTCGGCAAAATTATTTTTGTCATAACCTGAAACTCTGTTGCCCCATCAATGACCGCTGCTTCCCCCAAGCTAGGAGGAATTGATTCAATTTGGCTGCGCATAATAATAATGTAAAAAACATTGACCAAAGATGGAAAAATAAATGCAAGATAGTTGTTTGTCAAATGCAGCCAGTTTGTCATCAAAATGAACGTCGGAATCAGCCCACCGCCAAAATACATGGTGAACACAAAAAAATAAGTAATCACCCGTTTTGCAAAGAACTCTTTTGAAAATGCATAGGCTGCCATAAAGTTAATAAAAATGGATCCGGCTGTCGTTACAATGGTTACGAGAACCGTGTTTGCAAATGAACGCAAAAAAACAGATTGTCCCAAAATTTCTTTATATGCTGCTACATTAAATCCCTTGGGCAGAAGCCCTACCGAAAGTGCTGTAACAGCCTCGTCAGAGCTGACAGACACACTGAAAATATGCATAAAGGGCAAAACAATCGTTAACAAAACTAAAATCATAATTATTACATCGGTCACCTGAAATGCGATTTCCTGCCTCGATTTTTTCATCTTTTTCACCTCACCACAATGACCAGCCGGCAACTTTTTTTGAGAGCTTGTTAGCTGAAAAAACCAAAATAAAATTGACAATAGACTGGGTAATACCAATAGCCGTTGTAAGACTATACTGCACCTGTTTGACACCTAAACGGTAAGTATACGTGCTGATTACATCCCCAACGCTATAGACGGTGGGATTATATAACAAGAAAATCTGTTCAAACCCGATTGTAGTAATAGATCCAATCTGCAACACCAAAAGAACAATTGCGATAGAACGTACGCCCGGCAGCGTAATATGCCAGATTTGTTGGAATTTTCCCGCTCCATCAATCTTTGCCGCCTCATAAAGTCCCTGATCAATAGATGTAAGCGCTGCCAGATAATAGACCGCATCCATACCAAATCCCTTCCAGATCGCAGAAATAATGATAATTGGCTGAAAATAGTTTTCTTTGATCAGGTAATAGACGGGTTCCGCACCAAACAACATATGGCGCAGGTTGTTTAACATTCCGTTTTCCGGAGAAAGCACTGAGATAACGATACTTGCAGCAACCACCCAAGAAATAAAGTATGGCAGGTAGCTTACTGTTTGAACCACTTTTTTGAATTTAGGAGAATACAATTCATTAAGCAGAATCGCAAAAATCAACGGAACCGGAAAACCAAAAATCAATTGATAGAAATTAATCGTTAATGTATTGCGCATCACACGCCAAAACTCAACATCTTGTAAAAAATAACGGAAGTTCGCAAAACCAACCCATTCGCTCCCCCAAATTCCCTTGAACGGAGAAAAGTTCTCAAACCCAATTAATACACCGTAAATTGGAACATAGTTAAACACAAGAAGAAGAAGAATGGCAGGAAGAAGTAACCCATAAATCGGAAGATCACGTGATGCACGAAACCGAATATGCGTCTTTTCTTTTTTTCGAATGTGCAGTGACGAAACTGATCGTTCCATAAATGCTAAACTCACCTTTCTTTATAAAATGGCAGAGAAACAATCCTGCCTCCGAAACCATTTCCCATAGATCCGGGTGCATGACAAAGCAGAAATCTGCTTCTGTTGTTTCTCTGCCGTAAGGGAGGTTTTTTTACTTTTTTATTTTAGCTTATTGAGCATATCCGGCAATTTGCTGTTATACTCGTCGGTGATAAACTGATACTTTTCCAGATAAGAAGCAACCTGTTTATCATATTCATCCATGCTGATTTCACCCAAAATTGCTTTGACCAGAATGGTTTTAGACATCTCACCTGCTTCAGCCAGCTTTGTCTGGGTGTTGGAGCTAAGCTGAATATAATCTACCGGACTTGGACTTGCTTTCTTGGAAAGATCATAGGAAACGGTTAATCCATCATTGAGCATCTTAGAAAAATAATCGCGTTTCTCATCCGGCTGCTGTGAAATAACACGGGAAGTAGAAATCGCTACGCTCTCATCATTGCCATAGTTCCAAGTCATCCGGTACATACTGCGAAGACCGAATGTATTATCGGATTCTGCCGTCAAAACTTTTTCTCCATTAACGATGTTGTAATCAGCACCTTCAATTCCCCATGAGGAAAGCATTTTGACATCATCGGAATAAAGTGTTTCAATCAAGCGGACTACTGCGTCCTTATGTTCCGTCTTTGCACCAATTGCAAGGCAGTGACCCCCGAGTAATGCCATTGCATAATACGCATCGCTATCCGTCACCTGAGAATCACTCACACGCGGCAATGCAGCCGGCACCACATTTTTTCCAATGCAGGAATTGGTATTGTTGGACCACAAAATCATATGCTTATTTTCTCTTCTGTCGGCGTAGTCCTCGTTTTTATTCGTAACAAAAGTTTTGTCAAGAAGTCCTTCTTTATATAGCTTTTGATAAAACTCAATGGCATCCTTTATCATTGGGGCCTCAAATGCACTGATAACTTTACCGTCCTTATATTGCCATGCAGCTCCACCGGCACCAACCGAAGCGCCATAGGCCTTAAAGAAAAGTTCCAGACCGTCCAGTCCTCCGATAGCAGAAAAAGGAACTGCATCCGGATATTTTTCCTTCAGCTTTTTAAACAACTCATACCAATCATTCGGTTCTGTGGGCACAACACCGTTGTTCAACTCTTGAATCAGCCATGGATTTACTGCCGCAGACATTGTATCCAGCGGTGCCTGTGCACGCAATGCAAAAATATGATCCTGATCATTTTTCATCAAGTTTAACATGCTGTCATTATATGTTTTTGAGAGAACGGATGAAGACGAAATAATATCGCTCAATTCCATGAACGCTCCTGCTTCTCCCTGTGTCTGCACATCAGAAGGAAACCAGCAGTGTACGAGATCCGGAATGTCGTTGGTGGAAAACATCAAATTAAATTTTGTCTGAAAATCAGAATATTCAGGGCAAATTACCTCTGTGAACTTCACGTTGGCTAACTCTGCAATTTTATTAATGTAGGCATTATCATTGGGACCCACTCCATCCGGGAATTTTAAGCCGGCAGTTCCCATAAAAAATCGAATCGGTTCCGGCTCAGCCGTTGCAGCAACCGAACTGGCATCATTTTTGGAGGTATCCGTCGTTTTTGAGGATGTTGTTTGTGGTTTGGCACAAGCACTAAAAAGCACCGTTCCAGTTAACATAATCCCAGCCAACAGAAAGGAAATTATTTTACGGGTCTTCATTTGTTTTCCTCCTCATAAATATCAATTTTAAAATTTGGTGGTGCGCACCGCCTGACATCCATATTAAATGTTGGGACACTGCTTTTCAATAATAAAAGCCAATTTTAATGATGATTTCATGTTTTTTTAATGATTTATGAATGATAATTTAACGTTATAATAACAAAAAACGCTTATTTTCACGATTATAGCTAAGAAGTACGTTTACATTTTGTGTATTTTATGATTAAATAATAAAACAGAAACATAAAAATAAAAACATATATTCAATATCATAGGAGAAAGGAATTGGGAGATAGATGAGTCAAAGACAACCACACGTACACAGAAATCGCTTTTTTGCTCGTTTAGCAGGGCAAAATTATTTTATCAAGTGTATGTGTTAAAATGATGTGACCCAAAAAGAGAGGAAGCCTCCCGCGAGATATGGTATAATGAGTTCACCACAAA
>CAKXIK010000078.1 GCA_934875675.1 uncultured bacterium
TATTCTAACAGATATCCCATTCACTGTGGACATTTTTATGTGTTCAATTTCATTTTACAATTAACCAATTCAATGATTCGTATTATTCGACGGTTCTGCCAAGCGGTTGAGCAGCCATCTGCTTGATTTTCAGAACCAAAAAGGGAGAGATGATGCCCGCAATGCGTGGGCACAGTCTCTCCCTTTTTATATATATCACCAAGCTATCATTCTCTCCGCTTACGCAGCAAGGCTCCCGCAGCAACAGGATTTTTACATTGCATGGAAAGCATCATGGTTGCATGCGGCGCAGAGGAAATCTCTTCTCCTGCCTCATTGCACAGATTGGAAACCTTTAGTTCAAAAGGCGCCTTCCCCGGCTGCAAAACTTCCAAGGTATCTCCCTCAAAAAAGCGGTTGCGCTGTGAAGCAAACAAAACGTCACCCCGCCAGTCGGTGACAGCGGCGACCACCTCATAATCCCGGACATATCCGCCTGAATTCAGGTTCTGGCCAGGTTCTTCCCCAAAAAAGAACCCAGTGGAATATTCCCGATGGCTGATTTTATTGACTTCTTCCAGCACCCAGGGTTCCGGCAAACGCCCTTCCATTGCTGCGTCCAATGCCTGTCGATATGCATTTGTCATCAACGCAACGTAATAAGCTGATTTTGCCCGTCCTTCAATTTTAAAGCTGGTAACACCCGCTTTCAGCAGTTCCGGCAAATGAGAAATCATGCACATATCCTTAGAATTCAGAATATAGGTACCCTTCTCGTTTTCCTCAATGGGAAAATACTGCCCCGGACGCTTTTCTTCCACGAGGTTGTAGCGCCAGCGGCATGGCTGTGCACAGTCCCCGCGATTGGAATCACGCCCGGTCATATAGCTTGACAACAAGCATCTGCCAGAAAAAGAAACACACATGGCACCATGCACAAACGCCTCAATTTCCATGTCATCCGGAATGTTTTTGCGCAAATGCCCAAGCTCCTCCAAAGAAAGTTCTCTTGCCGGAACAATGCGGCGAGCGCCTTGTTCATAAAAGAAATTTGCCGCTTCGGCATTCACAATCCCCGCTTGTGTGGAAATGTGAATTTCCGCATCGGGAAGCTCCCTGCGAAGAACGCGCAGCACCCCAACATCGGAAACAATATAAGCATCAACACCTGCACGCGCCGTCTGCTCTAAAAATTTCGGAAGCTGTGCCATTTCTTCTTCATGCGGCACAATGTTGCAAGTAACATATACCTTAACACCTTGCTCGCGCGCAAACTGAATAGAAGACTCCATTTGCTCTGCCGTGAAATTAGAGGGCGCCGTGCGCATTCCAAAGCTTTTACCCGCCAGATACACTGCATCGGCTCCAAAACGAACTGCTGCCTCCAAACGAGCCGGATCTCCTGCCGGAGAAAGCAGTTCCGGACGGTTATTCCTGATTTTCGAATCCATCATTGAGCGGTCTCCTCCGAGGCTGCCTCCTGTGACGAAGCCGGCTGAACCGCCTGCGCCTTGGCAACATTTTTTTCGTGCTGTGCCAAAGTGGTTGCATAGTACGTTTTTCCATTCGCATCCGCAACAAAATAATAGTACTTTGTTGTTTTGGGGTAAAGCACGGCATTGATTGCATCCAGTCCCGGATTACAGATCGGCCCGGCAGGCAGACCGTCGCAAACGTAGGTATCGTACGTTCCTGCATACTTGCTGTCAAGTTTTTGCTCATAGTACGTTGTGGGGTCTGACTGCAGTTTGGGGTAGGTTCCTGCATTTTTTAAGCGATTGTGAAATACGGAAGATATCAGATACATGTCTTCTTTTGTACCCGCTTCTTTTTGAACCATTGAGGCAAGAATCAGCACCTGATCCATCGTCAGTCCCAGCTTTTCTGCCCGGTCGTACATCTCAGCCGTAAGTCGCTGGGTGTAAATATTGTTCAGAAAACGCCTCAATGCAGTTTTTGGATTTTCATAGAGATAGAAGTCATAGGTGTCCGGGAAAAGATACCCTTCCAGCCTGTATGCACGCTGATCCACATTCGGAATTGCCTTGATGAGTTTGTTACCTTTGGCAATTTCATATTCGTTAACCGCAGCAACAAAATCACTTGCGGAACAAACGTTTGCAGTTTCCAGCTTTTGTGCAATTTGTTCCACCGTTTCGCCTTCGGTAAAGGTCAGCTTTACGATATCCGTCCGGTTGGACGTTGTGCGCATTGCATTAATCAATGCTTCATAGTCCATATCGGTACGGATTGTATAAGAGCCCGGCAGATAGCTTGCTTTTGTCAGTTTTGCGTAAAGCTTATAAAACCACTTTTGCTTTACGGCACCAGCTTCCACCAGCTGATCTACGACCTGATCATCCGTCGTTTCCGGTGTAATCTGGATGACTGCCTCCTGTTCCACCCGGTTGACACCAAGCAGATCATAGGCACCGGAGATAATCAACTGTGAAAGCCCGATTGCAAGCAGGCCGATGACCGAAAGATAAATAATTTTATTCAGACAACCATTTTTCTTTTGGCGGCGAAGCTTTTTCCTCTTAGCCGGTTTTTCAGGCTCAACAGGCTGCTCTTCTTTGCGGCGCATAAATTCCTGACTGCAGCTGTAAAGCTCGCTGTCTTCTGCCGGTTGGTCAGCTTGCGCCTCTGCACCCGGAAAAAAGTTGACATCTTTCTCCGGCAGCACAGAATTATCAATATCCAAGCGAAAATTTTCAACCTTCTTTTCGCGCTGAGCTTTCAGCTCTTCCTCCAACTGTTCCAGGCTTTTTCCGGTTTCTTCTTCGCCAGAATAGATGCGGCTTTCATCTTCCGGCTGCATCGGATTTTTGTTTTGTTCCATAAGTCACGACTTCCTTTCCACCGTGCGGGCATCGCAGCTACGCGCTACCTCTTATGCGCAGCCGGTGTAAACGGCACCGCATACGCAGATTTTTCTGTTACAATCCATTCCACCGCCCGATCGAACCGTCCGTGCGGTAATTTGGGAAGAAGATTTTCCTGATAACATATTCCGATGGTCTTGCCCGGAAAACCTGCTAAAAACCGATCGTAATAACCTTTTCCATAGCCAAGGCGATAACCTGCAAGATCAAAGCTAATGCCCGGAACGATGCACAAACTTTGCGCAGTTGCCTGGGCTTTTGGGCATTGATCGGGTATGGGCTCCCTGACACCAAACGAACCTGCAGCAAGATCCTCAGGCTGCGAGATTACATGAAAGCACATTTCTCTCGTTCCGGGGATGCACCGTGGTACTGCCGCTTTTTTTTCATCCGCCCAAGCTGCCTGAATCAAATATTCGGTGCCAACCTCCAGCGGAGGCTTGGAAACATAAACAAACAAGCTGTCACAAGAACGATACTGCGGCAATGACAACAATCGTATGCAAATCTGCAGATCACGCTCAAGTTTTTCTTCGGGCGAAATCTGTTCGCGGAGCATTCGGTTTTTTGTGCGCAACCGATTTTTTTCCACTCGGATATCGTTCAGCATTGCATTCCCGTCCGCAGCGCATCCGCCTGATCTTTTCCGCACAGCTCCGCCACAATCTCCAGCGCAAACGCAATTGCTGAACCTGGACCGTTTGCCGTAATCAGATTGCCGTCATGGCAAACTGCGGTTTGTTCAAAGCGGGCTCCTGCAAGCTCCCCCTCAAATCCAGGGAAGCAAGTTGCCCTTTTTCCCTGCAACAGTCCCATGTGACCAAGAATAGACGGCGCCGCACAAATCGCCGAAATTTTCTTGTCCTCCTGGGCACAATAGCGAACCATCGCCTGTACCGCTTCGGAGTGCTCAAGGTTTAGCGTACCCGGCATTCCGCCCGGCAAAACCACCATTTCCAAGCCGTTCGTTGTTGCTTCCGCCGCGGTAATATCGGCAGCAAGAGTCATTCCGTGTGCACCTCGAATCACCAGTGACGGAACACCGACTGTTACCACCTGCAAATGTGCACGGCGCAGAACATCGATGACCGCAACCGCTTCAATTTCTTCAAAACCTGGTGCAAGAAACACATAAATCATCATTCATTCTCCATTCCTGCTAAATCGGATACCGGCTGCGGTGCAATCTAATTCAAATCCAGTCCAAGATAAGGATGTTTTCCGTTTGGAAGCTGACCGATCTCGCCGTTTACCTTAAGCATACCGGTGCATGTAATCTCTCCTTTACCAGGAAAGAGCGGACTGTCCACAGGCAGACAAAACAAAATCAACGGGCTGCGGCATTTGCTTTGCAGTTGGTTAGCTAACCCGGAAAGAACAGCTTCATTCGCAATCGCTTCGGTGACAATTCCGGTTTGCTCCTCTTGCTGAAAAAATGCATACCCTACACTTCCTGCCGTGGCAGCAGAGAAAACCTCTCCCTGCGCAATCTGCTGATACTCTGCTGCAAAAGCAAATGCATCCCGATCCCACAAAACATTGCCGATTTCATTTCTGAGGGCGTCGATTCGTACGGAAGAGAGCAGGCGTGCTGAAACCTCGGCGCGCTTTTCACGTCCGCCCCGCGCTAAATGCTTGAGTTCCTGACGCGTTATCCGAACGGTGCGTGTTTCAAAATAGGGTACAAAACCCGCCCGCTCATAATATGCAAACAAGCTCTGTCCCGATGGAACGAGTGCGGTATATGGAATTCCGCGCGAAACTCCAAGTTCTTCCGCTGCATGCAACAATTTTGTCATGCAGCCGGTATTGCGATACTCCGGCAAAGTTGCCGCCGCATAAATATACTGCACCGGGCAGCGGCCATCTTCGGTTACAATTTGCGCCGGGAGTAGGTGCAGTGCCGAAACCACTCTGCCATCCTGCACCATAACAAGGCATTGATCAGGACGGTAACGGTGCTGAAAGAAAAAATGGATCACCGTTTGAGAATCCGGAAAACTCTTTGCCCACAAAACGCGAAGATCGCGCTTCATAGCTGGAGTGGAAAGCATAATCATTGCATCTGGTTCCTCCTGTTCAATGGAGCATTACCGTGTTTTTTTCAAACATCGCAGTGGGGCGATAAGATTCTTTTGCCTTGCGCAAACCCTCCATATCCATATCCTCTTCTCTGTTGAGCAGCGAATATCCGGATAGGCGGCGCGATGCAAATTCCTGATTGATTGCGGCATAGGCTCCGTCAAAACTGATCAGCGCTTTTTCAAAATGCAAATCATAAGTCTGCTGGCTGATTTCTTCTCCTGCTGTAAAAGCAATTACTTTTCCGTCCACCCGCAACAGACCGCCCGAAAACTCCAACGGTCCCCATGCGCTGAATGCGAGACGCATTGCCCTCATCTCATCTTCAAAATCAGCGGGATTTTCATTGGCGCTCTGCCATTCCTCTGCCATTGCAAGACACTCCCACGCGTTTTGCTCCGTAATATCTTCATAACTATATTCATATAAACGGCGAAATTTCGCGATGTGATTCCGTTTCCCATGGTAGGCTTTTCCCGGCAGTTCAATCAAATTTTTCGCCAGATAAAGGTAATCCCAGTTGGAACGATCGGGCTCCACGGTCATACGCGCGCCAAAAAGCTCCTGCAAAATCGGCAGCGCAGGCTGTGGCACCGCAAACATTTTCAGCATATCACCGTGCCCAAGCTTGCGTTCCTGCTCCAGCAACTCCTCCAGAACCTCTTTCAAGTTACCTTCGCCTGCGGGAAACAAATAAAGCCCATTGCTTCGTCCAAGAAAAAATCCGCCATAATTTGCAATTTCCGCCTGAAATTTGTCCTGCCAGACATAATGCGTTCCAAACGCATATTCACTGCCAGACCAACCGGAAGCCCTCAGCAGCGGAGTTGCCCACACCTTGTCTTCCACGGTAGGTGAATGAAATTCGATCAAGCAAAATCCTCCTTTAGGATTGCGTCAATAAGTTCCCCGGCAATACTCTCCACCGATCTGGGTTGTCCGTCCTCAGCGCATGCAATACGGCACCAACCCCATGCCTTTGCAGCAAAATATGCAGCATCACGGCATTGCTTCAAAAATTCCACGTGTGATTCATGAATGTCTTTTTTGCTTTCATCGCCGGCATATCGGTTTAAAAGCAGTTTTTGTGAAACCTCGGGCGGCATATCCAGATAAATCACATCATCCGGTCTTGGCAAGCCGAGTCTTACATATTCATAATCGCAAAGCCAGTCCAAAAATGGCATCCATTCGTTCTGCGGAAGCTTCACCATTTGGTAAATCGCATTGGAGGTAACGTAACGATCTGCGAGAATTACCGTGCCCTCTTCATAGTCTTTTTGCCAAAAGCGCTTGTAACTTGCATACCGATCCACCGCATAAAAGGACGAAGCCGCATAGGCATTGACACTTTTCGGTTCTGTGCCGAACTCTCCGCCGAGGTACATTTTAACCAGTGCGGAGGACGGCTCGTCATAATCGGGGAAAGAGACGCGTTTAACCGCATAACCGCGGGTGCGAAGCTCGTTTTCCAGCCTTGCGGTCTGGGTTGCTTTTCCGCTGCCGTCCAACCCTTCTATCACGATCAGTCTACCCTTCATTCGGTAATCAAACCCTTCTGTGCTTCTTCTTTCAGTTGTGCATAAAAATCGCGCACAGCAACCATTTTGCCACAGGTCATTTTTCCCTCCGGACAAGGTCCGTTCAAGCACCCCGGGCCTGCCTTTTTAAACAGATCCGGCGCAACCGCCAGAACCTGACACAGCATTTTGTTTGCCAGATCGCGAATTTCCCACTGGGCACGGTTGCAGCAGCGATGAGCAAAAAAGCTGCGCAGTTCGCGCGCATTCATCGTGCAGATCATTTTGGTTGTGCAGGCATTCGGCAGCACAAAACGTGCATCCTCAATTGCTTTTTTCTCTGCGGCACGTTCATCCGGCTTTTCACCGTTTTGCTCCTGCTGCTTGAGATGATTTTCCTTGAGAATTGCCGTCAAACGTTCGTAATGCGCCTGATCCTCTTCCATGGCGGCAACAAACTCCGCCTTTGCTTCGGGAATGGCTTCAATCTCCGGCGGAAGGACATATTCAAAGCATTTTTCTCTTACATAACGCTGACTTTGCACACTGAAGGATGCAATCCGATGGCGTGTAATCTGCGCCAAAAGTGAACGGGAAACATTTTCGATTCCAAACGTAAACGAAGCATGTTCCACGGGGCTGTCGTGCCCTAAATCCGAAAGCATATCAAGAAAAGATGCCGTTTTTTCGTCTGTCAATCCATCCATGACCGTTTCAATGGAAGAGGGTGAATAACAAAGCTTTGCTGCGGCAGCAACAGTTTTTTCCGGCTGCGGTGTATAAGCAAGCAGTGTGACCTTAATCAAGCTGCTCTCCCCTTTCTAAAATAAGACAACAAAATAATTTCCAATTTTATTATTATATCAAACTACGCGCTCTGATTCAAGTTTTTGCAATGATAATTGGGGAATGTGACAATTTACTTATTGTTTTACCGAAAAACTCCGCCAATTCGAAGAATTCTTATGCAAGACCTGGATTATTTCGTGCATAATCCGTATCAAGTATGAACGAAAAAGAATCATTTCAAACGCCAAAAAGCCCGATCTGCAGAAATTCTGCAGATCGGGCCGTACAAACCAATCAGTCCTCGTCCTCTTCCTCGGGCATATCCCAATTATG
>CAKXIK010000079.1 GCA_934875675.1 uncultured bacterium
TGGTGAACTCATTATACCATATCTCGCGGGAGGCTTCCTCTCTTTTTGGGTCACATCATTTTAACACATACATTTCTAAATTATTTTTTAAAAATTGAGGGAGAGCAATTGGGAAGAAAATTTGCGATATCTGCAGGCGTTTTGGGTGCGCCGCAAAAATAGCGCTGAACAGCGATGCTGACACCGCCGTGCGAAACCAGAAGAACGGTTTTGTCAGCAAATTGCTCAGCAAGATAATCCAGCAGAGAGTTTACACGGGCACAGAACGTGTCCAGAGGCTCAATGCCATCTGTAGTTTCATTAAATCCGGGAATCCACCATTGATTGAATCGTTCCCGATCAAAAAAAACTCCCTCAAAGCACCCAAAATTGCGTTCGGCAATCCGGGGATCCGCGGTGATTGGAATTTTTCGATTACCGCAAATTACATCTGCTGTTTGGCGGGCGCGCAAAAGCGGAGAAGTTACCGCACAATCAATGACGGTGTCGGCGAGGGTCTGGCGAAGGGACTCGGCCTGAGCGAATCCTGCGGCATTGAGAGGAATATCGGTGCTGCCCTGGAGAAGGCGTTTTGCATTCCATTCAGTTTGTCCGTGGCGAACAAAAATCAACTTCATCCAATACACATCCCTTTTGCCGTTTCAATTGGTTTGCGAAGCTCCGGCATTGGATGCGCAGGTTTCGACAAAATTAGTATACCACATATCAACACCGTATTACAATCTTGATTTTAATCTAAGAATAATATGATTATCATTGATTCCAAGGGGGGGATTCTTTTGGATCAACGCCGAAAACACTTACTATGTGGACGCAAATTCTGCACAGCGCAAGGATGTGTTGTTTTATTATTTAGACCTTTTGACAAAACAGCGGCATTCCGGTTAAATGTTAAAAGCGAAAGAATCAATTCCATTTGCTTGACAAATCCATTTTGAAAACCGTATAATAAACAGGAGTAATGGAGAGATGACGCGAGGGCACGCGAAGCCCTGCTCATTTCTCCTTTTTTATTTGCCAAAAAAAGGTTCTCGTTTGCTTGAACGGGAAGAGAGGATGATTGGGATGGAGCTTGCAGATTCCCCTGTGATTGCCGCCGTTCGGTCGCCGCAGGAGTTCGAAGCCGCGCTGAACGCTCCGGTTGAAACCGTATTTTTGCTCAATGCCAGCTTGCTGACCCTGCGGGAAACCGTGTTGCGTGCACACGAAAAACAAAAATATGTGTTTGTGCACATTGATCTTGCCGAGGGAGTCGGAAAGGATTCTGCCGGTGTTGCTTTCTTGCGCAAGCTTGGGATTGATGGCGTTATCAGCACCCGCGGTTCGATGATTCGCCTGGCAAAGGAGTGCGGACTGCAAACGGTACAGCGTTTCTTTACGGTTGATTCTCATTCAATTGAGACTGCGATTGAATCCATTCGCAGCGTTTCACCCGATTGTGTGGAACTAATGCCCGGTGTGATACCAAAGATTTTGCATCGCCTGTGCGGCAGAGTTTCAGTTCCGGTGATTGCGGGCGGGTTGATTGAAACAAAAGAAGAGATTATTGCTGCAATCAATGCCGGTGCATCCGCTGTTTCCACCGGATGCGCTGCGCTGTGGTATGAATAAACCCAGACGATCTTAAAAATGCAATCTTTGCAAACCAAAGTCACACAGTCTTTATGATACCGTGGAAAGGGATGGTCATCACAATGGAACAGGATTATGCTTCTCTGCTTGGTAAACCGATTGTATGCAGCTGCGGGCAAACCCACTTTTGCCCGATGGAACGGGTGGATACCGGCATCGGCGCGCTGCAGGCACTGCCCGAAATATTGCAGTCCCACGGCTGGCGAAAAATTTTGCTTGCCGCAGATGAAAACACCTTTGCCGTCTGCGGCGATGCGGTGCGCAAGCTGTGCCTTGATGCCGGATGCGACGTGACGACCCACATCTATTCGTCCAAGGGCTTTCTCGTTCCGGACGAAGTTTCCGTCTTTGAGCTGCTCAACGCAACCACCCACGAAACCCAGCTGATTCTGGGCATTGGTTCGGGTGTCATCAACGACATCTGCAAATACGTTGCATTCAAGCTGAATCTTCCCTATGGAATTGTTGCAACCGCACCCTCGATGGATGGTTATGCGTCTGTGGGTGCTGCCATGATTACAAACCGGATGAAGGTCACCTATTCCGCCAGAATGCCCGCATTTATTATCGGAGATGCCGCCGTACTGCAAAGCGCACCCAAAGAGATGATTCTTGCCGGCTACGGTGATATGCTCGGCAAATTCACCGCACTCAACGACTGGGAGCTTTCCCACCGCATCACCGGCGAGCATTATTGTTCCTTTGTTGCCGGATTAGTGCGTGACGCGCTCAACGATTGCATTGCCTGTGCAGACGGAATCGCAGCAGGAGCACCGGAGGCTTTACAAACGCTGATGGATGGACTTGTCATCACCGGAATTGCGATGAGCCTGATTGGCAATTCTCGCCCGGCCTCCGGCAGCGAGCATCATCTTTCTCATTATTATGAGATTACCGGACTGCTCGACTCAACGCCCTATTTTCATCACGGGGTGGACGTTGCCTATGCTTCGGTGCTTTCCTGTGCTGCCCGCCACGCAATGCCGCGTCTGCTTGCGCAGGGAAAAACGGATTCCTTTAACTATGATGCCTGGCAGAAAAATATTCACCGCGTTTACTCCGCTGCCGCTGACGGTGTGCTGGAGCTGCAGTCCCGTCTGCCGTTTTACAAGGAACCTGCCGCTGCAAAACGCCGCGAAATTCTTCAAACACAACAGGAGGAGCTGCTTGCTCTGGCTGCCCAAGTTCCCTCCCCGGCAGAGCTTGCCGCAATGCTGGAGCGGGCAGGACTGCCTCTCTCCCGCTTTTGGGAACAGTATGGAGTTGAAAAAATCCGCGACAGTATTCGCTATGCAAAGGACTTGAAGGATCGCTATACCGTCTGGTGGATGATGCATGATCTTGATATTCTGGACACCTTTGCCGCAGAGGTGTCGTCACAGATTACCGAATAAGTTGGAAATCCGCTATACATATGACATGCAAAAATGAAAAAGGGGTGTTATTCATGGCAATTGATCGTGTGTTTGGGCAAAGCAGCAGCAATGTTTTGGTGGCAGGGCACCGGGGAATACGCGCAAAATATCCGGAAAATACCATGCTCTCCTTCCGCAAGGCAATTGAGCTTGGCGTGGATATGATTGAAATGGACGTCCATCTTTCCTCGGACGGAATCCCGGTGGTCATTCACGATGATAAGGTGGATCGCACCACAAACGGCACCGGATTTGTTTGCGACAAAACCCTGCACGAGCTGCAGCAGCTGGATGCCGGCGTTCGGTTCAACGGCGTCTTTCCGGGTTGCCGGATTCCCACACTGGAAGAATTTCTCGATTTGGTTGCGCAGCATCCGGCGCTCACACTCAACGTGGAAATTAAACAAATGACAACCGAATGTGTGGATAAAACGGTTGCCCTGCTGCGCAGCTTTGGTCTGCTTGACCGCATTGTAATTGCAAGCTTTGATGCATCGATTGTCCGTTATGCACATCAAACGCACAAGGTTCGCACACAGGGCTTTCCCGCAAATTACATGGAAAACTTTGATGCGCATACTTATGAATGCATGTATGCTGCCGGAATCGAAATGGGTGATTTGACCCCTGAGCTTTGCGCGGAGATGCTGAACCGCGGAATCGATCCATGGGGCTTCTGCCCCGATACGGATGAGGGGGTTTATCATGCGATCCGCACCGGGGTTGCGCTGGTCACCTGCAACAATCCCGAACCGGCACTGCGTATTCTGCGCGAACAAGGACTGCACAAATAACAGAAAGGCGGAACACCTGCATGCATCCCATCTGCAACAAAAAACTTTTTCTGCTTGATATGGACGGAACGCTCTACCTTGGAAACGAACTGTTCCCGCAAACGCTGCCTTTTCTGGAATCGGTACATACCCGCGGCGGCAGGTGCATTTACATTACAAACAACTCCTCCAAAAGTGTGGACGCCTATGTGCAAAAGCTCGGTCGTCTGGGCATCTCCGCCACTGTACAGGATTTTTTGACCTCCTCGCAGGCAACGGCGCGCTATCTGCGCAAAGCTTATCCCGGCACGCTGTTTTATGTGCTTGGTACGCACTCACTGAAAAACGAGCTGACACAAAGCGGTGTTGCAGTAACCGATCAATTGACAGACGGAATCGGCGGGCTTGTGATGGGTTTTGACACGGAGCTGACCTTCCGCAAGCTGGAGGATGCCTGCAAGCTTTTGCTGCGTGATATTCCGTATATCGCAACCAATCCGGACTGGGTTTGCCCCACCGAGTTTGGCTATGTGCCGGACTGCGGTTCGGTCAGCACCATGCTGAAAAACGCCACCGGAAAATGGCCCAAATTCATTGGCAAACCGGAGCCGGAAATGATTTTCCTCGCCATGGAGAAAACAGGCTGCACACCCGCGGAAACCATTGTCATCGGCGACCGGATTTACACCGATATCGCCAGCGGACTTAATGCCGGCGTATCCACTGCATTGGTGCTCAGCGGCGAAACAACGCCTGAAATATTGCAAGCCTCCGCACAAAAGCCGGAATTTGTATTTGATTCCGTCGGAGATATTGCCGCGCTGTTGCAGACGGAACCGGCAAAGCCGTAACCAAAAATATTGCTCTCATATAAAATGCTTTATTTGATTGCATTCCATCCAAAAATCCGTTATCATAAAAGGGATTTAAGTTCTGCAAAAACAGAAAGGAAGTCCTGTTTTCTATGTTTCGCTTGGAAACCCATTGTCACACCTCCGAGGTTAGTTCCTGCGGCAAGATTCCCGGTGCACAGCTGGTTTTGCAGCTCAAGCGTTCCGGATTCGACGGTGCAGTGATTACCGATCATTTTTATCATGGCTATCTGGATAAACTCTCCGGCAGCTGGGAAGACAAGATGAACCGCTATCTAACTGGTTATTTTGCCGCAAAAGAGGCCGGCGCTGATGCCGGTGTACGGATTTTTTGCGGTCTGGAGTTCCGCACCACGGAAAACTCCAATGACTACCTTGTTTTTGGTGCAACTCCGCAGCTGCTTTACAGCACTCCCGACCTGCACCGTTACTCAATTCCCGAGTTACGTGCTCTTGCTGACAAAGCCGGACTGTTGATTGTGCAGGCACACCCGTTTCGCACGGGACTGACGCGGGAAAATCCTGATTTACTCGACGGTGTGGAAGTTTACAACGGCAATGCCCGCCACAATTCACACAACGACGATGCGCTCCACTTTGCACAGGAACACGGACTGTTGCTTTTTTCCGGCTCCGATCACCATGAAACAGAAGATCGGGGACGCGGCGGAATGGTGTTACCTCGCGAACCAAAGGATGAAGCCGACCTTGTGCGGCTGTTGCCCTTGGGTGGATTGCTTCCCGATATTCTGCTGGATTTCTTCCCGCCAAAATCGGAACCAGACTGCTGATTTTATTTTATTTATTGAGCACCTAAAAAATGCCTCTGCAATCGCCATTCGGCTGTATTGCAGAGGCATTTTAAATTTAAATATTTTCAAGTGGTTCCACACACGGACAATCAAATCCCGCAATTCTCTTCTGCGGTGCTGCCCAACAGGCTGCATTTTGCAAAATCCGGACCACATTTGGATTATAGTAAGTGGGAAAGGTTTCGTGACCCGGACGAAAATAGAAAATTTTACCCATACCGCGGCGGAAACAGCAACCGCTGCGGAATACTTCTCCCCCGGCAAACCAGCTCAAGAACACCAGCTCATCGGGCTGGGGAATTCCAAAAGGCTCGCCATACATTTCCTCATGCGGAAGTTCAAAGTGTTCTCCCAGTCCCTGCGCAATCGGATGCGATGGGTCAACCGTCCAGACACGTTCCTTCTCTCCGATTTCACGCCATTTCAAGCTGCCGCTGGTACCTAAAAGCTTTAAAAATGGTTTCGACATGTGTGCAGAATGCAGCACAACAAGCCCCATGCCGTTCAAAACACTTTTTGCAACACGGTCTGCCACTTCGTCAGAAACCTGCCCATGTCCGCAGTGTGCCCACCAGAACAGCACATCTGTGTTGTCCAGCACTTCCTGCGTCAGTCCGTTCTCCGGCATTTCCATCGTTGCTGTACGAACGGTGACGTTCTCCAATGAGCCAACCGCCTGTGCCACTGCGCCGTGAATTCCCTGGGGATAAATCTGTGCCACCTCGGGCATTTCTCTTTCGTGAATATTTTCGTTCCATACGGTGATCCGAATCATCGAAAGACCATCCTTTCTTCTTTTCAGTCAAATGAATCAAAGAATTTTAACCGTTGCTGATTTCTTTCATCTTACCGCCCGGAATTCAGGATGTCAATGCAAAAAAATCAATATTTTTTCATTCTATGATATACATCAAGCACCAGTTGATATCGTTGGGGAGGCATTCCGTGAAATGGCACATTGCTGGTGCAGAAAAAGTATCCACCGCCCGGTTTTGCATAGGTGAGGCAATATTCGGCGCTGTCGATTACCTCCTGATCGGTTCCGGTCTGCATTGCGGCGCAGTGTACATTGCCGCAGAGTGCCACCCGGTCTCCGACCAGACGTTTCACCTCCCGAATATCAACACCAGCCATCGGGTCGAGCGAATGCAAAGCATGGGGGCCGCACTGCACCAATTGATCGAGGATAGGCATAATATTTCCATCTGTATGTTTAATTGCATACATACCGTCTGCGCGCGCCGCCTGAATAATCTGGAATAAATAAGGGGCAATAAACTCAGAAAACATGGCAGGTGAAAGAAACGGTCCGGAGTTATAGCAATAATCGGAACAAAGCAACCCTACGTCAATTCCGGCCGCGTGCAAATTTGCATTGCGGCGAATCGCACGATCGGCCATTTGCTGTGCCTCCGCCTTCAATGCTTCCGGTTCATCCGCAATCCGGTAAGAAAACTCATACATGTCGTTTCCATCCGGAATTGCAAAAGTTCCGTCTGCGTGACAGGCCAGCAACCGTTCATTATGCGTTGCATCACGCAAGGTGCTGAAAAAAAGTTTTGCCTCCTCGGTAATGTTATCTTTTTCATCAAATGTGGGAATATAATACGGATG
>CAKXIK010000080.1 GCA_934875675.1 uncultured bacterium
CATTTGAACAGGAGAAACAGAAGCAGGAAGATTTAGGACTTCATTGCGAGGTCACGATTGACGGATATACAGATTTTATTTTCATCAATCGTTTTGGTCAGGCACAGCACCAAGCCACACTCAACAAAGCAATCCGAAGAATTATCCGTGATTGCAATGATGAGCAGTTTTTGCACAGTGATGAACCTGATGTGTTACTTCCTCATTTTAGCTGCCACTCGCTTAGACATACATTTACAACAAGAATGTGTGAAGCTGGAGTAAATATAAAGGTCATTCAAGACGCACTCGGACATTCAGATATTTCAACTACACTGAACATCTATGCTGATGTTACAAAAGAAATGAAAGCGGAAGAGTTCAAAGGATTGGATAGCTACTTCAAAGTATAATATTGGACTTCACATACAGAAAGAGAACATACAGAGTGTTGTGTGTTCTTTTTTCTTGTTCTGAAGCAGGAAAAGATAAGGCTGCGTTACTTTGATGTGGATTGACATTGTAAATAAGAGAAGTTATAATTTCTTGTATATGAATATGCTCTTGCATATACTACTATCGCCCTACATCATTTACATCATATTTTACATCATTTGCCCGCAAAGTGACTCAAAGTAGAGCAAAAATATGAAGTATGGGGGATAATTGGAATATGGAGAATTTAATAGTATTAACACCAGCTTGGTCGAGTATGAAAGAACCACAAAAAAGCTCCCGACAATGCGCCGAATTGACGGCCAAATCTAAGCATTCATTGCTGGACTTTCAATGGGTTGTGCAATACTCTTACACCCTTTCGTGATCAAAACCCGCGAGACCATCTCCAAATGACACGCTCATACGATTAATCACCACCTAATATAAGCCCGCTGAGAAATCAGCGGGCTATTTATTTTGGGCTCATTGCGTTCCAAACAATTGTAGTATGAAATCACGCAGGTGCTTTTTATAAAATCTTAAAAAAATAATCCTCCTTGTTCAGGAAAAGTGCATTAGCATTTACACTGTTTTGTGCGCGGTACAGAATGATCATCTTCTAAACAGATATTTTGGCTGGTTCCATTCTGTTTTTGGAGCTGTCTTGATATCCCGAATCAAAGATGAGGGTACGATATTGCTGTGGGGTCATTCCGTTTTCATCCTTAAACTTTTTAATAAAATAGCTTGTTGTCAGGTAACCGGATTTTTCCCCAATATCGGCCACGCTTTTGGACGTAGACGCTAAAAATATTTTTGCTTTTTGTAGCCGTACACGATTCAGATAATCCGGAAATTTTAGTCCGGTCTGGTGGGAAAACAATTTTGAAAACGCATAATAGTTCATATTCAGCGCATCAGCGACTGTTTCCATCGTAATAGGCTCCATATAATGGTATTCTACAAACACAAAAATTTTCTTTAACGTAGGAATAATATCAATATCCTTTTTCAGAACATCCGGCGTTGTGCACTCTTCTCTCCATGAGCGTACAATCCATAACAGAAGCTGCACAATATTGGCTCTAATGGCCACCTCATAGCCAAAATCTTTATTTTCGCTTTCCAGAATCATGCTTTGCATCAGCTTTGGTATTTCGGTCGAATGCAGTTTTTCTTTTGTAAACACCCGATCGCAAAGCATTGCAGCCGTTGAAAATGAACTCAGAAATGATGTTTCCGCCTCGGAATTTCCAAATCTACAGAGCATGTCCGGATTGAACTTGATCACCAAATAGCGATTGTCGCCATCTCCGGTGGGATGAAGATTATGAACCTCATCAATCAAAACCACGGCCATATCCCCTGCCTGCAGTGAATATATTTCATCCTGAATTCCCACCGCAAAGGAACCTTGGGTACAATAAAGAATTTCCACACAATCGTGGTAATGCGCCGGAGTGATCATATTTCCTGACTTGGACTGCATCCGTACGCTGAAACAATTATTATCGTATTCCGGGAATTTTACTATCTCACAGTTTGCTTTCATCTGGCTGACTTCTCCTTTCCAATCGATCGGGCAGCTTTACCCTATTCCTGACAAACAGTTCTTTGCTGCGGAAATTTATTGCGCAGCCATTGGTCAGACAAAGGAAGCCGTTCCCTGCAGAATTTCATCTGCATACATCTGATTTTCAACCAGCTTGGCGGCAGCGGTATCAAAAAGATAATCTGTTTGGTAAACGCCTTGCTTTGCACTGGCCGCCGCTCTAATTTCCGGCGAAAGGTTGGATTCCATTCGATCCCAGTTTCGATAATTCTGGCAACCATTTGTCTCAAACGCACCCAGTTTCATCTGCGGCAGCGGTGCAATTCTTGCTGCAAAATTTTTGTTCCATTCCACCAGCATCGGATTGACGGTAAGATCGGCACAAAAACAAGGAACTTGCCTTTTGTACGCTTCTTTCAGAATACGGAAGCTGCCGGTCAGCGTTTTGGCAATGGGTTTTAGTGCAATGGCTCCGTATCCCTGTTCAATCCGGTCGATTGCATGCTGAACATCATGTACGCTTTCGTCTGCCGCAATGCGAACCGGCAAGTCATGCACGTCTGTGTGATTCTGCTCGTCAAAGGGCTCTTCTAACAGCAAAATTCTATCCTGAGCCTTTATCTGCTCCGCAAAATCAAGCAGCTTTCGCAGAGTAGTCTTATCGGGGTACCTTCCGTTTGCATCCAGATAATAAACAATTTTTCCGGATTCGGAATCTGGATTGTCAATATCTTTCACCGCTTCATGAATCTGCCGGAGCCGCATCTCATCCCACTCCAGCATGCTTTGGATGTCCTCTCGACCGGTGGGGTCATTTCCGATTTTAATCTTCAGAAAACGGCTTTCTTCGCGCGCAATTCTTTTCACTTCGCAAATTTCCATGTGATAGGGGATCAGCGAAATTTGTGCCAGCTTTTCATGGTGTTCCCGCATGGCAAATCGGGTATCCGAAGGAATCAGTCCATCAAATGAGAAAATTTTATTTTCTTTTGCAAAAAGGCTCCATACCGCAAAATCGACGGCAACCAGTGAATTTAACGCAAATGTGGTGCGAAGTTTCGGGTTTTCGCTGATTTTTTTTCCGAATTCCAAAACCTTTGGAAGCAGATAATCAAAAACTTGTTCTGGCTGTTCGAAACAAAATCCCGGTAAAAGACCGACTGCATAATTGGTCATTAAAAACATCAGTGCATTGCCGCCGCTGGAGCCTTGCTTTGCAAACACCGCAGCATCTGACCACAGAACACTTTGAGTGGCAAGTCCGGTTGCCTGTTGTTTTTCGCTTTTTAACTGCACCGCAACCTGCCACAACTCATTGACTGCATTTCCCTTAAATCCAAAAGCACCCTTGAGCGGTTCTCTTACAAACTCTGCTTTTGCTGCCTGAATTTGAATCATCTTTCTATCACCGTCCATGGCTGATGCAGTCCGGCCTCATGAAATTCTGTACACAGCCGCATGGTTTCAGCTGCATCCTCCAATGCGAGCGCAGGCTTTTCACCCACGGCAACACGACGCAGGATATCCCAGTTTTGTCCCCTTGTATTATGAAAATGCTCGTGGTCCTGTTCCTTGTCCCATGTATATGTCTGCACCAGACGGCACTCACAATCCTTTAGCGTGGGATCACCTGCATGCTGATAAAGCCGCAGCTGACGCTGAAACACGTCAATTTCAATGGCCCCCTTCGTCCCCGTAATCACATAGTTGAGCTTATGCCCGTCACGATCCTGATCAAAGAGATCCTGATGCATGGTAAGCATATCAGAATTTCCGGTGGGTGCCGCTGTCATGGTAAAGAACAGCTGGCTGACCGCACCGTCCTCAAATGAATAAGATACATGAATGTTGTCTTCAATTCCAAAGTACGGAAGGACATTGGGGACGGACGTCATGACAAAACGGTTGACACGGGATCCGTTCCACCAGCGAACCAGATCAATATAATGACAGAGTTTTTCATGAATCATGCTCCCCGATCTTGACGGATCGAGCCGCCAAGCTGTGCGGGAATAAGGAGAGCAGGAATAGGTATAGTGGTAGCTGACCGGTTTGCCGATTCTTCCTTCGTCAATCATCTGTTTGGCAAGTACATAAACTCTGGAATATCTCAGCTCCAGTCCAACCTGAATAAAGCCCCCTGTTTCCTTTTGCACCTGCAGCAGGCCTTCCATTTCTTCAAAGGTCAGACCAATCGGCTTTTCTGTCATAACGGCCTTTTCCGCCCGAAGCGCCTGAATCGCAAGCGGAACGTGCGATTCATTGCTGGATGCGATATATACCAGCTTGACATCCGAATCCTTGAGAATATTGTCCAGATTTCCCGTTACTTCAATTCCGTACTTTTCATGCGTTTTGTTCAATGCTTCGGGGTTGATATCATAGCCGATAATGGATTTCAAATATGGTGAATCACTGATATTTTCAATGATAGTTCCTCCCATTGCCCCGCAGCCCAACAGCCCTACCTTAATTTTATTCATTTTTCTCCATTCCTTTCTGCCAACCGGTTCAATGGTTTTTGAAGACAAAGTCGTACTCATCAATTGCAATTTTAACTGGAAGACCCAGTCTGGCAGATTCAACCGCCTTTAAGGTAACGAGCGTAGCGCGTGCTCCGTCCAGAGCGCTGCACGGCGATTTTGCTCCCAGCAGAATGCAGTCCACCAGTTTGTCCAGCATTCCGTAATGCCCTTTATCCACTACCGGCATAGCAAGTTCATCGCATTTTGTGTTTCTCTTATTGCGCTCAATAGCTTTATTAATCAGTCTCATCGAGCCTTCGCCTTCGGTAACTTCCGGATATGGATCTTCCTTGAACGGATAATCAATTTTTGTGGGACCTTCAATTCCCCCGATTCTGAGCTGCAGAAAATGATCCAACTGCAGACTCATTCCGTTATTATAGATTTCAACCAGCTCTTTCGGATGGTCAAAGCTGCCAACCGCCGCGTCAAAAATTGTACAGATGGACTGATCCTCAAACTGCAGAGTGATGGACTGGTTGAGCCGCGACCATCCCTCTGTATAAACCTTGACGGGCTCACATCCCATAAAGTTGCAGGCAAGATCGACAAAGTGGCACAGTTCTCCCATAATTGCGCCTTGTCCGATGTATGGATCCATTGCATAAGATTTAAAGGATTTGAAATCATCGTTGACACGCATCAGGATCATGGTTGCTTTGGATTCCTTCATGTCCTGATTATCGTCATCACCATAGCGTAGATACCGCCACGGAGCACATTTGGGATTTGCGCGGTGCTCATCGAGAATCCGTTTTGCATCCATCATAATCGGAGCACAGCGGCGATTAAAGCCAACCACCAGTTCCACACCAGTTTCGCGGATAATCTTCATGATTTCGTAGGCTTCGCGCATGGTTGTGGCCATCGGTTTTTCCACATAAATGTGTTTTCCGTTTCTTGCAGCAGCTGCAATTAGCTCCAGACGAACATCATGTGTTGTCAAAATCATAACACCCTGTACTTCGGGATCATTGATAATATCATGGTAGTCCTTGGTCAAGTTTTCTGGCGTATAATGTTCCTTTACATACTGCAGGTTCGCGTCCATCAGATCGCAGCACCATTTTACACGAATTCTGGGGTTGGAAAATGCATTTCCCAAATGCATGCCCTGTGCAATCAATCCGCATCCAATGATTCCTAATACCGCTTTCTTCTCCGTCATAATCATAACCTTACCTTTCCTGAATCAAAATTCAGTCCTATTATATTTATTTTTGATATTGCTTCTGAAGTGCTTCGGCTCGCTGCAAATAACAATCCAGCGATTCCATCTCAAACTCTTCCATGACATCTGCCACAGAAAACTCGCGGGTTTCTGACGTCAGCAGTACCGCACCCAACAGCCCCGGATCCTGAATCTGAATTTTTTCGCCGTATTTTTTCTTTGCCTTCTGCAGCTTTCCCCAGTTAAAATCCAAGTGAAGCACTGCATAATCCAGATTAACCGTGTGCACCAGGCTTGAGGTGTAGTTGGTTGACGAGGCTAACAGTTGTCCCGTGGGCGAAACCACGGTACACGGCAGTCGTTCAACCGCCGAAACAAAATATGCCCGGTTAGCAAGCGCCCATTGTGCTTGCAGTGAACCCCCGTGAAATGCAGATGAAAACAGAATCAGTTCCGGACGGAGCTTTTGGTACTGTTGCTGCAATGAAAGAAAGTTCAGATCAAAGCAGGTAACAAGCCCCACCCGGCCAATTGGGCAGTTCAACACAGCCGGTGCAGTTCCGCATCGCATATCAAGCTCCTCCATCTCGCCAATCGTCAGCTTGTTTTTATCATAAATTCCCTGTATTCTGCCAACGCAATCAATCAGATAGGTAGAATTCCGAAAAAATCCGTCTGAATCAAGCCGGATGGTGGGATACGCCAGATAAGTCCTGTTACTTTTTGCAATCCTGCACAGGAAGGTAAGAATCCGATTTTCCCGCCTTCGGACATAGTCTTGCTTTTCCTCCGGGGAAAATTCTGCCGGAATATCGCACGTTTCGGGCAGAAC
>CAKXIK010000081.1 GCA_934875675.1 uncultured bacterium
GAGCCAGGATCAAACTCTCTAAAAAATTGTATTAAATCGGCTTGTCCTTTCGGACTCCACGCTTCAATCATTCTTCAGAGCCTTTGAAAAGCTCTTAATTCTTGATACACTGACGTATCTTTGTTGTACTAAATTCCGGAAGTTACTAATTGCTTAGTTCTTCTCAAATTCATTACGGGTTCTTTTCTTGTCTTCTGTGTTGTTTAATTTTCAAGGTTCCGTTCGCTTTTCAAAGCGCCTTCCGTCGCATTCTCATGCGGTTTTGTTCGCTTTGTTTTTTGCCGCTCTCGAAGAGCGCTTGACTATAATACCACGCCCTCACCTCTTTGTCAACACTTTTTTTAAAGTTTTTTAATTGGTATTTTTTGTTATCTCATTTCTACTATATATTGTGGTTTTGTTTTGCTTGTACCACTACTGGATTTCTGTCGTCTCCAATTCAAGCCTGATTGTAACCGCATGCTGAGCTTTTATCTGCGAATATTGAATGTTATTCATGGAAAAAAGATTGACGGATCCATACATTTGATTGGCTCGCTGCATCAGGTAAACCAATTTGTAAGGTTTTTCTGTAATTAACATCGCAAGGGACTTGTCATAATCCATTTCAGGGTCAAAGCGAATGTTTAACACGGTATTGCCGGTTGCAAGCATGGTTTGCAGCTTTGTAAGCAGCCTCTCGTCGTTTTCTGCATCAAAGCCATCCATATAGATTGCACAACGCATATAATAGTTTTCTTCCGTTGCAATACAATCCGGCAGCCAGAGATTACATTGCTCGGTGCTGCTTTCATCCGGGTAAACCGGATCAATTGTATGATCCTGCATGAGCGCTTCCGTGGTAATATTAAAGTAATCATAACGAATATGAGTTTCCGTATCATTCCAGGTCGGGTCAAGAAAGTACCATTGATTATTGAGTAAAACGGCGTTCCAGGCATGGGCGACTCCCTGCACATTGCCGGAAAAAACACTGCTTTCAATTCCCGCATAGCACAACAGAAGCTTCATTGCCAGTGCATACCCCTGACAAACAGCTTTTCCTTCTACCAATGCACCATAAGCGGTAAATGACTCGGGGGTATCTGCAGAATCCACCGCGCTTTTGTCATAGGTCACTTTCTCAAGCAGCGTGTCGTGCAGTTTCAGCTCTCTGTCAAACAGATTCTGATCTTTACTGAGCCCGGCGCAAATCTCACGCACCGCTTGCTCAAGCTTTTGAATACGCAGCTGACATTCCTTTTCTGAATAATAAGAATAGAGCTCGACCGAAGTACCCTGAGGGCCGCTATCATACCCAAAGTGATTGGTAATCCAGAAAATCTGGGGGTGATCGCTGCGAAATGCCGTCAGCGCAAGGCGCAGTTCCTGTTCCTGCAATTCTACCCCTGCCAAAAAAATCCGCTCGGTACGATATTCTCCATAGTCGTTACGGCTAAGCGTAATTTTTGAAACCACCCGCAGCATTTCATCATAAATCTGTTTTGTTGCCTGACTGGGCAGCTTTTCGTACTCCAATTGCATCTTTGCGCAGGAAAAAGGCGTATTCACCTGCGGAACGGTTGTATTCAGACGGCTAGGTACCACGCCGAGGGAAGAAACCTCATTCCAAGCGGGTTTATCATCCGGCAGACGGCTGGAAGCGCTCGCCTGTGAGGATGTCGACTGCTGCGACACGGCAGAAGAAGTCTCCTCTTTCCATACCCCGCAAGCAGAGGCAGACAGAATCATTCCTGCCAGCATCACTGCCAGAACCCGGGTACAAAATTTATTGTTCCGTTTCATCTGTCTTCCTCCTCTCCAAATTTGATCATTTTCACAGACATCCTGTTGTTTCCATTCGTCTTTCCTTTGTCAACACTCTGTGCCCGTAATAATTCTTTCTTTTTACCGCATAATAGAAAAGCCGAAAATTCCCTATCCTAATGTTATCATATTCCCGCAAAAAGTAAAGCCTTCCCGAAATGGTGACTTTGCCAAAATCCATTGTTTGCGCTGTGGGACGGTCTTTTACGTCAGGTGTAAAATTTTTTTGAATTCTATGCACAAAGCGGGATTGCTTCTTTAATTTCTGAATATTTATGTTATAATAACAAATAGGATACCACAAATTTTCCCGTGCAGTCACTGCAAATTTTGGTTTATCCCGCGCAGTTCTGCATAGCATATGGTCATAACGGCCATAAACCTGAAAATCGGAAAGGGGTATTAACAATGACTTTTTTTGATGAAGTAAGCAAACGCTTGAATTATGCCATGACGGAGGTTAGCTCCAGAACAAAAGAATTCACTTCTGTCACAAAGCTGAATACATCGATTTCAGCACGGGAACGTGAAATCGAATCTGCCTATGCTCAGATTGGAAAGCTGCTTTTTGAACGCGAGGCTGCTGATCCGGAAAGCCCTGCGGCTGCTCTTTGTGCCAAAATTGCTGCCAATCACGAATCGATCGCCGACATGAAACAACGCATTGCAAAAATTAAAGAAGAAGGCAAGGAAACCCGCAAATCTAAGTCTGATGAACTGTTTCACAGCCCCGCCGAAACGGTCACCGTGAACGCACAGGACGTAACCGATGACACGGAGTCCAACGTTGAAGAACCGTGCTCCTGCTGCCAAAAAGCCGCAGAGGCGGCCAAGGCGGCCGTTGAAACGGTTGCCGATGCTGCAGAAGCTGTGGCAGACGCCGCTGCTGAAAAGGTGGAGCCCGTTGTGGACGCAGCGGAAAAAGCCTGTGACTGTGCTTGCGGCAAAGCTGCCGATGCCGCGGAAACGGTTGCAGAAAAGGTGGAAAGCGCAGCAAAGGATCTCAGTGATTTTTACAAAAAGCCGGATGATAACGCTTAATCTATCTGCATGATATTATTTGTTGCTCTCAACTGCCTGCCGGGAAAAATTTTGATTTCCGGCAGGCGGTTTTTTATCAAAATCAGAAGGGATCGATCTTTGCATGGCAAAAAATTATGTTCTTGCCCTGGATCAGGGAACGACCAGCTCCCGCGCGATTTTGTTTGACCGTGAACAACGAATCGTTGCAACGGCACAGCGCGAATTTAAACAGATCTTTCCGCAGCCCGGGTATGTGGAGCACGACCCCGGAGAAATTTATGCTTCACAGAGCGGCGTTATGAATGACGCCATTACCCGCAGCGGAATCAATCCGCAGGAAATCGCCGCCATCGGCATTACAAACCAGCGGGAAACCACGATTGTTTGGGACAAAGCAACCGGACTCCCCGTATACAATGCAATTGTGTGGCAATGCCGCCGGACTGCCGATATCTGCCGCGAACTTAAGCAGGCGGGACTTGCCGATGTCATCCGAGAAAAAACGGGGCTGCTGATTGACGCCTATTTTTCCGGCACAAAGATCAAATGGATTCTGGATAATGTTCCCGACGCACGCAAGCGCGCAGAAGCCGGCGAACTGCTCTTCGGTACCGTTGACACCTGGCTGCTGTGGAACCTGACCGGCGGCAAGGTGCACGTGACCGATTACACCAATGCCTCTCGCACGATGCTTTTCAATATACATACGCTGCAATGGGACAAGGAGCTTTGTGCTGCACTTGATATTCCGATGTGCATGCTGCCGCAGGTAAAAAGCAGCAGTGAGGTCTATGCCACTGCACTGGTTGCCGGGCAAGAAATTCCCATTGCGGGTATTGCGGGCGATCAGCAGGCCGCGCTGTTCGGACAGGCATGCTTTGCAAAGGGAGAAGCAAAGAACACCTATGGCACTGGATGCTTTTTGCTGATGAACACCGGAGACACCCCCTGCAAAAGCCAAAATGGTCTGCTCACCACCATTGCAGCCAGCGCCGGACACCAGATTCAATATGCGTTGGAGGGCAGCGTTTTTTCCGGCGGTTCCGTCATTCAGTGGCTGCGCGACGAGTTGAAGTTAATTGACTCCGCTGCTGACAGCGAATATTTTGCCCGCAAGGTGCTGGATAACGGCGGCGTCTATCTGGTGCCTGCCTTTACCGGTCTTGGAGCCCCCCACTGGGATATGTATGCGCGCGGCACGATTACCGGCCTGACCCGCGGCACCAATCGTTATCATATTATTCGTGCTGCATTGGAAAGCATTGCATTCCAGACAAGGGATGTTCTTGCCGCAATGATCGCTGATACAGGCGCTCCGCTTTCTTCGCTCAAAGTGGACGGCGGTGCATCTGCAAACAATCTTTTAATGCAGTTTCAGGCGGATATTATCGGGGTTCCCGTCTGCCGCCCCAAGGTACGCGAAACCACGGCACTTGGCGCTGCCTATCTTGCCGGACTTGCGGTGGATGTGTGGCAGTCTGCCGAAGAAATTCGCCAAAGTCAGATCATTGAACGCGTCTATGAGCCCACCCTCCCCAAAGAAGAGCGCGACCGTCTGCTATCCGGTTGGAATCACGCTCTCGGCAAAACACTGGAAAAGTGAAAAGCGGACGCACCCCAAATGAAAGGGATGCGTCCGTTTTTCTGGTATTTTGATTTTATTGTCTATTTCATGCTCACTCTATTATAATGCTACACTGTTTCCGGCACGCAGGTGAACCGTGCGAAGAGAAGAATTATTCACACTGAACTTTTCCTCTGACCAGTCGGGTCGATTCATCGGTTTTGCCTGTTGCACAAGAAAATCCACATCTGCTTCGGTTTTTTCCGCAGCGTGGGCTGTCGCAATCATACGGGTTCCGCTTTTTTCAATTGAGATGCGTAACCCCGCATGGTGAAAATTCTTCATTGGCACTGCGGGAATTGCCATTTTGGTTCCGTACATTTCAAAACCATGTGATTCCCAGAGTGATGCAATTAAATCACCGGCACCCACGTTAGAGGTCATTCCCGGGGTGCAGTAAAAGCCATGGTCGCTGTGCGCAAGCTCTCCTGTTTCCACATTCCAGCACTCCCAGATGCTCGGGTAACGCAGCACCATCCGCAGCAATGCATCACGCACCGTTTCTGCAAGCTCGGGGTAATGGCGGCGGCAAATATCCATCATAACCGAACAGGCCTTGGGCCAACAGGCACCACGCCAATAAACATCCGGGCGAAAACCGGGCTCGCCGTCGGCAACGGTTCGAACTCCATAAGGTCCGATCAGGCTGCAAACGCCTGATTCCATTTTTGCCAGCCGCTCTTCGTCCGGAATTCCGTAAAGAATTGCAAACAAACCGTCCAGCCCAACACGTGTATCCAGGCTGCCATCCTCATGGCGCACACCATACCATCCTCTGGTTTCATCCCAGAGAACCTGATTCATTGCTGCGCGTGTCTTTTTTGCTTCGGCACGCCAGGCTGCTCCATTTTCACCAAGCACCTCTGCAATTTCTGCCATGGAAAGCTCATAACGATATCTCTCTGCTCCAAAAATGGCGGGATAGCAGTAATGTTCTTTTTCGTGATCCGGCTCACCGTATGTAACACGTTGAAATGCACCGGTTGTGTCCAGTCCCGTGTCAAAGGACGAAAAAATTCCCCACAGGTGCAGCTTTTCCAAATCCTCATCGCGTGAATTGCAGAGATATCGATAGTATTTTTCCAGAGCCGGCTGCCAACGGCGCAGCGGTTCCGTATTTCCGGTTGCATAACAATGGCGAAGTGCGGTCCATGCCAGATGCGGTGTCTGCACGGTACCGGTGTTTGCCCAGCTGCTGCCGGGAACCTCCTCATCAATATAAATTGCATGCGTAATGTATCCGTCCTCGCGCTGTGCGGAAAGCAGCATGTTCATTGCTTTTTCAATCCACTCGGAAGTATAATCGCTGTTTTGGTCGGAATGCCACTGCACCGCCGGGGTCGCCCATTGCCAAATACCCTTATACACCGGCAGTGATTCCATAATGCTGTGT
>CAKXIK010000082.1 GCA_934875675.1 uncultured bacterium
ATCAATATTAAAAAAATTAGAATGAGGGGATTGACTTTTTGGATTTATGTATTTTTGTTCATCATTAACATCAGGGAAAATGTATCTTGTGTGTGATTTACGGTCATATTGCCGCCGTACCGCTGGCAGACACTTTGCATGGATGCAAGGCCGATACCGTGTTCGCCGCCCTCTTTACGACTGAGCAGCTTTTTGCCTTGTTCATGCAATACACCGTCAAAGGAATTTTGCACTAAAAATAAAAGAATATTGTCTTCTGTACTGACCATGAAGGAAATATATCGTTTTTTTGATGCAGTCAACGCACCGGCTATGGCATTATCCAGTGCGTTGCCTAACAGCGTGCATAAATCAATCTCTGCAATGCATCCGTTCTCAATGGTGCCGCAAACCGTAAAATCGATGCCTTTTTCTGCAGCAAGTTGGGTGTAGTGAAACAAAATTCCATCCGCTGCGGCGTTTCCCGTGTAGGGAATGGAGGTTTCCGTGTTTATTCGTACGGTTAGCTCTCCGCAATATTCTGCAAGCCCTGCTTTGTCATTCTCGGTCAGAAAATGTTCAATGGCAGCAAGGTGATGTTTTATATCGTGACGGGTCTTTCTCGCGTTAGCCACGTTATCAGAAAGCGCGGCGTAGTATTCTTTCTGCATGCTGAGCTGATGGGCAATCGCCTGCTCCCGGCGCAGTCTGGCGTTGTCCTGAGCCATGCTGCGGCAGACGAAAAGTGCCGCACCACAGAGAAACAGGCGGCTGAGCAGTTGTCTTGGCGTATTGACGTAACCGTCCGCGGGAACGGCACAGAAGCACGCCAGAAACATCAAAAGAGGAATGAACCACACGTTTTTCCAATAATTTCCGCAGTCCATGCTGAGAAATGGAGTTACCGTGTGGGTCATCAGCCAACGCAGCATCGGGTACAATGCTGCACAGATTGCAAGTGTCAGCGCAGCGTTGATAATAATCTGCCACGAGGTATCCGCCACAGAACAAAAGGTTTGCAGATATCCTACGGTAGAAAAAACCATGACGATCATCAACATAACCAGTCCGCAGGTGAATAGATGTTCCCGGATGTGACCGCGCAGAACCAGCATATTGATACCGGTAAGAAGAAAGCTATAGAAAAATAACAGAAACTTATAAAGACCAATAGTGGCTGTATTATTCAGATAGGCTGCTGCAAACACAAGGGTATTCAATAGCAGCAAAGCCAGATAGAGCGCAAACAGTTTGTGTTCCCGTTTTTTATCTGTTAGTGCCTTAAATGGCGCGTAACGCAGCAACAGGCATGGAATGTGCCCCAAAGTGGTCATCAGGCACAAAAGAAACAGCTTCATCTTACCGTACCACCTTTCTAAGCATTTCTTTTAGCTTATAATCCGTAAATTTTTGCAGAACGTGATCGCGTTCTTTGGGACTGATGGGGATTTCAGTGCCGTCACAGAGCGTTAGCTCTTTAGAGGGTACCCCCGTTACCGCCCGCAGAGATACCAGTGCATACCGGATGGGTTTTACAAAATCAAAAGGTTCCAGCTCGCTGCATAGACAGGAAAAAGTGGTTCTTGTTGCAATATTGCTGCATTTGGTGTGGAGAATGCAGTCATGACCGGCAGATTCCACCCAGAGAATGTCTGAAAGACAAACGTTTTCCTCAACGCGCTGCACTTTGACAGTAATTGTTTTCAACGCCTGATAAGCTGCAAAAAAATGGTCAAGTACGGCAAGAAACTTTTGGTCTTCCAGTGGTTTTGTCAAATAGTGCAGTGCTGCAACATCATAGGATTCCGCAGCAAATTCGTTGCTGGTGCTGCAAAATATGATTTGCACGGATGGATTTTTTGCAATTAATCTTTTTGCCGTTTCCATCCCGTTGACTTTCCCCATAAAGATGTCTAAAATCACCAGTCCATAGACAGACGAGTTTGAATTGAGCAATGCTTCGCCAGACGGAAAATCGTCGATCTGAACGAGCAGATTATTTTGGTCGCAGTAGTCCGCCAAAAGATGATGTATTTTCTGGCGGTCTGCTGCAAGATCATCGCAGACGGCCATTTGAATTTGTGGTTCCATCATGATGTACCCTCCTTGTATTATGCTGAAAATCGGCACAGGATTGCTTGCATTGCAATCTCATTAACCGGTCGGCGGCAGCAGTATTTGGGACCGAGCAAATAGCTTTGTACTGCCAGTTCATCGTTTGCAACTACAAGCACGACCTTGCAGTCGGGTCTCAGTTTCATCATTGCCAAAGCCAGCAGCAAATCGGTTTCGCTTTCGCAGCAGATCAGTCCGTAACGGAAATCTTTTTGCAGCGTATCCGCTGAAAGTGCATTCTGGTCGCTGTAAGCAACACAGTCTGTCACAATCCCGTATGCCGGCAACATTGTTATGAAAAGGTCGCGCAGATGTACTGCTTCATCTGTGTTCCGGCTGAAAATTGCCATACTCATACTATTTTTCCTCCTGTGTGCGGTGAAGTTAAAAATATTGTAACAAATTTTTTGTGACAGAAGCGGAACTCTTCTTAATCCGCGCAAACTCTTCCTAAACGGCGTTCGCTTTATTGAATCGAACCATTTTTTGCGCTATAATTAGAACCAGAGTGGGGGTTGAATATGAAAATTGCAATTTGTGACGATATTGCATCAGACCGGCAGACGCTGGTTCGATATATCAGGCAATACATAGGAGAGAACTGCATAGATGGTTTGGATTTGCGGGAATATGACGGTGCAGAAATGCTTTTGATGGACAAGCCCCTTCCGGAACTGCTGTTTCTGGATATATTCATGCAGAAAATGAGCGGTATGGATGCTGCACGGGAGCTTGTTGCACGCGATTATACCGGAGGAATTATCTTCACCACAACATCCAAGGAATTTGGGGCGGCAAGCTATGATGTGAATGCGTTGGACTATCTGGTTAAACCATTCACCTATGAACGCTTTTTAAAAGCTGTCAGAAAAAGCGGAGAAGCGCTGCAAGCCGCTCTGTCCTGCATCACCGTCCCAAGTGGACGACAGAGCGAAAAGCTGTTTTTGCGCGAGCTTTTATATGTGGAAACCGGAATTCACTGTCTGTTGTTTCACACAAAGCGGGATACGGTCAAATCCCCCATGACCATGGCAGAGGCGGCATCGATACTGCTCAAGCATCCGACATTTATCCGCTGCCATCGCAGCTATATTGTCAATCTCAACGAAGTGGAAGATGTGACGGACACGACGGTGCTGTTGGCAAACGGTGACCGTGTGCTGCTGAACATTAAAAATGCCGCCTCACTGCGTCGTCAGATTGCGGATCATATCTGGCACGGAATGGAGGCGCGGAATGAGTGAGCTTGCAGAGTATGGTGTAAAAATGCTGATCGGGGCACTGTATATGGCAGTTTTTGCTGTGCTGCTGATCGGATATGTATGGGATTTTTTCCGCATCAAAAAGAGTGTGGTTATAGTTGGAACTGTCATATATTGTGCACTGGCAACGGCGATTGACCTGATTGTAGTTGAGCGTTTTGGGTACAGAACCGAGGAATTGCTGCTTTTTGTTTTTATGATTGGCGTGGTGCCTTATTGTGTATTCTATTTTCTGACAAACATGCCGCTGTCCAAATACCTTTATTGCCTGGGCAGTGTGTCGATTCAGGCATTTTTCATTAATGGATTGTTAGAGTCTTTCCAGATCACGCAGTCCACACTGGTTGAAGCCCCAACGCTTTCCGGATTTGGGTGGATCGCATTGCTTGCAATACTGGATGCGTTTATCATCTACGTCTTTCGTCGTTTTGCCGCACCGCTGTTTCGCAATTATCAGAATGCTGGCGCATGGAAAAGATTGATGGTGTCCCCACTCAGCGGCAGCATTGCACTGGGAGCATTTTATTACCTGACGGATTTTAAAACGGGCAGCTACAAGATACTGCTGATTTTTACTGCGTGTTATGTTGCGTTGTTCATTGCGGATATTGCGGCGCTGTATGGCATCGGTACATCAATTCGTGCTACCGAAGCAGAGGAAAGACTGGAAAGCGCAAACCTGATTTTATCATCGGAAAAAGAACAGTACCGGCGCCTTTCTGATTCTATAGCGCAAACCAGGCAGGCGCGTCACGATCTGCGCCATCACCTGAATGCGGTTTCCGGATTTCTGGCGGCAGACGACAACAGGGGACTGCAAAACTACCTTGCAGACTGGGGCCAGGTACTGTCGGAGAGTGAGGATTATCTTTACACCGGTAATTACACTGCGGATATTATTGTCGGACATTACCTTTCACGGGCAAAGCAAAATGGGGTGCGTGTGGATTTTAGTCTGCATATTCCGGAAGACTGCTGTATCCGCGATACAGATCTGTGCGTCCTCATGGGAAACTGCCTGGAAAATGCTATCGATGCTTGCGGGAAACTTCCGTCAGATAAGCGTTTTCTGCGTGTGGAATCTGCTGTAAAAAACAAATATCTCGCCATCACCATTGCAAATAGTTACGATGGGAACGCGGCAGTACGCGATGGAGCCTATATGTCCGACAAGAGGCAGCGTCAAATAGCAGGCATCGGTTTGGAATCTGTGGCAGCAGTTGTCCGGAGTTATCATGGAGAAATGAAGCTGGAGAATAAAGGTGGAGTGTTTACCGTGTATATTATGCTGAAAATGTTGCCAAAGGAAAGTTCTATTAATCAATAAAAACATTCAAAAAGAGCCGCCTGTTGCAGAGTTAACTGCAGCAAGCGGCTTTGTTGTCACAGGATTCAATGGAATAAAGTGCGCAAGTTAGCTGAAAATTATTTGAGCATTATTCAGATAATCTGCGTTGTAAATAGATATGACCCATCTACCCGAAAAAAAAAGATATGGTAACAATCGCATTTCAAAGCCTT
>CAKXIK010000083.1 GCA_934875675.1 uncultured bacterium
GTGAACTCATTATACCATATCTCGCGGGAGGCTTCCTCTCTTTTTGGGTCACATCATTTTAACACATACATTTTTTGAAGATTTTCTTTCTTCCGGGGCTCTCCTGCGCAATTTTTTGAGATACCTCCCAAGTAACTTTTTTGTTCGTCACTCCTGCGTCTTTGCACCGTCCAGATTTTGGGACATTAATCAAAATTAAATCTCAAGAAAATTTAAAAAAGTATTGACAAGCACGACAAAAACAGATATAATAATCGAGCGTTGAGAACGACCCAACGTCATGGAGATGTCGCCTAGTTGGTCGAGGGCGCACGACTGGAAATCGTGTAGGCGTTACAAGCGTCTCGAGAGTTCGAATCCCTCCATCTCCGCCAATCTGAGCCTGAGCGCAGTTCGCGTTCAGGCTCTTTTCTTTATCTTAGAATTCATTTGTTTATAACTTTATCCACCTTGTCGTTGGCTAATCACTCTTACTGTCAAGTTTTCAGTGGACTGGTACCACCAAGTTATTACCCTTGCCGGCACACCGTCACAAAAAGATCCGAACCCATTCTGAATTAAAATGGATTCGGATCTTTTTATAATTATTCTAAAAATTGTGCTACATTGCTACATGTTTTTATGGATTTAATTTTCAAAACATTGGTTCATTGCCTTGCACTGTTTGCAGAAAGATACTCCTGTGTAACGATTTCTGCGATCTGACAGGAAAATACACAATAAAGAGTTTCACCAATTTCGGTCATCCGACCATCTTCTTTGTCATCATTGAGCATTGCAAAAACTTTTCCAATGTTATGTTCCACATTTCCACCGCGGCGATATGCCAGAAGGTAAAACGAGAATACTCCTGAGTCGTTCAGATATCTATAAAACTGGGGAGAATCCTGTTGTAATGCTTCATAAAATGAGTTTTGTGCAGACTGAGCCAGCACGGCGTCATTCAGGGTATTTTCCAGCGTAACTTCAACTGCAAAGCAAAAAAGCAACTGCCGCTGCAATTTTGTTCCGCAGTCCTTGTCTTTTGCCGGAAGTCGCTCTTCTGCACCAGAAAGTAACTGTTGGGCAAGTATTCTTTTTTCTGCTGAAATCTTCAATTTTAATATCACTGTCATCTGATAAAAAACGGTCCTTCACATGGCCCACCTCTTTTATTTTCCTAAATAATAGTATGGAAGTCCACCTGCGGAAAGAACCAGAAAAAAAATTATTGTTTCTTTTTGCTTTCTTCCAGAGCAAGCGCAAGCTGATCCGGGCAAGAGGTAGCTTTGAAACCGCAACGAATTCCTTTGAGACGATTGATTGCATCATCACGATCCATTCCGACAACCAAACTCCCGATTCCCTTCAAATTACCATTGCAGCCTCCCTCAAAAGAGACGCTCTTAATGGTATCCCCATCTAATTCCAGAAAGATTCTTCTGGAACAAGTTCCTTCGGTTTTATATTCCATTTTCATTTGCAGTCATTCCCTTGCAATCATTTTAAAAAAGTAATTGTCACCACTCTACAAACACAGATTCCTATTAAATAGTGTGTGGCAACAAGCGCAAATCAAAGATTCTGCGCCTTTTTCTTTTTGAAGGCCATCAGTTCTTTTAGGCATTGTTCCGGGGTAGTGCATGAACCAAGACGAATTGGTCTTGGTGAATACATCCCATGAAAATCACTGCCCCCTGTCATCAGCAATTGATGATCGTGTGCATATGCAGAAAGCCGCATCGCATCATCCAGCTGATTGCGGGAATGATATGCCTCAATTCCGTCCAGCAAATGTTCTTCTGTCAACTCTTCCATCAAATCAACGCTGTCATATTCATACGGGTGTGCCAAAACAACAACACCGCCCGCTGCATGAATTTTTTCAATCACATCGCGCACATCAGGATATTCGACGGGAAAAAAGGCGATCCCATTCTCCGAATCAAACAGCTTGCGGTAAAGATCACCATAAATTTCGGTGCAAAAACCGCCTTCTACCAACGCGTGCATAATGTGTTGCTTATAAATATTAGTACTGCCCTGTGCACGTTTCGCAACCATTTCCGGTGTAATCGGATAAATCCGCATCACTTTCTGCAACATAAGCAGAGCAGCCTTTTGTCTTCTTTTTGCCGTTGCACGGCACATTTCGCCCAGCACTTCAGGTTCATCGCAAAGATAGCCGAGAACATGAACCTTGCGTTTGCGGGAATAATCCCACGCAGAAACCTCAATTCCCGGAATAACACGCACTCCTGCGCGATCTCCTGCAATCTTGGCTTTCGTTACTCCTGCAAAGGTATCATGATCAGTAATTGCAATCGCTTCCAAGCCGGCGCGCTTTGCCAGACCAATCAGTTCGTCCGTAGCAAGCGACCCGTCCGACGTTTTGGTATGACAATGCAGATCCGCTTTCATTGGAAATCCTCCTCTATTTTGTTCTTATCCCTTTATCGTATAAATTATATTATACCTCATTTTTGGCTATAAAACAACCATTTTTGCAGTTTTGTCTCACAAACCATTTTTTGTGATTTTATTTCAGGCAGCCCCTTAAAACAGATGTATAAGTGTATAAAAGCGGAAATGGCAGCTTATACGCTGAAAAATCAAAATTTCGAACAGAAGATTGTCGTATGGAGGACGTCCACTCGCACCCTTTGATTTTTTTTAGAATTGTCATTTTAAATAGGACGAAAAACTTCCCAATCAATAATTTTTACTGTCTCCCAAATTTGAAAGTTTTCTATACGGTTTTCCTCTGTAAAAATTTCAGCGGCATCATGTGCTTAGCCTGCCTATCCTTGAGGTTTTTATTTTACACTTTACCTGTGACCTCTTATTTTCTCTATGTATCTTTATGAGTTTTTAGAGGTACCATAAAAAAACTCCGGAACCATCGACAAATTGCCGACAGTTCCGGAGCGCGCTTCAATTAAGAAGCTTTACTTCATAGAATCCTCGTAGGATTTAATCATCTTTTTGACCATCTGGCCACCGATAGAACCGGCCTGTTTGGAAGTCAGGTCACCGTTATAGCCCTGCTTCAGGCTCACGCCAACTTCGCTGGCAGCTTCCATCTTAAACTTGTTCATTGCATCGCGAGCTTCCGGAACAACGATTTTGTTACCACTGTTAGCCATAATTCAAATACACTCCTTAATAATTTGTTTTCATTTGAATTTGTTTGTTTCTTGCGTTTGCAGTAGTATTGTACCTCCGTCCAAGTTAATTATCAGCGTTAATTTCTGGTGTAAAAATTGCTTTTTTTTTTCAAGCTAAACTTTTGACCGAATTTTTGCTTTTCTTCCATGGAACAGTATGATAGAATAATAAACATAATATTCCGAGCGCTTGAATACAGCGCTGAAAAAGGAGTGGCATTATGTCTCGATCCCGTTCTGCCGGTTCGCAAAGCGATCGGAACAAACAGCAAAATTCTAAACAGGCAAAAATTTGGAGCACCGTAGTTTTCTTTGTGATTGCGATTGCTTTTGCGGTACGTTTGTTCGGAGGTCCCGATCTTTTTGCATGGTTTGCGGGTGAAACCTCTTCTCAAACTTCTTCCACCACCATATCTACCGACAACAATTTATCTCAAAAAACGGATCCGTCTTCCAGCATAAAAACCGATTCTGCCCCGGGAAAAGAAATGAAGGTTCATTTTTTGGATGTCGGTCAGGCCGATTGCATTGTAGTTCAATTACCGGACGGCAAAACCATGGTAATCGATGCCGGAAATAATGGTGACGGCAAGCTTGTTGTTAACTATTTGAAAAATCTTGAAATTACAAAAATTGATTATCTGATCGGAACACATCCACATGAAGATCACATTGGCGGATTGGATAATGTAATCAAGGCTTTTTCCATCGGCACACTTTACCTGCCAAAGGTTTCAGAAAAACTAACACCCACGACGGCAACCTATCGCGATGTTTTGTCTGCAGTGGAAGAAAAAAATTTAAAAATAAAAACTGCCAAAGCAGGCATCGTGTTATTTGAGGACAGTACTCTTGAACTGAAAGCCGAAATGCTTTCCCCAAACGCTTCTGCGGAATATTCCGACCTCAATAATTATTCTGCGGTAATTCGGCTTACATATGGCAATAAAAGCTTTCTATTCACCGGAGATGCCGAAGAGGAGGCCGAAAAAATTATGCTTAACAGTGGCGCTGCTCTTTCTGCTGATGTGCTCAAGCTTGGTCACCACGGCAGTTCTTCTTCATCCTCCAATGCTTTTTTGGATGCCGTTTCACCTAAATATGCAGTTATTTCCTGTGAAACAGGCAATGACTACGGACACCCACACAAGGAAACCCTTCAAAAAATGAAAGATCGCTCCATTGAAATTTTTCGCACCGATACACAGCAAACAATCATCGCTACATGCGACGGCGCCTCTGTTTCGTTCATTACTAATCAGCCTTCATGCAACAAAAAATAACCTTCATATCTTTATTATGCCTACATTTTGCAGAAAGGACACAATTTTATGACAAAAAAACAACGTGCACTCGCCACTGTGAACG
>CAKXIK010000084.1 GCA_934875675.1 uncultured bacterium
GTCTAAGGCTTTGAAATGCGATTGTTACCATATCTTTTTTTTTCGGGTAGATGGGTCATATCTATTTACAACGCAGAGCATAATTGTTAATATCTTTCTTTTACACTTGATATTGCATAGCATAGCGTGATAAAATAATATTAGGAATAAGCTCGGAGGAGTGTGAGGTTGCGGTGGAAGAATCTGATCAGAATCTGCAGCTCCTGCAGAAGTTTGAAGAGGATAAATGTATAGAATTGGGAAGTGTGCTGCTGTTGGCGGCAGGAGCAGTGGGAAAAATTGCATGTGACCCTGCATTTACCATGTTATATTACACAGACAGCCTGATAAAATTGACGGGAAACACCCCAGATGATATGGAACGGTTAAATTTTAAAACTGTCCAATTTATTCACCCCGACGATTTATCCTATGTGATTGAGACCACTCAGCAAGCAGCCCGGGATAAACAGCCATTTGTTATGCAATATCGTCTGCTGCATCGCAATGGCAGCATCGTATGGGTGAAGGTACGCGGTATTTTTGTTTGCGAACAGTATCGGGAACAATTTCCAGTAATGTATTTGATCTATACAGATGTTACCGCGTTGGTGAATGCCAATTTGAAACTGGATTTAGAAGCTAAAAGATACAAGGCGTTTACCGAGCTGTTGCGAGATTGTTTTTTTGAATATGATGCCAAAGAAAAAAAGGTCTCTTACTTCGGAACAGATTCGGAGCGTTGGAAAAAGTATGATACCATTGATTTGTCTGGAATTAATTATCAGGTGTTTACGCGCCAGATGATTGCAGCACAGGGCAAGCTTGATACCGACTTGCGGCTGCTGCTGCCAAATGGGGTTCCCAGATGGTTTCATATTGCAGCGCGTGAGGTGAGAGACAGCAATAATACACTGCAACGTGTAATCGGTACATTCCGTGACATTCAGATGGAGAAAGATTCAGAGCAGGAAAGAGAATTTAATGAATCCAGGTTGCGGGAATGCGCGGAACATGATGCAGTAACCGGTTTATTCAATCGTGCTGCGACAGAAAATTTGGTGAATTTAATTGTTTCCGGTTCCCATGATCGCTGTGCGTGTCTGGAACTTGACGTGGACAATTTTAAATCGATAAATGATACATGTGGACACCTTTTTGGAGATTGTGTATTGCGCGGTGTGGCGGATGTTTTGCGGGATTCCTGCCGGGCAAGGGATGTTGCCGGCAGAATGGGCGGCGATGAAATGTTTTTATTATTCAATAACATTTCCGAATCCTTTTCGTTGGAGACCCGTTTACGGCAGATATTGGAGCGAGTGACTTTGTTGGGAGAGCAATTGAGGGATTCGAGAGAGAATCGCTGTTCAATTTCAATTAGTATTGGTGCCGCGCTTCTTGGTCCGGACGACGACTCCTTCCAAAAAATATATCAGCGCGTAGACCGTGCACTGTATGAAGCCAAAAAAATTGGAAAGAATTGCTTTGTTTTAGCAGAATAATTTTTTAAAAACAAAAGCCAGGGTCAAACCGTTCGATGACGGTGCGACCCTGGCTTTTGCTGCTTTGAAAAGAATCTGTATTGCTTAATAGGTATATTTCATTTTTACATGCAGAATACCGGCATCAATACAATGTTCGTGAAGAGAAACAAAACCGCAGCGCTCATAAAAGCCTTCTGCATGGCACTGTGCAATCAGGTTAAGCTGTTGCGCTCCCAGTTCACCTGCTTTAGCAATCAGGGCATGTACCAATTCGGCACCAATGCCTTTGCTGCGATAACTGTTTCTGACGGCAATCCGCCCGGGATGCCAGATGTGGTTCCCCTCATCTACCAACCGACCGGTGGCCACAGGATGGTCACCATCATAAATAACTAAATGCCAGCAGTTTTCATCAGCGTCGTCCATTTCTTCTTCCAGCGGAACATGTTGTTCCGAAACAAAGACTTCCAGACGAATTCTTTCACTATCGGGGCAGGAAATTCCGGGTGCAAACCATTTGTGTGTCATGAATAAAATCCTTTCAATTTTTGCCTTCTGCATGCTGTTCCAGCAAGCTTTCCTTCAAATCCCACAGCGATTGCGAAAGATCAACATAATAACGGTGAGGGTTTTCAAAACGTTTTACCTCATCCCAAAGGGTATCAATTTGTTCTGTGCAATAAGAGCGGACTTCCTTTAAAGAGGGCGCAGTGTAAATGCATTTTCCTTTTTCAAACAGCTTGGCACGCAGCGGTTTAGCGTAGAAGTCGGTAATCGTCTTACGTTTCCAGGTGTGTTCTGGATCAAAAATTTCGTAAGGCTTGCTGTCGTCGATGACCTCATCCTGCAGTGTAATTACGTCAGCAATTGCTTTGTTGGTGACGCGGTCGAACAAACGCCAAACAGATTTAAAGCCGGGATTTGTAATTTTTGTAACATTTTCGCTGATTTTAATGCGAGGAACCAACTGATTGCCGATTTCCACGGCGGAAAGCTTGTATACACCGCCAAATACCGGCTGAGAGGATGAAGTAACCAGTCGTTCACCAACACCGAAGCTGTCCACCTGAGCTCCCTGCAGCAGCATGTCCCGAATCAGGTACTCATCCAACGAATTGGATGCACAAATTTTGCAGTCGGGGAATCCGGCGTCATCCAACATTTTGCGTGCCTTTTTGGAAAGGTAAGTGATATCACCGCTGTCGATGCGGATTCCGGCGGGACGGTAGCCCATTGGCAGCAGCACCTCGTTGAAGGCACGGATTGCGTTTGGAACACCGGATTTGAGAGTGTTATAGGTGTCAACCAACAGCACACAATTATCCGGGTACTGGGCGGCGTATGCTTCAAAAGCATCCAGTTCGTGGTCAAAAAGTTGAATCCAGCTATGCGCCATAGTTCCCAGTGCAGGTACACCAAACTCGCGGTCTGTAATGGTGCAGGCAGTGCCAACACATCCCGCAATATATGCCGCACGTGCGCCATATATTGCGCCGGAGCTGCCCTGTGCGCGACGCGAACCAAATTCCATGACTGCACGGCCTTCTGCAGCGCGTACAATACGGTTTGCTTTGGTCGCAATCAAGCTTTGATGGTTAATCAGCAGCAAAATCATGGTCTCAATTAATTGTGCCTGAATAACGGGACCAAAAACGGTGACGATCGGCTCACCGGGGAAAATAGGGGTTCCTTCCGGAACCGCCCAAACATCACAGGCAAATTCAAAATGGAGTAAATAATCCAGAAACTTTTCACTGAAAATCTTCTTGGTTCGCAGGTAATCAATATCTTCCTGCGTAAATTTCAGATCTTTCAAATAATCAATTAATTGTTCGACGCCCGCCATGATTGCGAAGCCGCCGTTGTCCGGAATATTGCGAAAGAACATGTCAAAACATGCGTTTTTTTTCTGCATGCCGTTTTCCAGATAGCCATTCGCCATGCAAAGCTCATAATAGTCCGTCAGCATCGAAAGATTTTTCATCATTACAACAGGTCACCTTTTCCTTACTCTCGGTTTATTCTTCCGGTACAGCGCAATGTGCTCCGGAATTCCTTGCAAAATAAAGCGTATGTATCATTATATATGAAAATAGTCGAATTATCAATAGTATGGGAAAATATAGGACATTTAAAACGAAACCGCGTAGCTGTTTAATGCAGCCCGCGGTCTCATTTTGCAAAAAAACTATTTTGAGGAAACTTCGGAGGAGACTCCCGCGTGAGAGGATGTGCCGGCATGCGAGGATGCATCTGTGTGTGAAGATGCTTCGTTGTGGCCGGAAGAGGTCTGCTCGGAAGAGAGTTGTGAGATGACTTCCGGCACAACCGATTGCGTGGAGGAAGCGGATCCTGCCGAAGAAGCGAGTGAACTGCTGCTGCCATCGCCGCCGCAAGCAGTAAAAGCCAGAATCACCGCAGCTGCGAGTAGGAATAAAAGCAATTTTTTCAAAAAGAATTTCCCCTTTCTCCGCTGCCGTTGTTTGTGGCAAAAGGCGGATGAAATCATACCAATTATAAAATCGGTATTTTAGTGCACTCAGTGTCATGCACTGATTGCATCGATAGTATTCCGAAATCAAGGGGAAATATTCAAAAAATTATTTTTGTTTCTGCGTTGTAAATAGATATGACCCATCTACCCGAAAAAAAAAGATATGGTAACAATCGCATTTCAAAGCCTTAG
>CAKXIK010000085.1 GCA_934875675.1 uncultured bacterium
TATCTTGGAAATCAGGAGTTTTTGCGCCGTTTTCGCAACGAATCCCGTGCAATTGCGATGCTTTCCCATCCCAATATCGTTAAGGTTTATGACGTTAGTTTCGGTGATCGTCTGCAGTATATTGTCATGGAATATATTGACGGTATTACACTGAAGGAATATATTAGTCAGCAGCATGTAATTCGTTGGAAAGAAGCAGTTCACTTTACACTGCAGATTTTGTATGCGCTACAGCATGCACACGAAAAAGGAATTATCCATCGGGATATTAAACCGCAAAATATCATGCTGCTCAAAGATGGCACCATCAAAGTGACTGACTTTGGAATTGCACGTTTTTCTCGCAGCGATTCCCGCACGATGACTGATAAGGCGATCGGTTCGGTGCATTATATTGCTCCGGAGCAGGCTCGCGGAGCTGTGACGGATGAAAAGTCAGATGTATATTCGGTTGGCGTTATGCTGTATGAAATGCTGACTGGGAAGCTTCCCTTTGAAGCAGAGAATGCAGTTTCAGTCGCGATTATGCAGATGCAGTCTGAGGCAAAGACTCCCCGTTCCATCAACCCGGAGATTCCAGAGGGTCTGGAAGAGATCACATTGAAAGCAATGAAAAAGGATCCGAAACAGCGTTATGCATCTGCAGCAGAAATGATCCGAGATATCAATGCATTTCGTCAAGATCCCAGTATTCGTTTTCAGTATCAATATTTTATCGATGAAAAACCAACGAAATATATCGATGCTATCGATAAGGTAAAGGGCGATTTACCACAAACAGAGGGTGCTATTGACCTGAATGAGCAGCGAAAAAAAGCGACCGCAATCCCGATTATTACCGGTGTTGCGTCTGCGTTGCTTCTTTTTGCAATTGTTTTTGGTGTATTCTTGTTTTTTCGCAATCTTCCAAGCCAAGAAACAGATAATGAAATTTTTCTGCCGGATTTTACAGGACAAATGTTTGAGGATGTTCAAACCCAATATCACGAAAGCTTTAGCTTTGTGGTGAAATATGATGCCTATGAAAATGCCGAGATTAATCAGATCGTAAAGCAGGAGCCGGTAGGTAATGTAAAAAAGGTTAAAAAAGGATCAGAAGTCACGTTGTATGTAAACAGCGATGGAGAACTCATCGAAGTTCCAGATACGTTGGTTGGATTGCAGGCTTCGGAAGCAACGGCACTCTTAACGGAAAAGAATCTTGGAAGCGCGATTGAAGAGGTATACAGTGACGATACGGCAGTGGGTTATGTGGTTGCCATCTCGCCTGTGGCAGGGTCCAAGCTTCCGGAAAACTCCAAAGTTACACTTTATGTAAGTAAAGGTGCCGAGGCTAAGACAGTTGTCGTTGGAAATTATATAGGCAAATCATTTGACGATGCCAAAAACGAAATTCTGAAAGCTAACCTGAAGGTGGCAACACCCAAAGTTGTAGACAGCGACCGCCCAAAAAATGAAGTCGTTGATCAAGATCCGGCTTATGGTACCTCCGTCAATGAGAATGACTCTATTGTACTGACAATCAGCAGTGGCAATCCCCCCGCTCCGGTTGAAAAGACGGTTTCCATTCAAGTTGTTCTGCCTAAGAAACTTGCAAGTTCATCGCTTGAACTGACGGTTTGGGCGAACGGAGAACAGATTCAGTCTCAAAATAAAACAGTGGATCCGTCGCTTACAAATACGACGAATGTCACGTTAACTGGAACAGATAAAAATGTGAATGTGATGATTCGGCTCAACGGAAAAGATTATCAGCAGTGGACAGTCAATTTCCAGGACGAAACCGCAAACCTTGTTCGTGACTATGGCTATGTGGAGGATAGTTCCTCGGCTGCGCCATCCGATAACAATAACGGCAATCATGGAAACAGCGATAATAACGTAGCTGGAGAATAAAATCAATTTTAATCAGGCTGCGGCAGAGAAAAGTGCTTTGCTGCAGCCTGTTCCTATCATCAAAGGAGTGGCTCATGCAGAAAAAAGGTATCATACTAAAGGGAATCGGCGGATTTTATTATGTGCTTTCGGATAATGCGGTTTTTGAATGTAAAGCGCGTGGGATTTTTCGCAAAGAACGACAGACTCCTCTGGCGGGTGATCAGGTGTTGCTTTCAGAGGACAGCACACCCGAGCAAGGTGTGATCGATACCATTCTGGAGCGAAAAAACAGCCTGATTCGTCCTCCGGTTGCAAATTTAGACCGCCTATTTATTATTGCATCTTCCGTAGAGCCAACGCTCAATCTGTTTATTACGGATAAAATGGTGGCAATCGCAGAAGACAAAGGGATTGAACCAGTGGTTGTGTTTACTAAAACGGATCTGCAAGCCGTAACGGATGCTGAAACAATATATCACAAAGCAGGCATTCGAGTTCTTTCCGTGTCTCCTGAAAATCCGAAGACAGAAGAATTGATGCAGTTATTATCAGGCTGTCAAAGCGCATTTACGGGAAATTCCGGCGTCGGAAAATCTACCTTGCTTAACCGACTGTTGCCAATGCTGTGTCAGGAAACCGGGGATATTAGCAGAAAATTGGGCAGAGGCCGCCACACGACCCGTCAGGTGGAACTGTTTGCGGTACCCGGTGGAGGTTTTGTTGCGGATACACCAGGTTTTTCTTCATTGGATATTGAACGTTGTGAAAAAATTAAAAAGGAAAATATTGCGTTTTGTTTTAAAGAATTTGCCCCCTACCTTACACAATGCAAATTTACCTCCTGTACCCATCGCTGTGAACGCGGCTGCGCAATTCTGGATGCCGTGCAGAGAGGCGAAATCGCTGCATCTCGTCACCAAAGCTATTGCGCGCTTTATGACGAAGTAAAGGATGTGAAAGAATGGGAGACATAAACGATCACAATCGGCTTGGCCGTTGTGTGATTATCGGGGCGGCGCCAAATCCTTCACGCCAAGCACCGACGTTGAACCCAAGTGATTTTGTCATCTGTGCGGACGGAGGACTGGACTGTGCGATTCTATGGGGAATTACACCAGACCTCACTGTGGGTGATTATGATTCTCTTCAAAATCAGCAACGTCTTTCACTGTATCATCATGTTACGCTCCCGGTGGAAAAAGATGACACTGACACGATGGCTGCGATTAAAATTGCACTTTCCAGGGGATATCGTGATTTTTTGTTATTGAACTGCACCGGAGGCAGATTAGATCATACGTTCGCAAATCTGACAGCGTTGTTGTTTTTGCAAAATAATCATGCCGCAGGCACTTTGATAGATGGTACATGTACTGCTCAGGTGATTGGTATTGGCCATTACGAGTTAGGGCAACATTGCGGTGATGGTCTTTCGCTTTTTCCGATCGGGTGTTCACAAGCGATTGTCAGCGGAGAGGGTGTTTTTTATTCACTTGATGCGCTATGTCTTCAATCGGATTTTCCCCTGGGAGTCAGTAATCAGATTACATCCGATTCCGCATGGATTGAGGTACAACAAGGTACGGTCCTGATGATTTTAGAAAAAAAGTAACATTTTTTACTGCTCCGGTATATGATGAGGTACCGGAGTTTTTCTGTGTTTAGAGAGCGAGGCGACAATGATGTTTTGTGCTCCCAAATTTCGTTGTGATCAACTGCGATGCTGTGGCAAATGTGCTCTTGCTTTTGCCGGAGGAATGGTTACGGCACTGATCCTTTCGTCTGGTGCTGCAACCGTATTGGTTGCAATCTCGTTCGGCTGCTTTGGCTTTTTGCTGATCGTTAAATAGCAGTAGTCGGTGTGATGCTAATTCCCGGTTCAAATAACAATGGGATGTTGATACAGATTGTTTTCAGGCATGGCGCCCCATGTATTTTGGATCGGGATAGTATAATCTTTCTGCTGGAGGCTATTGTATGAAAGTTGTCGTGGTAAGAAGTCCAAAATTGATGAGCGGTATTTTACGCCTGCTTTTTGGAATTAAAAAGAGTGAAATAGAAGAATAAATAACATATAAAACAAGAAGAATCGAGCTAAAT
>CAKXIK010000086.1 GCA_934875675.1 uncultured bacterium
GTACTGCAAAGAACGCGGGATGGAGGTTATTCCCGAAGTACCAAGTCTCAGCCACGCTGATTATCTGCTCAATGCACATCCGGAGCTTGCCGAGCGCCCCTACGATCCATTCCCGGATGTTTATTGCCCGTCCAATCCGGAAAGCTACCGCTTGCTGTTTGAAGTACTGGACGAAGTGATTGACGTTTTTGATCCGGAAACCGTTCACATCGGTCATGACGAATGCTATTCTCTCGGTTTGTGTGAGCTTTGCAAAGGAAAAGACCCCGCTGAACTTTACGCTGCGGATATCACCAGGATTCACGATTATCTTGCGCAACGAGGAATCCGCACGATGTACTGGTCAGAAAAAGTACTCAACGCGATTGCAAAGGACGGTCATCCTTATGGCGGTGCCGACCAGACTCACCGCTGCTCCCGCGGAACCAAATGCCACGTTGCAGCAACCTATCGTTCCATCGATTTGATTCCACAGGACTGCCGTGCACACAACTGGTACTGGTCAATTGTGGAACACGGAGACAAGGAGTTTCACAAAAGAAATATGCCGCTGACCTTTGGCAACTGGAGTCCAATCGGCATATTGCATTGGCAGGAACGTGTAGATGCGGGTGCACAGGGCGGCGCACCTTCGCACTGGACGACACTTTCCGAACCAACACTGCAGTATAACGGTGTTTTTACTGAATTGGTGTTTGGTGCCCATCTGCAATGGATACCGGGGTATCAGCCGGAACAATATGCAGCGTTGCTGGAAGAAACCGCAAAAGAACTCTTCCTCTACAAAAATCGTGCGATATTGAGCCAGCCGCACTTTTCCATCACACACCGCACAACAATAGAGCGTCCGTGGAAATACTTGACCAGTGCACCGTTGTTAATTGACCGGGACACCATCGGCAAATATGTGGTGGAATATGGAAGCGGACGCACGCTGGAAATTCCGCTGATCTACGGACTGAATATTACGAACCCGTTCCGCAGCTGGCAGTTGGTACCGGATGACCATATTGACTGCTACCGTGCAGACAGTTCCCTTTGCGGCATGACACTCACCACGCTGCCAATCCGTATGCCAAACGGCGAAACCCACTTTAAAATGGCAATTGCCAACCCTTATCCAAATGATCCCGTAATTTCCGTCCGCATTGTCAAAACCGCTGCAGATGATGGAGAAATTCTTCTGACCTCATTTGAGCAAGAGGATTGTGCTCCTGTTTTTGATGAAAGCAGCACTTCCTTGCAGCTTCATTATTGATTGATCTATTTCCTATATTCCTTCCGTTGTGTTTTTTCCGTTTCCTGAATGGGCACGGACCAAATACGGCGGAAGGTTTTCTTTTTTCGGAGCGTATTTTTTCAGCTTTACAAACATTTGATCTGTGTTATAATAATTTCAAATTGGAAACGGCATAAAAATCAAGGAAAAAGCTTGGATTTTCACGGTTTTTTGAAAATCTTTATCTGTTCTTTCAAGAAAAATTAGTTTGATGCGAAACTCAACACAAATCCAATTGCAGGGAGGTTTGCACATGGATCCGGTATATCGGGCAGAACACGAACTGAATCCGGCTTTTCCGTTTAAAATTTATCGCCGGGAAGGACGCATGGAACAGGAACTGCATGCGCACGACTATATTCAGCTTTGGTTCGTACAGCGCGGAAGTTGTATTCATCAATTCAACCATCGCCGCTACTATCTTATTCGCGGAGACTGCTTTATTTTGCCGCCCGGTGTTGTGCATGCAGTTCAATCCGACAACGACGATACCGTTCTGCTGGGATTAGAATTTACAGAATCATTTCTTGGCGGAAACGGCAATCGTTCGGGAACTTTTTTTTCAGTGTCTGAATTTGTAACGCCATTTCTCGTTTCTTTAGATCAGGTGCGACCGCAGGTTTCACTTGGCGGCGATGTGCTGCGCAGCGTTGAAACTTTATTTGAGGAAACCTTGCAGGAGTTCGAAAAAAAAGATGCTCCGTTTGAGCTTTTTGTCCAGGCCAATCTTCTGAAAATACTTGCAATTATGATTCGTGAAAAACAACGGCGCACACCGGACTCTTTTTGTGTGGCCGCACGCCATCGTCAGGCAGTTGCACGCACACTGGACTACATTGACGTACACTTTGCCGAGAAAATTTATCTCAGCGAACTTTGCGCACAGGCATTGCTTTCCCCTGCCTATTACACACGCATCTTTCGCGCTGTGACCGGCAGTTCTTTTACGGAATATGTGCAGGGGCTGCGCAATGAAAAGGCCAAGTTTCTGCTTGGTCACAGTGACAAAACCGTGGAAAACATTGCGCTCACTGTTGGATATCAGGATACCGCGTCTTTTGACCGATCTTTTAAAAAAGGGGTCGGCGTTTCTCCCCTGCAATACCGAAAATCTGTGCGGAATTTGATAAATTCTGAATCAGAACCGCAAATTTTTCCTAAAAATCTATGATATACTCAATTTGGAACAAAAGAATTTGCGGAAAGGTATGAGGCTACAATGACGAAAAATACTGTTAACTTTGCAATTGTCGGCTGCGGCCGGATTGCACCGAATCATCTGGATGCCATTGCACATGCCCCTTCGGCCAAACTGGTCGCCGTTTGCGACATAGTGGAGGAAATTGCGAAAAAAACTGCTTTGGAAAACGGTCTTTCCAAATGGTATACGGATGCTGCAACCATGTTCGAATCCGAATCAATTGACGTCTGTTGTGATCTGGTGCCGAGCGGACTGCATCACCAGATTGCGATTCTTGCTGCAGAACACGGCATTCATGTGCTTTGCGAAAAGCCACTGGATGTTTCGGAAGAAAACATGACGGCAATGATTGAAGCGTGCCGCAAAAACAACGTAAAACTGGGCGGAATTTTTCAGCGCAGAACCTTCAGCGCTGCCCAGGCAACCAAAAAAGCCATTGAGGAAGGACGCTTTGGCACGGTGACCATTGGCGACGCTTATTTGAAATATTATCGTGACCAGGAATACTATGACAGCGGTGACTGGCGCGGCACATGGAAACTGGACGGCGGCGGTGCTTTGATGAATCAGGGCATTCACGGTATTGACCTGATTTCGTGGATGATGGGCGGTGTGCACAGCGTTTGGGCGCGCTGCGAACGGTTGGTTTGGAATACTGAGGTGGAAGACACAGCCGTAATCAGTGTCAAATTCAAAAATGGAGCAATCGGTGTTATTGAAGGCACCACCTCCGTTTTTCCCGGACTGGACACCATCTTTTCTGTTGGTGGCTCCAATGGCAACATCAGTTTTGGCGATTCCGGCTTTTTCAGCTGGCAATTTAAAGAGAACCCCGTTCCCCAACCTGAAACTGTTGGCAGCATGGGCGGACTCAATTGCGCTTATTCCAAAGACAATATCGGTCACACCGTTCAAGTGGAAGACATGGCTCGTGCGGTACTTGAAAACCGTGATCCGATGGTCACCGGAGAAGATGCACGCAATACAGTGCGTATTATTTTGGCCATTTATGAATCTGCACACATCGGTAAGGAGATTATTCTGGAGTAGCTTGCGGGTTTGCGCTTTGTTTGGCTTTAAACAGCACCCCATTTGTTAGACAAGTGATATGCTTGTTGGACAAATGGGGTGCTGTTCATTTTATTCGGAACCCATGAGAAAAGGTTTAAATTTATTCTTTCAGCTGTATGTGTTAAAATGATGTGACCCAAAAAGAGAGGAAGCCTCCCGCGAGATATGGTATAATG
>CAKXIK010000087.1 GCA_934875675.1 uncultured bacterium
TCTAAGGCTTTGAAATGCGATTGTTACCATATCTTTTTTTTTCGGGTAGATGGGTCATATCTATTTACAACGCAGAGAAAATCATTTCGTCTTTTAAACATCCTCTTGACAAACAAAGAAAAATAATGCAATATAGAATTACTTTTGTAGACTATTTAATAAAGTACAAATAAAACTAAAAGGAGTGTATTCCATTGTTGCAACAGGTTATGACAGCCCCCGGTGAGATTATTTTTCAGGACATTGAAAAGCCAACCCCAAAATCAGGCGAGGTTCTTGTCAAGATTATGAAGATCGGCGTGTGCGGCAGCGATATTCACGTCTATCATGGGGAGCATCCGTTTACAAAATACCCCGTTACACAGGGACATGAAGTCTCCGGTCGGATTGAGGCAGTGGGAGACCATGTAACCGGTTTTCATATCGGGCAAAAGGTAACCATTGAACCGCAGGTTGTTTGCGGCGAATGCTATCCCTGCCGTCATGGCAAATATAATCTGTGCGAAAGCTTAAAGGTTATGGGATTCCAAACCACCGGAACTGCAAGCGAGTTTTTTGCAGTTGATTCAGCCAAGGTCACGCCGCTGCCGGATGATATGACTTATAACGAGGGTGCCATGATTGAACCATTGGCAGTCACCATGCATGCTGCAAAACGCTTTGCAGAACTCAAGGGCTCCAAGGTGGCGATTCTGGGCTGCGGCCCCATCGGAATTCTGCTTGCACAAAGTTGTAAAGCACTGGGTGCCGCTGAAGTGATGATTACCGATATTTCGGATACGCGCCTGGCAATTGCCAAAGCCTGTGGTGTGGACTACACGATCAACACCAAAAACACCGATTTCGGCGAAGCGATGGTAAGTTCCTTTGGTCCCGACAAGGCAGACGTAATCTACGACTGTGCGGGTAATAACGTCACCATGGGGCAGGCAATCAAATATGCGCGCAAGGGCAGCAAGCTGGTGCTGGTTGCTGTATTTGCCGGCATGGCAACGATTGATCTCGCGGTACTCAACGATCACGAACTTGATCTGGACACCTCCATGATGTATCGTCACGAAGACTACATAGACGCAATTCGTTATGTACAGGAAGGAAAAATTCAGCTCCAGCCGCTGATGACAAAGCACTTTGCCTTCCGGGATTATTTGTCTGCTTACCAGTACATTGACGCAAACCGTGAAAGCACCATGAAAGTGCTGATTGATGTGGACGCAAGCGAAGAATAAATTTTAGAAAAAGACGGGAGCGATTACAATGATGAACGCAAGCGAGTTTGTAACCGGAATTCAGCATATCGGTCTGCCTACCGGAGACTTTGAAAAGACACTCAAGTTTTATGAAAGCCTCGGTTTTTCTGTTGCACTGCGCACCAAGGATCCGGCAAATGAGAAAAAAGTCGCCTTTTTACGACTGAAAAATCTCACCATTGAGACCTACGAATCGGATGCACCCGCAGGCAAGCCGGGTGCTATTGATCATGTTGCACTCGATGTTACCGATATTGAAGAGACATTTCGCATCGTTCAGGCAGGCGGTTACGAATTGTTGGATCAATCAATACAATTTTTACCGTTTTGGGAAAAAGGAGTTCGCTTTTTCACCATACTCGGCCCCAATGGCGAAAAAATTGAGTTCAGTCAGATGCTGTGAGCACCACGAAGGAGCGCTGGTATAAAAATGCAAAAAACGTATGACATTGTGGCATTAGGTGAAAGTCTGATCGACTTTGTTCCAGCAGGAAAAAATGAATTAGGAATGCCTCTGTTCAGCTGTAATCCGGGGGGAGCACCCGCTAACGTTCTTGCGATGTTTTCAAAATTAGGGGGAAAAAGCGCTTTTATTGGAAAGGTCGGAAAGGACGCCTTCGGACAGTTTCTGATTTCCAACATGGATTCTGCCGGAATCGATACCCTTGGTGTTCTCCGTGATTCCACGGTGCCCACCACACTTGCCTTTGTACAATTGGATGAACACGGTGATCGCAGCTTTAGCTTTTATCGCAACCCCGGAGCCGATATTATGCTTGGAACAGAAGAAGTCCCTGCAAAATTGATTTCAGACTGCCGCATTTTTCATTTTGGCAGTGTATCTCTAACTTCGGAGCCCTGCCGTTCTGCCACCCTAAATGCCGCAAAATCGGCTAAAGCAGCGGGTGCGCTCATCAGTTACGACCCAAACTATCGCCCACTGCTTTGGGATAATGAAGCACATGCCGTTGCAGAGATGAAAGCGGCAATATTTCTTTCGGATGTGCTAAAAGTATCAGAGGAAGAGATGCAGTTGCTCACGGGAGAAACCGCGTTGACAGAGGGTGCAAAAAAGCTTGCTGCAATGGGCCCAACCGTGGTTTTGATTACGCTTGGTGCGCAGGGAGCATTTTACTACACGGCACATCAGTCTGACCTTCTGCCGACCTATAACGTCAAAACAATCGATACCACCGGTGCCGGAGATGCATTTTTAGGTGCACTGCTCTGGTGTTTGCGCAGCAAATCTGTGCAACAGCTTGCTCAACTTTCCGGTGCGGAATGGAGTTCCACCGTTCAATTTGCAAATGCTGCAGGCAGCCTCACCACGACGCACAAAGGCGCAATCCCTGCCATGCCGGATCGTGCAGAAATTGAGCGATGCATTCAAAATACCGGATTACTTTGATTGCCAGATTGAAACCAGTTCTGCCATAAAACTTAACTTTTAAGGTGCAGGAGAGTATTCCATTCACTCTTCTGCACCTTTTTGATTCTTTATCTGTGCTATGCGTTTCACGCTTCATTTTGGGTCATAGGTAGTAATAGAATTGTCGACATCTTCAACTTGAGTCACAAGCATGTAGCGTAACTCCATTTTTAACAATTTTAGCTTTATACATACTGCTTTTAGGCTCCGTGAGCTATCTCAGCATCTATCCTATAGCCTGTTGCACAGCTCATTTTTATTGAACTTACAAAAAAGCCAACATCTTCGATTGCTCAAAGATGTTGGCTTTTGGAGGCGCCACCCAGACTTGAACTGGGGGTGAAGGTTTTGCAGACCTCTGCCTTACCACTTGGCTATGGCGCCATAAATTTGGAAACAAAAAGCGCTTAAAGATAAGCGCTTTTGTTCCGTTTTGGAGCGGATGACGAGGCTCGAACTCGCTACCTCCACCTTGGCAAGGTGGCGCTC
>CAKXIK010000088.1 GCA_934875675.1 uncultured bacterium
TTTTGCCGCTCTCGAAGAGCGCTTGACTATAATACCACGCCCTCACCTCTTTGTCAACACTTTTTTTAAAGTTTTTTTTAAAAAGTGTATTTTGTTTTTATTCACACCATATATGGTGCTGCGATTCGATCTATTCCACAACGAAGGGCATTTTGTTTCGCGTCAAACGGATAGTCTTACTTAAATATGGAACAATGAGGACAGGTTGGATTCAAAAAAAACAGTGAAACGGAATCCCTGAAAGGAATGGAACAATCATGACAAAAGGTTCTGTGGCAAAAACGGCGTGGCAGGTTCTTGTGATTATTCTGCTGAATGTGGTTTTGATTGCAGCGGCACAGGCCAGCAGCATCCCCTCATCACAGCAAACTGACGCTGAGCCGGAAACACAGGCCACGCTTTCCAAAATGGGCTCTCGCGGTGAAGAGGTGCGCAAGATTCAGCAAAAGCTGAAAGATCTTGGATATCAGGTGGGCAGCGTGGATGGCATTTTCGGGTTGCAAACACAAAAAGCCGTGCTGGAGTTTCAACGCAGCAAAGGTCTTAATGCAGACGGTATTGTCGGTCAATTAACCCTCGCTGCACTTGGTCTCTCATCCGGTTCTGCCGGACAAAGCCAGACTTCCGTCGAATTGCTTGCACGTGTAATCTCCGCCGAGGCGCGCGGAGAACCCTATACCGGCCAGGTTGCGGTCGGTGCCGTAATTCTCAACCGGGTGGAACATCCCTCTTTCCCCGATACCATTGCCGGCGTTGTCTATCAATCCGGCGCCTTCACCTGTATGACAGACGGGCAGATTAATCAACCGGTTTCAGAATCCAGCCGGCGTGCGGCACAGGACGCACTCAACGGTGTCGATCCCACCGGCGGTGCTCTCTATTATTATAACCCCTCTAAAACATCAAATAAATGGATGCTTTCATTGCCCGTCATTACGACAATCGGCAATCACGTATTTTGCTCTCCTAAATAACCCCGTTGTCTTCATACTATTAAATACTATTATAATTGGCAGGATGGTTTGTTCAGCCGAAAAAAGGTCGGAGGATATTTTGTGCACGCACCAGCAGCACAGAAAACCAAACTGCAGCACACAACGAGACTACCGTAATAATAATAGAGGAAAGCACCGACGGCTGTTCTCCAAATATCGCCGAAAGCAAACCGCTGCAGGCAACAGAAACGCAGCAAATGCAGGAAACAAATATGCTTTGGCGCAGAGATCCCGCCAAAATCAGCTGGCCTGATTTTACCGCCATGTGCAGCACACCCGCTCCGCAAATCCACACCGTAGTGGATACGCCGAGAATTTCAATGACTCCCAGCCACGGCAGTACGGCTTTTGCAGATGGAACAAAATAAAGCAATGTCTTCCCTGTGTCAATCAGTAAAAGGAACCATGCCCACGGAATTGCTTTGGAAAAATGTGATCCAGTCTCATGGTCAAACACGCACAATTCCCGCAATCCCAGTAAAAGAATTGCCGCTCCCACCAAATTAGGCGTCCAGTCAACGGTATCCACCGTAAAATCTGTGAGCAAAATAAGAAACGCATAAAACAAATAGCGGATCGCACCTGTCCGCATCACCATCGCCCCCTTGTTGTTTATTGGGTAGCATCAGTATACACCGTACCGGGGCGGGCAATCAAGCATGATTTTTGCATTTTATCATTGGTTGATTGACGCGGACGTGCGAAAACGGTATACTGAAAAAAAACGTGGGAGGAACTTCCTTTGAATCAATCATTATTTATTCGCGGTGCTCGAATTTGCGATCCATCTCAGAAAATAGATTCTGTCGGAAATGTGCTGATCTCCGACGGGAAAATTGAAGCCATCGGCGTTCTTGCCGCACCGGAAAACTGTGAAATTATCGAAGCACAGGGGCTTATCTGCGCTCCCGGCTTGGTAGATCTGCATGTGCATTTGCGCGACCCGGGGCAGACACAGAAAGAAGATATTTTTTCCGGCTGCCGGGCTGCTGCTGCAGGCGGTGTCACTTCTCTGCTTGCCATGCCCAACACGAGCCCGGCTCTGGACTCTCCGGAGGTAATCCGCGAACTGCTTCATCGGGCAGAAAATGCAGATGCACACGTATATATTGCTGCTGCCATCACAAAAGGGTTAGGTGGTCACGATGCAACCGATTTGGATGCCGTGAAAGCTGCCGGTGCCATTGCGCTTTCTGACGACGGTCGTCCTGTGGTGGACACCCGCATTCTCGCCCAGGCAATGTGCCGTGCTCCTGAATTGGGCATGACCGTAACCGCTCATTGCGAGGATCTGTTCCTTGCGGCAGGCGGCAAAATGCACGAAGGCTCTGTTTCCCGCGAACTTGGAATTCCGGGAATTCCATCCGCTGCGGAGGATGCCGGAACCGCCCGGGAAATTGCTTTAGCAGCCGCATATCATGTTCCGGTGCACATCTGTCACGTCAGCACCGCTACCTCTGTTGCGCTCATCCGCGATGCCAAAAGACGCGGAGTGGCTGTCACTGCCGAAACATGCCCTCATTATTTCTCCCTGACCGAGGACGCCTTGCGCACCCGTGATGCTGATTTCCGGATGAACCCCCCTCTGCGCACTGACGCGGACCGCGACGCTATTCTGGAGGGGTTGTTTGACGGCACTCTGGATGCAATTGCTACAGATCACGCACCGCATACGCCTGAGGAAAAATCCGACTTTCTTGCCGCGCCAAACGGATCAATCGGGATGGAAACTTCCCTTGCAGCATCTCTTTCGGTTTTGTATCATCAGCACGGAATGCCCGTGCGCAAAATCATCCAACTGATGTCCTGCCGCCCAGCACAATTGCTTGGTATCCCCGCCGGAACGCTTGCTCCGGGTGCTAACGCAGATTTGGTCTTGTTTGACCCGCAGTGCCGATGGATAGTCAATCCGGATGAGCTGCACGGAAAATCCCGCAACACACCGTTCAAAGGCATGGAACTCACCGGCCGGGTGGAGATGACCATCTGCCGGGGCAAAACGGTATTCCATCGCTGTATGTGTTAAAATGATGTGACCCAAAAAGAGAGGAAGCCTCCCGCGAGATATGGTATAATGAGTTCACCACAA
>CAKXIK010000089.1 GCA_934875675.1 uncultured bacterium
TGCATAGCCCACTGCTTCTGCATTTGCTAATGCAACCTCTGTGGAACAAAGAAAATTGATATACTGCTCCGCAGCCTCTTTGTTTTTACTGCTTTTGGGGATACAAACGGCATCTACAAACTGATTGACCGTCTCCTTTGGAAAAGCAAATGCAATGTCCTCGTTTTCTTCCAGCATCACAATGCCATCCCCTGCATAATAAGGAGCAATCGCCGCTTCTCCTGTTGCCATTTTTGAAAACACCTGATCCATAACATACGCCTGCAGCAAAGGTTTTTGCTTTTTTAGTTCTTCATAAGCAGCCTGAATTTCTTCGTCACTCGTGGTATTGAGGGAATACCCTAACTTTGCCTCTGCAATGGCGAACGCATCGCGGGGGTTATCAAACATCAAAATTTTGCCTGCATATTTTTCGTTCCAAAGCAAATCCCAGCTAAGATCTTCAACATCCTCCGGAGCCACCATGGTAGTGTTGTAAAAAATTCCAACTGTTCCCCAAAGATATGGCACGGTATACTGGTTTTGAGGATCATAGTCCAGATTTTTAAACTGCTCATCAATCAGTTCATAGTTGGGAATCTGATCAAAATCAAGCTCCGCCAGCATGTTTTCCTCAATCATACGGCCGATCATGTAATCAGAAGGAAAAATCACATCAATTTCTGTACTTCCGGTGCTCAGCATCGTGTAAAGCTGCTCATTGGTTTCATAGGTGGTATATTTAACCTGAATTCCGGTTTGTCTGGTGAATTCATCGTTAACATTCATCATCTCATCTTCGCCGAGAGACATGTATTCGCCCCAATTTTTTACATAGATAGTCGTTTTGCCGTCATCGCTCGAACAGGAAGCCATAATTCCTGTTGATGCTGCAAGCACCATGCAAAGAAGCAAAGAAAGTAATTTGCGTTTCAATGAGTTCTCTTCCTCCCGTTTCTATTCAGCTTTTTGCTTTTTTATCGGATCGCTTCATGCTGCGAATCTGCCCCAGGTTTGCCAGGATCAGCAAGATAAGCACCGAAACAAACAGCAAGGTGGAAAGTGCATTAATCGTTGGACTGACACGTTTTTTGGTCATTGAATAAATCAGCACAGAAAGCGTCTGGGAAGAACCACCGGTAAACAGACTGATTACGAAGTCATCCAGTGAAAGCGTAAACGCCATCAAAAATCCGGTTAAAATACCAGGCAAAATTTCCGGTAAAATAACTCTGAAGAAAGCCTTCACAGGATTGCATCCTAAATCAAGGGCTGCTTCATAAATGGAATAATTCATCTGCCGCAGCTTTGGCAGAACAGAAAGCAAAACATAGGGAATACAAAATGAGATATGCGCAATCAGCAGCGTTCCCATGCCGGTCTCAAACATCCCCGTTGCGTTATAGACCAACACAAACAAAAGCATTAAAGAAATTCCGGTTACAATTTCGGGATTCACCATGGGAATTTCGTTGACTGCCATAATCAAGGATCGGGTACGCTTTTTCATGCTGAAGATTCCAACCGCAGCAAGGGTGCCGATAATTACCGCAACCGTAGAAGCAATCACTGCCACAATTAGGGTGACAGATAATGCATTTAAAATATCTTTATCCTGAAAGAGTTCACTATACCATTTTAGTGTAAAGCCTGTCCAAAGACCTCTCGTTTTGCTTTCATTAAAAGAGAAAATAATCAGAATAAAAATCGGCGCATAAAGGAATGTGAAAATCAGGGCCGTATAAATTTTAGAAAAAATCTTCACAGTAAAATTCCTCCTCCCGCCGAATCAGAATCATCGTCAAAATGATTCATAACCGCCATGCAAATCAAAATCAGTACCATCAGCACGAGCGAGAGCGCTGCACCAAGATTAAAGTTAAGTGAACTGCCGACAAACATCATTTCAATTACATCACCGATCAGCATATTCAAACTGCCACCCAGCATTTTTGAAATGACAAAGGTACTCACCGCCGGAACAAAAACCATGGTAATACCGGAACAGATTCCGGGCACACTGAGCGGAAAAATGACACGCCGAAACACATGCAGCGCATTTGCACCAAGATCCTGCGCCGCTTCCACTACGCGAAAATCGATTTTTACCATCACGGAGTAAATCGGCAAAATCATGAATGGCAGAAAATTGTAAACCATACCAAGCACAACCGCACCCGGGGTGTTAATCATATGAATCACTGGTAAACCGATCCGTTGCAAAAAAGAATTGATCAGACCGGTATCTTCCAGCAGTGTCATCCAGGAATATGTGCGAAGCAAAAAATTCATCCACATGGGCAGCATCAGGATCATGACCATTGTTTGCTGCGCACGCGCTTTGGAACGCGAAATAATATACGCCATCGGATAACCGAGCAGAATGCAAAAAATGGTAGCAATACCGCCAAGCTTAATTGATTCCCACAGGGTTGGAATAAACTCACCGATTCTTAGAATATTTTCAAAGGTAAAGCGGCCAACGTCATCCGTAAAGGCAAAATACGCCACGATTCCAAGAGGAACAATTGTAAAGATCAACATCCAAACAATATACGGCAGCGCTGCCTTCTTGGCCCTCAAGATTCCACCTCTTCTTCCGCCGGTGTTTCATCCATCTCATCGCTAAAGGTACTGTAATCACCAAATGTACCGGAATATTCGGAACGCTTCATGATATGAAACGCATCCGGTTCAATATGCAGCCCAATTGTTTTTCCTACCGGTTCCATATCGGTAGACTGAATCATCCATTTGAACCCATCCACATCGACGATCATTTCATAATGAACGCCTTTGAAGGTAATTCCGGTAACC
>CAKXIK010000090.1:0-1082 GCA_934875675.1 uncultured bacterium
TGAATGCTATGTCGCAGGATCCCCGCGGAATACTGGTTTCCTCCAGTTTTCGGGATGAAAAAGGATATTCCGTCGGTGATATCCTTTCCTACTCGGATTCCGATGGCTATTCGCTTTATGGCGTAATTTATGGTTTTGTGGATTATTGGCCTACATTTTCTCCACGTACAACAACCCAAACCGCAACCGGGGAAAATGTGGAAAGCACAAATTATCTGATTGTCGCGAACATATACCAATTACAGGCATCTTGTGGTGTTCGGCCTTATATGATATGGCTCAAAATGACGGGGTCTTCTCAACCTGTCTACGATTTTGCTCAGGAGCGGGGAATCCGCTTTTCCGTTTTTCGGGATACTGCCGCCGATTTAATTGCGTTGAAAAATGAACCCGTTTTTCAAGGCACTAACGGTGTGTTGACTGCCAATTTCATTATTGTACTGCTTCTGTGTATGGTCGGATTTCTGATTTACTGGATCTTGTCCATTCGGTCTCGTGAGCTTCAGTTTGGGATTTTTCGTGCAATGGGACTTTCCATGCGGGAGATTATTTCGATGCTGATTGCGGAGCAGTTGTTGATTTCCGGCAGCTCCATCTTAATAGGTCTTGGGACGGGAGTTCTGGTAACAAAGCTTTATTTGCCATTAATTCAAATCGCATACAGCGCTGCGGATCAGGTGCTGCCAATGGAAATGATTACATATTTCAGTGATTCAGCGCGGTTATTTACTGTTATTTCAATAATGATTATTTGCTGTATGGTTATTCTTGCATGGCTGATTTCAAAAATTCGTATTGTGCAGGCATTAAAACTGGGAGAGGATTAAACGGGGGTGTTCGCAAAATGGAATCAATGATTCAAACTAATAATCTCGGGCGTGCTTTCCCAGTTGCGGACAGCAACCCATTCTGGGCATTAAAACATATTTCCATCTCTATTCCATCCGGCAAATTGACCATTCTAAAAGGAAAGTCCGGCTCTGGTAAGACAACACTGATGAATCTTCTCGGAGCACTTGACCGGCCGACGGAGGGTACCGTTTACTTTGATGGCTCCAGTCTGAGTGAACAAACGGATGAAG
>CAKXIK010000090.1:1092-2636 GCA_934875675.1 uncultured bacterium
GAGTTTCGGTATCTGCTTTGACAGACAGAGAATTGTCTATGCTGCGAGCTAATAATATCGGATTTGTTTTTCAATCTGTTGCGCTAATTCCTATGATGAATGCATATGAAAACGTTGAATTTGCACTTCGGCTTGCCGGAATCAAGGACGGTCGAAAAAAAAGAGCCGAGGACTGTCTGAAAATGGTGGGGTTAGGCTCACGGATGGATCATATGCCACAGGAGCTCTCCGGCGGAGAACAGCAGCGTGTCGCAATTGCAAGAGCAATTGCCCACAGACCTCGGGTTGTTTTTGCTGATGAGCCAACTGCTGAACTGGATACCAATACCGGGCTGCAGGTGGTTAAAATTTTTCGCGAACTGACTGAGGCCGAAGGGCTCACCTTTGTAATGACAACACATGATGCCGGACTGATGGAGCTTGGAGATCAAGTATATGAGCTGGGGGACGGTGAACTGATCAATGGCTGAGACAAAAGCGGATGAACTGATTGCGCAAACAGCACCGGATCCTATGATCTTATGTGAAAATCTGGTTAAAATCTATAAAACAAAAGACAGCGAGGTTCTTGCTTTGCAGGGGCTGGAGTTGTCCGTAGACCGCCAAGAACTGATCGCGATTATCGGGAACAGCGGGAGTGGAAAATCCACCTTCCTGAATATGATCGGTGGTCTGGATCGGCCGTCTGCCGGGCAATTGTTTGTAGACGGTAAAAACTTATTCAAGCTCAACGAAAAGGAACTGGTTGATTACAAACGCAATACTGTCGGTTTTGTGTGGCAAAATAACGCTAGAAATCTCCTTCCCTATTTAACGGCATCTGAGAATGTACAAATGCCGATGATGCTTTCCGGAAAAAGAAAGCGTGAAGAACGTGCACTGGAGTTATTGGAGCTTGTTGGCATGTCCCACAAGAAAACCAGACGTCTCGGTGAACTTTCCGGCGGAGAACAACAGCGTATTGCTATTGCGATAGCCCTTGCAAATTCTCCCAAGCTGCTTTTGGCTGATGAACCAACAGGCTCTGTAGATTCGAAGACAGGCAGCTATATCTTGGATGTTTTTCGAGAATTGAACCGAAATGGCTTGACAATTGTAATTGTTACCCATGATCGCTTGCTTTCAAAACGTGTTGGGCGCGTAATTTCCATTCGGGACGGTAAAACGAGCAGTGAATTGATTACCAAGCAAAGCTATGCAGATCGACTGGATTCTATTGATCTGTTTGAAAACACACAAGAAGAGTTTGCCGTTTTAGATCGGGCTGGCCGGGTGCAAATTCCACGGGAGCTTCTGGATTCCATTGGTGTTTCAGGAAATAAGCTGCGTTTGATACAAGAAGACGGGCGCATTCTTATCGAAGCAGTAACCCCCCCAAAAAAAACATAAGATTGATTCCTGCTGGAATCATAAAAGACGAGGGAATCATCTACTTAAAATGATTCCCTCGTCTTTTTATTTTTTATAATTTGGTTAATTGTAAAATGAAATTGAACACATAAAAATGTCCACAGTGAATGGGATATCTGTTAGAATAAAGTTAC
>CAKXIK010000091.1 GCA_934875675.1 uncultured bacterium
TGATTGAAGAAATCATTCGTTCAGGAAAAAAGATTATGAATTCCGGTATTCGTACCGTTTAATTTCATAGCCCCGGGTATTTGACTTAGTATCCATCTGGGAGATCTTGTGGCCCAGAGAACGCGAATGTGAAGATTCAGTTCCATCGAATCGACACAAATGTGGTCGTAGGACTGCTTGTTCGCGAGTTTTGTTGCTCCGGAACAGAGGTGTCTGCCAAAGTCCTTGCGATGTACGCAGGCACTAGAACTCCGTCAATGGAACCCCAGTGGCTTGCCGCTGGGTTAAGTCAGGCTGCTAAAGAGACCCCGCCGCAGCATGTTTGAAAAAAACGGCATATTTTGCAAAAAAAGTAATTTATAAAAAAATAGGGATTGCATTTTAGAAAAAAAGAATTATAATAATAATATTATTTAAGCAAGCAAAGGTGTTTGTAAAGCATTTTTGCCTATTTTTTTGCGCTTCAACACTAGAGCGTGTTTGTTGTTTTTTCTTTGAGAAAATGGAGGAAAAGAGAATGAAAACATTAGGATATTATAATGGAAAATTTGGCGAGCTGGACGAGATGAGCATTCCAATGAATGACAGAGTATGCTGGTTCGGAGATGGGGTTTATGACGCAGGGCTGTCAAGAAACTATAAAATTTTTGCATTGAATGAACATATCGATCGTTTATTCAACAGCGCCGGACTTCTGGATATCAAAGTGCCTGTGACAAAAGCAGAACTGGCGGACTTGCTTCAGGAAATGGTAAACAAAATGGATACCGGAAATCTGTTTGTTTATTATCAGGTAACAAGAGGTACCGGCATGCGTAACCATGTATTCCCGGAAGGAAAGGCAAATTTGTGGATTATGTTAAAGCCGGCAGAAATCGCGGATGGGACGAAGCCAATTAAGCTGATTACAGCAGAGGATACGCGATTTTTCCATTGCAACATCAAGACGTTGAATCTGATTCCGTCTGTCATGGCAGCTGAGAAGGCAAAAAGAGCAGGGGCGGAAGAGTGTGTATTTTACAGACCGGGAAAGCGGGTTACGGAGTGCGCGCACAGCAACTGCCACATCATTAAGGACGGCAAACTGATTACAGCGCCGACAGATAACCTGATTCTGCCGGGAATTGTAAGAGCTCATCTGATTAAAGCATGTAAAAAGCTTGAAATTCCGGTGAGTGAGACTCCATATACTCTGGATGAAATGTTTGATGCAGATGAGGTTCTTGTTACAAGTTCAAGCAAGCTCTGCATGTATGCGAATGAACTGGACGGGAAGCCGGTTGGAGGAAAGGCACCGGAACTTCTTGAGAAAATCCGCAAAGAAATCATGGATGAATTTATGACGGCAACCAACTAATCGGTACAAGACTTGTTTTGGATGCTGAATTGGAGGATTTGGTATGAATGGAGCAAAGGACATCCGCTCCTATGGATATAAGGTAGGAAGCATTCCGTGCGGGAAGGCAAACTTGATTACCGATGTGCCGGGAGTGAAGGTCGGGCACTGTACGGTGGAAGAAAATGGTCATAAAACCGGCGTGACGGCTGTTATCCCGTGCGATGGAAATGTTTTCGTAAAGAAACCGGTTGCCAGTGTGTTTACATTAAATGGATACGGGAAGACAGCAGGAACGATTCAAATTGAGGAACTCGGTGTGATAGAGACACCGATTTGCCTGACTAATACCCTGAACGTTGGAAAGGTTTCGGATGCATTGGTTGAATATACGATACAGAAATGTGCAGGGGATCACATCAAAGTGCGAAGCATCAATCCGGTTGTAGGAGAAACGACTGATTCTTTATTCAATCCGATCCGGGAGCGTGCAGGGGGGG
>CAKXIK010000092.1 GCA_934875675.1 uncultured bacterium
TCCGCGTCGGATTTCGTGATCATCTTTGATGCCATAGTTTTTATGGATCATTTGAGGCAATCCCCAGGTTCCAAAGCTGGTCATCAGCACCGTAGCCCAAAGTGATACCGTTGCCTGGGGTGTCATCGGGAGCATTTCATGGCCCTTCATGTATTCGGTCATTCGGCTTAACCCGGACGTAAGCCCTCCAACCTGCCGGGAAGAAACAACCGCGATGATTAACGCTGTAACGCCTACCATCATGATGAAGCCCTGAATAAAATCAGCCTTCAATGTTGCAAGATAACCTCCAAGAATAACGATCAGTGCCGCAGCAACTGCAATGATAATCATACAAACCTGCTCGTTGACACCCAGCAGAACGGAGCAAACACTGGTAAGTCCCTTATAAACCGAAGCAGAATACGGCAAAAGGAACACAAAAATAACGATACAGGAAAAAAGCTTCATTCCGGGACTTTGATATCTTTTTTCAAAAAATTGGGGCATAGATTTGATCTGCAGGCGGCGTGTTGTTTCGCGGGTACGCTTTGCCAGTACAAGCCATGCCAAAAGCGAGCCAATGATCGCATTGCCAATGCCAGGCAAAACAGACCACAATCCGAATGACCATCCCGAGCCGCCGGAATATCCGACAAACATTACTGCAGAAAAATATGCCGTTCCATAAGACAGTGCCGTAATCCATCCACCGGCATTCCGTTTCCCTACGGTAAAATCAGAAATACTTTTCGACCCTCTGCTATTCATAATACCAACAACCAGCATAAAAACAATATAGACACCAATGACAATCCAAATCGTCTGTTGTGTACTCATGTGCCACATTCCCCCTGTACTTTGTTGAGCAAAAGCATCAATAGGTAAATACTTTAAATCGTTGAAGTGATTGTAGCATAAATATAAAAAAAAAGCAAGTACTTTTTATTATATTTTTCAACTTGCATGTTTTTATAGGAAAATGCTCATTCATAAAGGGGAATTAGCACTATCTGAAAATCGTATTTTTTATTAATATTAATCTTCTGTTTGTTGTTTTCCTTTCTGTAATTTGCGAATTGACTTTGGCTTAAAAATGAATTATAATATTTTAGGTTTTATGTCCTTGATTGACTCTTCTGTTAAGTTCTCAGCTTACAACTGCATATCTGTTTCCGTAGCTCAGCTGGATAGAGCGACCGCCTCCTAAGGTGGCGTTACAACGCTCACCTCTGAAAAAGTGCAGGTGGGAGCTAAGTCCGATAACTACGGGGGCTGTCAAAAAAATTAAATACGTCGCAATAGCTCAGTTGGATAGAGCACACGCCTCCTAAGCGGCAGATGGTTCGATTCCTTCGAGCAGTAAAAATTGCATAAATCTTAAAAATGTCTCAGTAGCTCAGCTGGATAGAGCACA
>CAKXIK010000093.1 GCA_934875675.1 uncultured bacterium
ACCATATGTTGTTACATATGGAGAAAAATACTCAGAGACAGAATCTCTAAATAATGATTTCCCTAATAGATTAAAGAAATCCATCTTACAAGAAGCTGTCCAGGGAAAACTTGTTCCGCAAGACCCATCGGATGAACCGGCTTCTGTCCTTCTGGAACGCATCCGTGCAGAGAAAGAGCGACTGATTCAAGAAGGAAAAATTAAGCGTGGCAAGCATGATTCCATCATTTATAGACGGGATAATTCTCATTATGAAAAGCGTGGTTCTGAGGAAGTGTGCATTGATGATGAAATTCCTTTTGAGCTACCGAACGGATGGCGTTGGTGTCGTTTTTCAACTATTTGTTATAAATTGACAGATGGTTCTCATAATCCGCCACCTAAAAGAGCAAACGGGTTTAGGGTTATTAGTGCTCGAAATATTAAGAATGGTAGAATTTTATTTACTGATGAAGATAGGTTGTGTGATCAAAATGGATTTAATAAAGAAAATCCGAGAACACAAATTTCAAAAGGGGATGTAATCCTTGGTATTATCGGTGGAAGCATCGGAAATACAGCAATTTATGGATATGATGAACCTGTCATAGCACAGCGAAGTATTGCTATCTTTGGCTCATTGATAAATAATAAATACATGAAATTATTATTGGATAGTCCTTTATTTCAACAGCAGTTCAATTCTAAAAGCAATGGAACCGCACAAGGTGGAATTTATTTAGGTGAACTTGCAAACATGCTTGTACCTCTTCCACCGGTCAACGAACAAAATAGAATTCTTGCTTCTATTAGTTCTTTAGAAAATAAAATTGTAACTATGTAAAGTTCTCATTATGAGAAGTTGGACGGAATTGAGCGTTGTATTGACGATGAGATCCCGTTTGAGGTTCCGAACACCTGGGAATGGCGTAGACTTGGAAGTATTGTTGCTGTGCAGTCAAGTAAACGAGTTTTTGAAAAGGATTACGTTGCTGAAGGTATCCCATTCTTTCGATCTAAGGAAATTGGCGACTTATATCGAGGGGAAGAAATTCATTTGCAACTTTTTATAACAAAAGAACATTACGACCGTTTAAAAAGGGATTATGGTGTACCTAAGCCAGGAGATATTTTAATCACTTCGGTAGGCACAATAGGTAATTCTTGGATTTGTGACGGTAGAGAATTTTATTACAAAGACGGAAATATAACACAAATTTGTGCTCATCCGTATTTGTCATCACAGTACATTCAGTTGTTTATTAAC
>CAKXIK010000094.1:0-923 GCA_934875675.1 uncultured bacterium
ATACAGACCTCTTCTGAGCCACGCTTTTCATAATGAGAATTATCCCGTCTGAAAATGACGGATTCGTGCTTGTCCTTCTTGATTTTGCCTTCCTTGATGAGCCGCTGTTTTTCCGCCCGGATACGCTCCAGCAGAGCCTCTGCAGGCTCGTCAGACGGGTCTTGGGGTACCAGCTTGCCCTGAACTGCCTCCTGCAAAATCGACTTCTTTAGAGCCTCTGGAAAGGCTTCCTGCATGGCTACAGTTTCGCTGTACACAGCTCCATAGCTTTTTACCACCGGCAGAACTTCCGACAGTTTCGTTAAAATACGGCGTTGCTCATCGAGCGGCGGAATTGGTGTGAGATACGCTTTGATGGTTGCTGTGGCAAGTTCCTTCTGCTTAGTAGTACCGTCTGCCTGATCTTCTATAACGCTTTGTACGCTTGGATTGGCAAAGTAGTAGTACAAGTATTCCGGCAGAACAAACTGTTTCAGAGGGCGTATAACGGTGACATGGCTATCAGCAACAGCCAGCTCATACGGGTTAGCTGCGGTTTTGTAAATAGCCATTCGCCCCAGCGTACCAAGGCCAGTAGAGTTCCACATTAAGTCATTATCCTGCAAGAGACGCTCAGGACCATAGGAGGACAGAGAATCTGGCTCAATGAACTGTGCCTTTTCAATCGAAAAACCGCTCCATTGATTGCACTTCTGGGCGACAACAGGGTACTTTTTGATTGGAGAATACTTCGGTGACTTTCCACGCTGGATGTACTCGCAGACATCAATGAGCCGCACCCACTCCCAGCTTTCCGGAATATCAAAGGGAGTATCCAAAGGATGCACCTCATCGCCGATTTTCTCATAAGGAGTATTATCGGCACCTTTGAATATAACCGAAGGGTTCTTTTCTCGCTTGATTTTCTTCTCTTTGATGAGCCG
>CAKXIK010000094.1:933-1229 GCA_934875675.1 uncultured bacterium
ATGGATGCGTTCCAGCAGAACGCTGGCGGGCTCGTCATTTGGGTCCTGCGGCACGAGCTTGCCCTGAACAGCCATCTGGAGAATGGAGTTTTTCAGTTGCTGTGCAGTCATTCGTCGCCCTCCTCCGTGATGTCGATACCAAGGATATCGGTGATCTGGGCAAGGATGCGGTCGATGTCAGCGTTCAGGCTGGCCCGCTTTTCCTGGTACTGCTGAATCAGTTCCTTCGGCGGCAGGATCTCCTCCTCTTCGTGAGGATAGCCGCAGAGGTCGATATTATAGCTGCGTGCTTTCAG
>CAKXIK010000095.1:0-360 GCA_934875675.1 uncultured bacterium
CAGATGTGCATATCGGTAAGTAATATCAATACTTTCATGCCCCATTCGATCTGCAATTGCCAGTACTGTAAATCCCATATTGATCAGCAACGATACATGGGAGTGTCTCAAGTCATGCACTCGGATTCTCTTTACCCCAGAAGCTTTCGCTCCTCTGTCCATCTCATGATGGAGATACGATTTGGAAATCATGAAAATCCGTTCGTCCACTTTCGGCTCATACAGCATTTTCAGATAATCCTGCATCTCATCACACAAAAATTGTGGCATCTTAATGGTTCGATTACTTTTTAATGTCTTTGGCGGTGTAATCACATCTTCCCGGTGCAGTCTCTGATAGGACTTGTTAATCCGTAGTGT
>CAKXIK010000095.1:370-1102 GCA_934875675.1 uncultured bacterium
GTGTATGCGTTTCAAAATTGAAATCTGCCGGTGTAAGTGCTAATAACTCGCCCATGCGAAGCCCACACCAATAAAGTATTTCAAACGCATAATAGGAAACAGGCTTGTCCATCATGACATCTGCAAATTTCAGATATTCTTCTTTTGTCCAGAACAGCATTTCCCGGTGTTCCTCTTTTCCCATATTTCCAGCTTTCTGTGCCGGATTGGATGGAAGATGGTAAAAATTGACTGCATGATTGAAAATAGCACTTAACTGACTGTGAATTTTCTGCAGATAAGAGGATGAATACGGCTTTCCGTTTGGCTGCCGGATCGCAAGCAGTTCATTCTGCCATGCAATAATGTCCCTTGGCTCAATTTCTCCTATCTTTCGCTTTCCGAAATAGGGAAGAATTTTGGTTCTGGCGATATTTGTTTTTGTTCCCCAGGTATTATCACGGATTCGGTTTTGCATATCCTCCACATAAATCTCATAGAAGCTTTCGAAGGTCATATCCAGTTTTGCTTCTTTCTTCAGTAACAACTCCCGTTCCCACATCAACGCTTCTCGTTTTGTAGGAAATCCTCTTTTCGACGACTGGTGTGTTTCCCCTGTCCAGTCGGTGTAGCGGTATACCACTCGCCACTTCCCAGTGACATTATCTTTGTAAATACTCATACAAATTCTCCTCTCTTTCTCTTACATTTCGCTGTAACATACTTTTTTACGGAAATAATTGGTGTTTACTC
>CAKXIK010000096.1 GCA_934875675.1 uncultured bacterium
TTGATACTTACAATGCGGTCTTCCACGCGGTCGTATGCCTTATAGACGATTGCCATGCCGCCGACACCGATGACTTCACGAATATCATAACGGTCGTCCAGTCGTTTTCCAACATACTTATCCATTTTCATTGCCTCCTGTAGGTTCATTCATCGAAATCACCACTGCGGTAATATTATCGCTTCCCCCATCCTCGTTTGCAAGGGTAATCAACCCCTCTGCAAGCTCCTGCGGCGGGAACTGCTCGGCAGCCTTACAAATCTGCTCATTGCTCAAGTGATTTGACAGTCCGTCCGAACAGAGCAAAACTAAATCATTCGGTTTTAAATCCCATTCAGAGTCATCAATTTCCACTTCAGGCAACACACCAACCGCGCGGGTGATAATGTGTTTTTGCGGATGCTGCTGCGCCTGCTGTTCTGAAATTTCCCCCGAATCCACCATCGCCTGCACAATTGTATGATCATGCGTCAACTGCTGCACCGAACCATTCCGCAAAAGCAGTGCACGGCTGTCCCCCACATGAGCCAGAAACAGACAATTTTTCTGTACCAGAGCAAGCACTGCAGTGGTTCCCATTCCCGCAAGCGCTTCTGTTTTTTGTGCCTCTTCATAAACGGCACGATTAGCATTGAACAAAGCTGTAGTCAGCATTTGCCGAATCGACTTTTCGTTCATTCCTACCCGATACGCTCGCTGCAATTGATCCTGAAGAATTTGTACACAGAGCTCGCTGGCAATATTACCACCGCTTGCACCGCCCATACCATCACATACTGCGGCACACAGAACTCCGGACTCCGGTTCCATCGAAAACATTGCATCCTGATTCGAAGACCGAATTTTTCCGGTATCGGTTTTCATGTAAACATTCATTAACATGCCCATTCCTTTCAGACCAGCCTCAAAATTCTGTCCGCTTAACAACAATTTTGACTTAGGCTATCTGTTTGTTCAAGACGTTTGCGTCTGAGTTGACCGCAAGAAGCATTGATATCAGAACCTAGCGTCCGCCGCACAGTTACCGCAATACCATTGCGAGCCAGTATATCTGAAAAGCGCTCAAGCCGCTCATGGCTGCTGCGCTTATATTG
>CAKXIK010000097.1 GCA_934875675.1 uncultured bacterium
GACGTGGGCAGCGTGGTCCTGCGGGACCGCCGGCACCTGGCCCAGGACGGCATGATTGTGGTGGTAGTCTCCCTGTCCGGAGAGACCGGAGAGCTGGTCTCCGGCCCCGACATCATCACCCGGGGCTTCGTCTATGTAAAGGAATCGGAGAGCCTCATGGAGGAACTCCGGGAGGTGGCCTTGGAGGCCCTGGATGCCTGCCAGAGCCGGGGCATTGGGGACTGGGCCACTATCAAGTCCGCCATGAAGGGCGAGATGTCCCGCTATCTCTACAAGAAAACCAAACGCAATCCTATGATCCTCCCTGTGATTATGGAGGTCTGATTTGGCTCCCCCGTCGGCACGCCTGTGCCGGCGGGGGAGTAGCGCATTCTAAACAGGAACAGAGGGAGAGGCAACTTGCCTCTCCCTCTGTTCCAACACAGCAGAGAAGAGAACCCGGTGGGTTACTCGGCGCTGCTCATGCCCTGCTCATAGGACTGGATCATCTTTTTGACCATCTGGCCGCCGATAGAACCGGCCTCACGGGTGGTCATAGAGCCGTTGTAGCCCTTCTTCAGATCCACGCCAACCTCGTTGGCAGCTTCCATCTTGAACTTGTCCATCGCGGCGCGAGCCTGGGGGACCATGATCTTGTTGTTGCTGGAAGACTTATTGCTAGCCATAACAATGTTCTCCTTTGTTTCATGTTGAAATGAGAGATTGTAAAATCAAAGAACGAACTTGCGTCGTTCTGGAGCTTATCATGGCCAGATTGCGAAAAGATATGCGGAAACGGGGATTTGTAAATTTTAGAAAAACGTGCTCCCCTCAAAAAAGGGGAGCACGTTTCATTGTGATTTTTAATTAGAAAATCAGTTGAGAGTCACATTTACGTACACAGTAGCAGTAGCATTATTGTTTGCAATAGTAATTGCGAGCTTTACGCTGCCATCTACCATATTCTCAGTAGAAGTCGCAGTCAATTTGCCTTCAGCATACTTAACACTGGTAATCTTGGTCGCAGTATCCTCAACAATAGATGCCGAGACAGTAGTACCATTGGCAGAGAAAGTGATCAGATCAAGAG
>CAKXIK010000098.1 GCA_934875675.1 uncultured bacterium
GAGCAACATCCTCCATCATTTTCTATTAATTCATATTCTTCATCATCTTGCCATAACTTCATAGTCACGCCGATTACATCATATCCTTGTTCTTTTAATAAATAGGCAGCAACAGAACTATCTACTCCACCACTCATACCTATCATTACTTTCTTTTTCATATTTGTTTATCACCTCGTTTTTATATTATATCTATTTTGCAATAATTTTAAAAGCATTAATTATTAAAAATTTATTGTTAAACATGAAAAAATCTTTGAGAGTATCCCAAAGATTTTTTCTTCTACACCGTGGTCATGATCGTGATCTGGTTCAAATCCTTCTAATTCTGGTATTTCTATATTATTCTTTTGAGCATAATCTACTAGTGCAGCTTTTATAGCTTGTTCTGCTAAAACTGAACAGTGCATTTTTACTGGTGGAAGTCCATCTAAAGCTTCTGCTACTGCTTTGTTAGTTAAAGCTAAAGCTTCATGTATACTTTTACCTTTTATAAGTTCAGTAGCCATTGATGAACTTGCTATTGCAGAACCGCATCCAAATGTTTGGAATTTAACGTCTTTTATTATATCATCTTCTACGTCTAAGAATATTTTCATTATATCTCCACATTTAGCGTTTCCTACTTCACCAACACCACTTGCATCTTCTATTTCACCTACATTTCTTGGATGTAAGAAATGGTCCATTACTTTATCACTATATTGCATAATCTTGTTCCTCCTAAATATTCACTATTTTTATTTGTAGTTAATATAAGTTATTTTCAATTTAAGCCCGATTGCTTATCTATTTTAATTTGTTTTATTTTTCTTTATTTAATACTTACCCATTATATTTATGTTGTAACATATTATTTATTTTCTTCTGGATGTTCTTTTATATATGTTTGATATAATGGAGATAACTCTCTAAGTCTTGCTATAATTGGTGGTAATGTTTCTAATACATAATCTATATCCTCTTCAGTTGTAAAGTCACCAACTACAAGTCTTAAAGAACCATGAGCTAATTCGTGTGGTAATCCTAAAGCCATAAGTACATGTG
>CAKXIK010000099.1 GCA_934875675.1 uncultured bacterium
TTCACGCGGACAGCTTTTCTTTGAGAAATTGAAGCGGACTTTTTCCTCCGAGTGTACGCATGGTTTTGTGATTGCTCCAATTTAGATGCATGTTGAGCTTCTCGTTGAGTTCCTCTACGCTCCAGAACTTTTCCCAATCGTAGAAGTACCGCTGGTCATTGCGGTGGCTGCGTTCGACTTTCCCATTGTGCCACGGTGTTCTCGGCGGAATCAGAACATGCGCTGTGCCGCATGTTTCAAGCAGCTGATCCATCGGGCTTTTCTCGGTTTCGCTGATGAATTTGTAGGTGAACTCCGTTCCGTTGTCGGTCTGGATCGTCTGGATTTTGAACGGTAACGCTTTGAACAGCATTTTCAGAAATTTTACGGTGTTCTCCGGCGTGTGTTCTTCAAAGCCATACACAAAGCGGATTCGTGTGCATTCGTCTATGGCTGTCCACTGGTACAAATGCTTTCCATCTCTGCGTAATGCGCCCCTCAGGCAGGCATACGGGACCTCTTTCACATCAATTTGTACTTTTTCTCCGGGAAACGACAATTCCGGATACCGTTTAAGATTGGTACGTGGAGGCTTTTTCTTTTTCTGTTCCGCCCCCAGACCCATTCTTTTTGCCGCATATACCATCCCGCTGAAACTGCGGGTATAGCCTGCCTTCACTGCTGCGTCATACGTTCCGTCCCAGCCGTAACGCTGAAAATTCTCGCAAAACGCTTTTTTTATCTGGGCTTCTTCCTTCGGAGTGTGACGCTTCGGATGGCTTTTCGGGCGATGTGTTTTTTCTTTCAGTGACCGCCAATCTCCGTCATAGCGTTTGCACCACCGTTTGACACTTGAAAGACTTACCCCGTACATACGGCTTGCATAGCTTTTCCCTTTTTTTATTGAAGTCTTTACTACCGCTTGTCGTTTCCGTGCTTCCTGTGTTATACTGTTCATGGGAAGTCTCTCCTTGTTATGGTTTGGTGGTTTGTGGTGAACTCATTATACCATATCTCGCGGGAGGCTTCCTCTCTTTTTGGGTCACATCATTTTAACACATACA
>CAKXIK010000100.1:0-238 GCA_934875675.1 uncultured bacterium
ATCAGAGTGAAAGATCAGGCCATCTACAGAGGGAAACTTTGTAAAGGCGCCGGCCAACATTCTCTGGATCTGTTCCATATTGGCACTTTGAGATAAATCATAAGAAATGATTTCGTTTGTGTTCATGTCGAGTATGGGAGAGAGATAACACTTCCCCCACGAAAAACCGAACTGAGATACATCGGTAGTCCATTTTTGCATAGGAGCTGTCGTGCTGAAATCCCGGTCAAGGATATTC
>CAKXIK010000100.1:248-1042 GCA_934875675.1 uncultured bacterium
CTTGCCGACCTCGCCCTTGTAGGAATGATACTTTTCCTTTGGGCGCTTTCCTGCCAACCCCATAGTGTGCATAAGCCGTTGTACCCGCTTATGATTGACCTTGTGGCCGCGCTTTATCAGTTCCTGATATACTCTTCGCACACCGTAGCGGCCTTTATGCTGTGAGAAAATGTCTTTGATTTCATCTGCCAAGCAATGGTTTCGAACGGCAACTTGATCGGCCTTGCTCAACTCAAAATAATAGGTAGACCGTGCCATTCTCGCCTTGAGTTGCGCTGCGTGCCTCTCTTCTCTCAAGGCGATCTCTTTTTTTATAACTTCATTCTCCGCCTTTATATACTCGTTTTCTGCCCGAAGCCGGATCAATTCTTCTCGTTCAGATTCATTCAGTGGCCTTGCTTCTTCCTTTTTCATTTGGGGTACCCCTTTACTTGGACGACCTTTTTTCATTTCTACCAGGCCATTATACCCCTTTGTTTTATAGTTTTGAACCCATTGATACAATAGTCTATCTTGAATACCGGCCTCGATTGCCACTGACACACAGGATTTTCCGGACATTACTTGGGATACTAGTTCCAGCCGTTCTTCTGGTGTCCAGTTCCTGTTGAAATTTTTGTGTTTCAGTGCTTCTGGACCGCGGCTATCCTCTGCTCTTACCCATAGTCTCACTTTATCCCGAAAGGATTTATTGCTAACACCTTCCGGCGTTTCTGGCCATTTTCCTTCTCGATACAGTTCTACACATTTCCTTTTGTACTCATATGTGTACCGCATAATAATACCCCCTCTAC
>CAKXIK010000101.1 GCA_934875675.1 uncultured bacterium
GTCTTCAGCCGTCTGGAAGAACAGTGGAAGCAAAAGTACTACGCTGTAGCGGTTTCGCCCCCGGAGCATGGAACCGGCAACCTGTGCCCGATTTCATTTGGAAAATATAAGGGCAAGTATTCTGCTCGGTGGATAGATTGTGCCCATTGTCATTTCAATGTTGCGCAGCCACCTTGCTGCCTCTGCGTTGCAGGTGCGGGAATTCAAAAGAAAGAAGACTTCAAGAGAGATTTGCAAGATCGGCTATCCGACATCGATAAAATCAGGAGAACGAACGAAGAAGAGATCCGGCTGCGTGAAGAGCGAGAAAGATCTTTCGAGCGAAGATCAGTCTATGCTACAGTGTTTTCGTGAATATCGCTTATGCGAACCATTCTGATGCGCCCTTCCTGTTTGGCCGGTGAATTATACCCGTATTGGATAGATTCTGCGATTGACCCCCATCGCACCCACGCCCACGATTCCGGGATCTCAAAGGGCAGTTCATCGTCGATACAGCGCTCCATACCGTCCAACTTCTCATAATGAGAATTATCCCGTCTGAAAATGACAGATTCGTGCTTGTCCTTTTTGATTTTGCCTTCCTTGACGAGCCGCTGCTTCTTGCAATATCGACTTCTTGAGGGTTTCGGGGAAGGCCGTATTTAATGAAAGCAGCTTTGTATCGGCAGCAGCGTATTGCTCCAGACACGGTGATAGTTCTGAAACCTTCTGGATGATTCGCTTCTGTTCACTGACTGGAGGAACCGGGAAGAGTGACTGCAAAACATTCTCTCTGGCGATACCTGGAATCATGCTCTTTGCCGCCGCTTTCAGATCCTCAACAAGCGTTTCCAGCACAAGCTGAATGTACGGCACATACAACTCACTGATTGGCCGAATGGCCATGATCTGTCTGGCAATATGTACTTGTGGTTCTTGAAGGACGGCCATCGTGCCTACTGTGCCTTTGCAGGTAAGTAAAACGTCTCCACAA
>CAKXIK010000102.1 GCA_934875675.1 uncultured bacterium
GGGAGCCATCCGGGAATTTGATGCCCTGACAGCAGGCGAGGAATTGGAGACGGGAGCCCCGATTCGGGTCGTGGAAGTGATAAACGACAACACCTTACTGGTGGAGCGTTTTTAAATGACTATTTATTATTAATCTTAGGAATATATGGAAAGTATGGAAGGTAGTTTGTATTTGATTGTCGCCATCGTGGCGGTGTTATTTGTTACGTTTGCGGCTATATTGTCCCGTTATAAACGTTGTCCGTCAGACAAGATTCTTGTCGTGTACGGGCGGACCGGTAAGAATGCGACCGGGGGAGTGAGTTCCGCACGTTGTATTCATGGAGGGGCGGCTTTTATCTGGCCGGTGTTCCAGAGTTTTTCATTTCTGGACTTGACTCCGATCTCTATCGAGTGTAATTTGACGAACGCTTTAAGTAAACAGAATATACGGGTAGATGTGCCTTGTCGTTTTACGGTGGGTATTTCTACCGAACCGGATAGCATGACGAATGCGGCAGAGCGTTTGTTGGGGCAACGGCAGGAAAATATTCAGGATTTGGCCAAGGATATTCTTTTCGGGCAGTTACGTTTGGTGATTGCCACGATGGATATTGAGGAAATCAATTCCGACCGGGATAAATTCTTGGCTAACGTGAGTGCTAACGTGGAGGCCGAGTTACGGAAGATCGGTTTGAAACTGATCAACGTGAACGTGACCGACTTGCGGGATG
>CAKXIK010000103.1:0-301 GCA_934875675.1 uncultured bacterium
CTCGTAACCCGCTCCAAAACGGCGCCATAGCCAAGTGGTAAGGCAGAGGTCTGCAACACCTTCACCCCCAGTTCAAATCTGGGTGGCGCCTCCAAAAATCCTCATTCGTAAGAATGGGGATTTTTTACTTTTTACCACTTACTTCTTCACTAAAACGCATATAGGATTTTATGGGAAGTAATAAGTAAGAAGCTAACAACCGTTTAGTTGCAAATTCTTATTTATGTGATATAATTTAAATAAAAGGGGTGTTACCATGCTTTCTAATGAAAAAATTGCACATGATTTGGCTATTGTATAT
>CAKXIK010000103.1:311-635 GCA_934875675.1 uncultured bacterium
TGAAACGGAACATTTACCAGCAACAGATGAAATAAAATATAAAAAGATTAGTACTGGTGAAGAAGGGTTTCTGGGAATAGAAAAAAAGACTAAAGTTGAAGACGGTTTTGCTGTTGATTCCGCATTTTCAAATATATTTAAAGATTATAAAAGAGCATACGCGTTCTTTTTGTCTAAAATAGAAAATGAATAGAAAATCACAGTTTTCACGGTTCACTTTTCTGTTTACGTCCAAATAGTCAAGAGCTTTTCTATTAACTAATTGACTTCTGGGCTGATTTGTGATAAAATATTTGAGTCAAAGGACCGACAGTTCGTTTGTAC
>CAKXIK010000104.1 GCA_934875675.1 uncultured bacterium
GTGTAGCGCAGTTGGTAGCGCGGGTGGTTTGGGACCATCAGGCCGCAGGTTCGAACCCTGTCACTCGGACCATAAGTCCACCGTAATTTCGATAGAATTACGGTGGGCTTTTTCTGTGCCTGGAAACTGTTTGAAATAAGACTTTTGGCCGTCTTGGCATATAATATAAATTGATCCCGCTACGGAGAAATTTCGCAGCGGGATTTTCATTTTATGTAGGCTTTTTTGTCACAAGTGTAGCAGTAATCGTTAGATTCACGTATATTCGTTGAATTCGTGCTGCCTCTTTCTGGATGAATAATTCATTTCAGTCTTGAAATATGGAATTAATTTCTTTATAATGGAAATGCGTGGATAACGCAGGCGAAACATATCATTAGGACGAAATGCGCTGATGATTTTTGGTGAAGAAAGCAAATGGGCTTCTAATGTACTCCATTTTACGGACTGAGCCGAAGTTATATTTTCGTGGAGTTTGCCACTCCACGTGTAACGCAAAACATAGTTATTCTTCCGTATTATAGCACATTGCATATTCAAATGCAATTGAATCGACAAAGAAATGGAAGAAAAAAGTGTGTTTTTGTCAACTTACGTTAATTTTTTGCGGAGAATTACGTCTGT
>CAKXIK010000105.1 GCA_934875675.1 uncultured bacterium
TCTCTGCTCTGAGCCGAATCATTTCTTCTCGCTCTGAAGGGGTCAGTTCTGCTGGTACGATTTTCTTCTTCATGGCAGGCTCCTTGGGAGGCCGTCCTTTTTGCTGTGCGGCCAATCCCTGATACCCTTTCATTTTATAACATCTGACCCATTGATACAAGAGACCGTCACTGATTCCAGCCGAAATTGCCGTTTCTTTACACGATGCACCGGCCAAAATTTTAGCAATCAGCTCATACTTTTCTTCTGTTGCCAATACTTTGTTTTGATTTTTATGTCGAAGTGCTTCTGGACCACAAGCATCTTCTGTACGAACCCAAATCCGAATTGTATCATGAAATCGTTTTTCATTTACTCCCTCTGGTGTTTCTGGCCATTTTCCTTGGCGGTACAATTCCACACACTTTTTCTTGTATTCATAACTATATTTCATAAAAATACCCCCAATACTGGGTGTCCAGTATTGGGGGTACATATCAAAAGGTGCTGCACTTTTTTGTAGCCAAAATAAATATTTTATGGTAGAATCAAGTTAATAGTGCAATAAATAAAAATACGTACCAGAAATGATACACAGCGGAGGAAACAGGTATGG
>CAKXIK010000106.1:0-248 GCA_934875675.1 uncultured bacterium
ATACACGAAAGCGCTCATTCTTTGGTTTAGCTGAATCCATAAAGGCTTCAATTATTCTCTCAAGGCTAACAAACTGCCTTGTATTAAAAGTATCTTGATGTGCAAACTTGAACGCATCATCCCATAAATACTTCAGAACTTTCTCCGCAAAACGATTATTGTGATGCTCTGCTTGTATTTTTTCTGATTCGCTTGCACCTGCATCAACATATACCATCTCTAAATCAGATGCCGTAACAAAATAAGCG
>CAKXIK010000106.1:258-593 GCA_934875675.1 uncultured bacterium
TCACAAAATTGTTTCCATGACACTGTTGTATCAAGAATTTTATTATCTGCGAACCTATGGTTTTTGAACGAATTTGGAATCATTCTCATAATCCATCTTCTCTGGAAAGCCGTATCCAATGTAAATACATTCTGGTCAGAAGTGTTCATCGTACCCAAAATAGACATATTTGCAGGAATTCGAACCTTATGGTTTTCATCACCATAAACGATTCGTGCAATATTGGCATTTGTTATTCCATACTCACTTGTGCCTTTTTTGTAGAGAATCTCCCCATTTTCATCTATTTCGTCTTCATCTTTTCTATCCAAAAGCTGAAATATTTCACCGAATAT
>CAKXIK010000107.1:0-272 GCA_934875675.1 uncultured bacterium
GACCAGAGAACGTCTGAAGGAGCTCGAGGAAGAGCTCAATTATCTGAAAACCACGCGCGAAAAGGAAGTCGCGGAGCAGATCAAGGAAGCCCGCTCCTTCGGCGACCTTTCCGAGAACAGTGAATATGATGAAGCGAAAAATGAGCAGGCCAAGCTGTATGGCCGCATCGCAGAGGTCGAGAACATCCTGTCCCATGCTGTCGTGATCGATGAGAGCGCCGAGCAGGAGCGTGCCGGTGTCGTCGGTCTTGGCTGCACCGTGAAGGTCCGCG
>CAKXIK010000107.1:298-553 GCA_934875675.1 uncultured bacterium
TGGCCAGACCGTCGAGGTCGAAGCTCCGGTCGGCACGATCCGCTTTGAGATCCTTTCCGTAGAACGATAACACAGGAGGAATACCGTGGCTAAGAATACCCAGCAGCCCGAGCTTTCCATGGTCGATCAGGTCCGTATCCGCCGGGAAAAGCTCGCGCAGCTTCAGCAGGAGGGGCAGAATCCCTTCGCACAGACAAAGTTTGAATTTACCAGCAACAGCGCCGAGATCAAGAAAAACTTCGAGCAGATGGAGGG
>CAKXIK010000108.1 GCA_934875675.1 uncultured bacterium
GTTTCAGTCATGGCGTAGGGATCCAGAACCTGTTCCAGTTCAGCGGCAGTCATCAGGTGTTCTTCCAGCACCAGTTCGCGGACGGTACGGTTGGATTTCAATGCTGCTTTGGCTATTTCTGCCGATTTCTGATATCCGATGATACTGCTCAGGCAGGGAACGATATTGTGAAGATAAGCCGGGGAGGTGTTGATACAGGAACCGATGGCAGTGCCGCCGAGGTTTACTGTATACATTTCTCTGCTCACGTCAGTGAGGCGCAGGATGTCTCTTTCGATCATGGAAGCGTATCCGTGGAAGGTCTGGCCGAGACGCATGGGAACGGCATCCTGCAGCTGTGTACGACCCATTTTGATCACATCGACAAAAAGATTATCGGGATGCTTCAGGAAAATGCGCGGACTCCGATCAAGGAAATTGCGAAGGAAGTCTATCTTTCTTCTCCGGCTGTATCAGCCCGGATCAGCCGTCTTGAAAAAGAAGGAACCCTATCAGAAAAAGGAATTTTATCCATTTATCCAGTCTGTCCCAAATGTAATTGAATGCAACTG
>CAKXIK010000109.1 GCA_934875675.1 uncultured bacterium
GACTACATCTTAGAAAAATTACCACCAGTAATAGAAAGACTTAGAATGTTATCACCTTTATATAACACTTATTTAAAAGAACAAAAAGAAAAACAAGCTGTTAAATAATATATAAAAATATATAGTTATTAATTAGGAGGAAAAAATTATGCAATATAGTGATAAAGTAATGGATCATTTCTTAAACCCAAGAAATGTTGGACAAATAGAAGACGCAAGTGGTGTTGGTGAAGTAGGAAATGCTAAATGTGGAGATATAATGAAAATATTCTTAGATATAGAAGATGAAATAATAAAAGACGTTAAATTCCAAACTTTTGGATGCGGATCTGCTATAGCATCTTCATCAATGGCAACTGAAATGGTAAAAGGAAAAAGTATACATGAAGCATTAGCTTTAACTAATAAAGCTGTTGCAGAAGCTTTAGATGGTCTTCCACCAGTAAAAATGCACTGTTCAGTTTTAGCAGAACAAGCTATAAAAGCTGCTTTAATAGACTATGCTAAGAAAAATAATATACACATACCAGAATTAGATGGTATAGTTA
>CAKXIK010000110.1 GCA_934875675.1 uncultured bacterium
GCATATGTCAGAATAACTTCTTCAATGCAGGAACCATCGCCGAGACCGCAGCCGGCTAATAAAACCAAGCACTTCATACACCGCTGTCCTCCCGTAAATTCATATCTGTTTTATCAATTTCAAGTATAACCTACCAAAACAAAAAAGTCCACCGTAATTCTATCAAAATTACGGTGGACTTATGTCTATGGGCTACGAAAAAGATATTTTCGGCAGTTTTGCGTATGACTTCGAACTCTCGCAAAAACTTATATTCGGTTAATCATATATGCGACTTTTATTTTATTATTCGGGAATAAGAACATCCCCGCCGGAGATTACCACGTCAGATGCGGAAATGGCACTGTCAATGGTATTCGATTCGTCAATTTCGCCTTCGTATGTTATCTGAACATTTTCTCCCACTCGGATAGCTCCGCTTTCTGCATAACGGGAGATGCGCAGATCATTCAGAAGGATTTTGTACGTGATTCCGTCATCGGGATTGGCGCAGAGAATGGAATCGTCTAACAGAATATACTCATCGGTTATCTCCGTAATC
>CAKXIK010000111.1:0-256 GCA_934875675.1 uncultured bacterium
TCACAGGGCGGCGCAAAAACGCCGCCCTTATTTTGCATTAAAATCACAACACGCCATCCCCATACTGAAGGCAAAACAAATACAAGGTATTGGGCATGGCCCAGAAAGGAGTACATATGAAAATCATTAAGAGAAATGGTGCAGAGGCCGAATTCGACCGTAATAAGATTGTCAACGCAATCACCAAGGCAAATCTTTCCGTCGCGGAACCAAGCCGCATGAAGGATATCTACATCGAGGCGATCGCCCTTGACGT
>CAKXIK010000111.1:276-522 GCA_934875675.1 uncultured bacterium
CGGTTGTAGCGATGAGCTACCAGAAGTACCGCGAAAAGCGCGAACTGGTCAGACACGCTAATACCACAGATGATAAGATCTTAAGCCTTATCAACTGTGAAAATGAAGAAGCTAAGCAGGAAAACTCCAATAAGAACCCGATCATCAACTCTACTCAGCGCGATTATATGGCAGGAGAAGTGAGCCGGGATTTAACGGACCGTATCCTGCTTCCGAAAGAAATCGTGGAAGCACATCGGGCCGGGA
>CAKXIK010000112.1 GCA_934875675.1 uncultured bacterium
GTTGTGATAGGTGTCGCCATTCCAACATAAGTCAGAGATGTTTCCGGTAATCTCGACATAATGATAGATACCGGAATTCGGATGCAGAATGCGGAAGTGATTCCCTGGATCATAACAGGAATACTTTTTCCACAGCCATTAAAATATCCGATACTGCTGAAAAGTACACAAGTCAGTATACAGTCGGCAGAGAAACCTTTCAGGTAAGCGGCGCTCTGCGCGATTACCTCGGAATCATTGGTAAAGAAAGAGGATAATACTCCGCCTCCGAAGAATCCTACCATAAAGATGATGATTCCAACGGAACATCCGGTAATAATTGCAGTGTAAAAACCCTTCCATGCCCGGCTTTTCTTTCCGGCACCGATATTCTGCGCAACAAATGCTGATACACTCTGCATGATAGAGGACGGAACCAGCATAATAAAGGAAACGATTTTCTGTGCAATTCCATATCCGGCAGATGGCATCAGACCCATCTGATTGATAACAGAATTTACGAC